>NZ_BAABDD010000016.1:0-114157 GCF_039539445.1 Salinactinospora qingdaonensis
GTGCGGTGGGGGGTGGGGTGTTGGTAGGTGGTTATGGCGTGGTCGAGTAGTTCGGCGCGGGGGCCGATGGGTGGGTGGTGCAGGGTGGTCCAGGCGATGAGGAATTCGGGGCCGTGTGGGGTGTCGGCGTGGTGGAGGGGGAGGTTGCCCTGGGTGAGGGCGGAAACCAGGCCGGGGGTGTAGCCGGCGTGGTCGGCGGCGGTGTGGCGGCGTTCTTCGAGGTGGGTGGGGATCATTTCGGCCAGTAGGTCGGGGGTGGCACACCGGGCGTGCAGGGTGAGCAGGTCGTGGGGGGTGAGGGTGACGGCGTCGATGGCGGCCAGCACGTTTTGGAAGTCGCGTAGGCAGGCGGTGATGGGTTTCAGGGCGGTGTGGATCTGGTCGGGGGTGCACATCAGGGCGGGTGGGTGGGTGCGGAGTTCTTCGCCGTGTTCCCAACTGGCCGGCACCGGCTGGGGCTCGTAGTTCTCGATGAGGTCGGCCAACCTGTGGGCGAGATCGACCAGCAGTGTGGCGGTGGTGGGCATCGGGCGGACCTTTCCTGGGCGCGGGGGCTGAACACCCCGGCTGGGGTGGGTGGCTGTATAGCGGCGTGTCGAGGCGTGTCGAGCAGGACCGGGCGAGAGAGGGGCGGCCGGGAGCGGGGGATAAGGCCCCCTCGGGGGCCTTTGTTGGGGTGGGGCCCGTGTGAGGGGTGGTTGTGGGGTGGCTGTTTTGGGTGGTGACCGTGGGGGGCGTGTGTTGGAGGGGGCGTTGTTCGCTCGTGTCTCGATCGCTTCGCGATCTCGACAGCCCAGGGGAGGCCGAGGGGTGAGGAGGGGCGAGCCGAGGCCGGGGTGGCAGGTAGTGCTGTGGTTCGACGGTGCTCAGGCGTGGTAGGCCCGGTGGACGAACCGTGCTGAAACCCCTCCAGGCACAACAGTTCCCCGCCCGCCTCCTGCCCCCTCGGGGGAGGGTGCCTGAAGGGAGCACCCTCCCCGAAAGACCCCCTGAAAGAAACACCCCCTTGCCTAGCACCCCTCCCCGAAAGACTTCCTGGAGGGGGCGCCCACCCCCTGGCTGCTGAGATCGCGCAGCGATCGAGGCACGAGCGGTGGGAGAGGGGCTTTGAGCTCCTCGCTTCGAAAGTTCCTTTGTCGCCTCCTCACCCCCTGTGGCGGGGAGGAGTCAGCCTGACCGGTGGGTCTGCCCTTTTCGCCCCGGTGCGACATATGGGGGTGGGGGTGCCCGGCCTCCTCCGTGGCCGGACACCCCCTTTTGGGGAGGGGCCGCGCTGGTCGGGGGTGTGCTCCAGCGCGGCCCTGGTGGATCGTGCTCCCGCCGGCTTTGAGGAGGGGGCGGGGCGTGGCATGTCCGGTGTGTGGCTTTTCGTTTCGCCATGATCATCACGGGTGTTGGGGTTCGTCGCTCTCAACCGTCCCGTGTCGCCGAGCGGCAACACTCGCGATGATCATGGGCTCGTGGGCGGGGCCCGGCCCCCTCCATGGCCGGGCCCCGCAGGGGCCGCGCGGTGGCGGGTGCTGTGCCCCGCGCGGCCGGGTGTAGCGGCACCGGCCCCTGTCAGGAGGGGGCGGTGTCGCGGCGCCGGCGATGCCGCGGCCGAACCGGCCGCCGCCCCGCGGAAACCGCGGCCATGGGCGCGGTTGTGGTGCTGTCGGCGCCTCTGGCCGGAGGGTCGGGGCGACGCGGCCGGGCCGGCCGAGGCGGCACCCACCCCGCACCGGGCCGCTCACCCGACCACTCGCGGGCGTACTGCTCGCGGGTATGCCGCTCGCGGGACCGCTCATGGGCGTACTGCTCGTGGGTGTGCCACCCGTGGGGCTGCTCGCGCCTCTGGGGGCGCTGGCCGCCGGGCTGTTCACGGGTGCGGGGGTGCCTCCCGTGGGGCTGGTCGCGATGGCCGGTGGCGCCTACGGCGGTGATCAGTTGTTCCAGTGCTTCGGGGGTGGCTGCTTCCATGAGGCGTGGGTGGCCGGGCAGCAGTGCCCACCATTGACGGGTATGCGAGCCGTGCCAGATGGTGGCGCCGGGGAAGCGGCGGTGTAGGCGGGCCACGGTCGCCTCCAGCGGGCTCATGAGGTCTCTCCCTTCTGGCAGGGCTGCCAGGCGTGGCCGGTGGCATCCACGTGGATGCCACTGTGGCCTTCGGGGCGGATACACGGCCACGCCTGGGTGTGGCCTCGGGGCGTGCCGGGCCACCCGCGGGCAGGGGTCGCGTCGGGGCGGGGGTGGGTGCAGGCGTTGCCGTACTGGTCGGCCAGGTGGGTCAACAGCGCCAGCGAGGTCTGGCGCACCTCACCCAGCCACAAGGCCCGCTCCTGGGTGCCCACCACCAGCGCGTCGGCCACCCGACGCAGGTGGCACACCTGCTCATCTTCCCGGGGATCGCGCATCACCGGTTCACCTCCGGGGTGGGCATGGTGAGCAGATCCCCGGCCACCGCCCCGGCGGCGGCGATGCGGGTGGCCACCTCGACCCCGCTCGCGCTGTCGAGGACGAGGCAGGCGGGGCCGAGGTGGAGCCGCACCTCACTGGGCGTCCTCTGGGCGTAGCGGCTGGTGGTGACCCGTACCGCCCCAGGCGCGGCCAGCCGATCGCCGCCCATCACCACCGGTGGGGGCGTGCCGGGTTCGGCCTGGCCCTCATAGACCTCCACCAACCGGGCCACCACTGCCGAGGCCGCCCCCAGGGAACGGACATCGGCCGACCGATAGCCGTGCTTGTCGAGGACATCGCGAATCGCCAACACCAGATCCGTGGAAACCGGCCGCGCACTCACCGGGCCACCTCCTCGGCACGCTCCGACGCGCCCGCACGCCCACAGAGGGGCGCCGACACCACAGCGCGCTCCGGGCCAGGCACAAACGCCCCGGCCATGAGGCCAGGCCGATCGAGATAGGGCCGCACCCGCGCGACCACACGCGGGCACTCACGGCAACGGCACAACAGATAACGCGCCTGCCGCGCAAACACACAGTGACGGCCCACGGTGGAACTCAGGCACGCACGCGGCACCGACCGAGGCGCCACCAGGGCGGACAGCAGCAGCACGCACAGCACCACGAGCATGCCGAGCGCAGACAGCAATCGCATGACATACCCCTCCTGGGGGTTAGGCCGGGATGGGACGTCCCGGCGGGAGCTTTGGGTAGCTGCCATACTGCCGCATGCACGTAAAATTCTCAATGCCCACATCAGAAAATCGCTTTGTGAATTAGTCTCACGGGGTGATCTTCCTACTTGCATAACCAGAGAAAACGTGGGCGGTGCACTAAATGTCTGAATCCCCCAGGCGCGTCATAGGATCTGGCCACCAGGAACGCGCACCGAGGAGCAATCTCTCTATGGCCAGCAGTCCGCCCCTACGACGGCGCCGTCTCTCGCGACGCCTACGTGAGCTACGGGAAGCGTGCGGCTACACATCCGAGTACGTCACTGACGAAGCCAAGAAGCGCGGCGGGAAGTGGTCACGCGGCAAGCTCACACGCATCGAGAACAACGAATGGGCGCGGCCGAACTCAAAGGATGTCGAGACACTGCTCGACATCTACGGCGTCAAAGACGCTGATGAGTGCGAGGCGTATCTGTCCCTAGCCAAGCAAGCGAGGCAGCGTGGGTGGTGGGTGTCCTACTCCGACGTACTCGGAAAGGGTGCCTATGTCGGGCTGGAGGTCGAAGCGTCCCGTATCCGGACCTATGAAGCATTGGTGATTCCCGGCCTACTCCAGACCGAGGCATATACGCGCGCTGTGGTGCGGACCCATGGCGAAACTGATCCGCACGCCATCGACCGACGCGTCGAAGCGCGGGAAGCAAGGAAACAGATCCTAATGCGTTCGGACGCTCCCCGAATCTGGGCTGTGATCGACGAAGCGGCGATCCACCGGATACCCGTCGAGCTACGCGACGAGCAGGTCCGTTACTTGATCGACGTGCAGCGCCCGTGGCTGCGTGTGCAGATCTTGCCGAGTGCGGCAGGATTGCACGCGGCTACCGCAGGATCGTTCGTCATCCTGGATTTCCCTGAGGACCCGCCGGTCGTGTACCAAGAAAACGTGATGTCAGAGCTGTTCTACGAGGACCCTGTCGAGATTGAGCACTGCGAGATGGTCTATGACCATGCGCAGGCATCGGCGCTCAGCGTCGAGAGCTCGCGGGAGTTCTTGCGGAGCATGATCCAGTAGGGAACCCAAAGTGCAGACCCCAGAGCAATCCCACCTGTTGACGTTCCGCAAGTCCAGCTACAGCCAAGGGAAGACACAGAACTGCGTAGAGGTCGCCGACTTCCCGGCCGGCGCCGCTGTGCGCGACTCGAAGAACCCGGAGTTCGGGCACCTGGCATTCGCGGCCGACGAGTGGCGCGCGTTCCTCGATGAACTCAAGACCGACCGGCTGTAGCGGTATCCACGTTGAAAGCCCCGGCGGTGCGTCCGCCGGGGCTTTCAACGTGCTTTACCCAAAGCATCCCGGATGAATCGTACCGCGCCACAGTGACGCCCGCGAGACCACAAGCTCCTCCCCGCAGGCGATCTCGCGGCGCGACACATGGCCGGATACGGCCGCCCACACACACCTGCCCCAGAGCTGAAGTGGGGGGCAGGTTAGACAGGGCAAAACGCCGAATCCACCATCCACCGCAGCCGCAACGAGAGTCATGACAAGTCTTTGACAGTAACGCAACCGGAGGTGCCTCCAGCCAATGAGTGACCTAGCCTTGACAGCGGCAGACAACCGAAACGACAGGACCGTGCCATACTGTTTTGACCTGCGGTGTTGCACTACTGGCGGCTCGCTGCACAACAGCGCTCCCCGAGGCTCCCGATCCCCTTCACGAGCTGCGACTTTACCCTCGGGTCCACTCATCACCCCTAGAGGGATCGCAACTCGTAGCTCCGCTCGGGCATGCGCAGGGCTGCGAGCGTCCACTCATCACCCCTAGAGGGATCGCAACGCTTTCTCCTGGCTGAGGGGGTGCCACCAGGCTTTGGTCCACTCATCACCCCTAGAGGGATCGCGACTCAGGTCACGGTCGCCAACCGTGAGGAGTAGGTTCTGTTTTCGGAGGGCTGGGGTGGGGGCTGTGGGAGTGTTCTTCGTCCGCTCGTGCCTCGATCGCTCCGCGATCTCAGCAGCCTAGGGGCGCTCACCAGCTTGCGGCCCCAGCCACACACCCCACCCTCCAACACTCACACCCCAACCCCAACAACCCACAAGGCCCCCACCAGCTCGCAGCCCCAGGCCACACCCCCACACCCTCCAACACTCACACCCCAACCCCAACAACCCACAAGGCCCCCACCAGCTCGCAGCCCCAGGCCACACACCCCACCCTCCAACGCTCATGCCGCGATCTCAGCAGCCTAGGGGCGCTCACCGGCTCGCGGCCCCACAGCCCCCTCCACCCCTCCAACACCCACAACACGACCTCAGCAACCTCCAAGGGGCACTCACCGGCTCGCGGCCCCACAGCCCCCTCCACCCCTCCAATGCTCATGCCGCGATCTCAGCAGCCTAGGGGGCGCTCACTGGCTCGCGGCCACCGCCTGCGCCGGCCTCTCGATCTCGCTGGGGCTCGCTGGCGCCACAACACCTGCACTGCCGAGGCTGCGACTGGCCAGAGCGCCCCACGTTCTCCGGGCCGTTCTCGTTCGCTGCTGAGTCGAATCACCGCAGGTCGGCCCGTGATCAGAGAGACTCAACGAGACTGAGGAGGAGCTTAGCCAGGAAGAGCCGGGGGTGCGTGGTGGCCAGCGATCCGCAGCCGGGCGCTGCCGAGCCCAGCGGGTCTTTCCAGTCTTCCCGGGCCAGTGCGGTGATCGTGGTGTTACTGTCGCTGGCTGCCGGGATGACCGACGCGCTGTGCCTGCTGCATCTGGGCGGCGTGTTCGCCAGCGTCGTCACAGGCAACCTCGTGCTCGTGGCGGTCTCCACCGTGCACGGCGTGGCCGACCCGGCGGCGCGGGCGGCCATCTCGACGGGAGCCTACGCGGCGGGGGTGTTCGCGGGCAGCCGGATGGTCGCGCGGCGCAGCCCCGCGGCCCGGCCGCCCACCTGCCTGGCCCTGGAGACACTCGTGCTGGGGCTGTTCGTCGCCGGCTGGCTCGGCGACCCCCACCGGTCGAACGGAGAGGGGCACCCGGCGCTGCTCCTGGCGGCGGGTGCCGCGATGGGGCTGCAAGGCATCGTCGTGCGCACCCTTGGGCGGCCGGGACTGTCCACCACATACCTGACCGGTGCCCTCACCCGGATCGTGAGCACCATCGGCGACCCCTCCTGGCTTCGGCGTCTCGACTGGCTGCAACTCCTCGCCCTTGGCTGCCTGGTCCTCGGCGCGGCCGTGGAAGCGGTGCTCATGCGGTACCTGCCGTGGACCGGCCCACTACCCGCCGCTGTCCTGGCCACAGCCGCCCTCCTGATCGCCTACCGGCAGTAACGCAGGCGTCGGCAACAGCAGTGACCAGTAGACATCCAGACGCTCACGCCTGGGGTGGGGTCTCCCGCGGCTACTCGTCGGCTATGGCGGCAAGGCGGCTGCGCAGTCCCGGCTTGTCGACTTTGCCGACAGCGCTGCGCGGCAGCTCGTCGGCGAAAACGACAGTGGTCGGCAGCTTGTAGCGGGCCAGCCGCTGAGCCAGAAAGGCGCGCAGCTCGTCTGGGGTGGGCCGATGGTCAGCGGCGGGTACGACCAGCGCCGCCCCGGACTCGCCCCACGTCGCGTCCGGCACGCCGACCACGGCGCACTCGCGCACCGCGGGGTGTGCGGCCAAGGCGGCCTCGACCTCCGCCGGGTAGACGTTCTCCCCGCCGGAGACGTACATGTCCTTCAACCGGTCCACGATCCGGAAGTAGCCTTCTTCGTCGACCTCGGCGGCGTCGCCGGTGTGCAGCCATCCGTCGCGCAGCGCCGCCGCCGTCTCCTCGGGCCGGTTCCAGTAGCCCGGGGTGACGTTGGGGCCCTCCACCAGGACCTCGGCGGGTCCCGGGCCGTCGTCGGCGGTGCGCACGTCGGTGAAGAACGCCGCGACTCCGGCGCTGCCGGCCTTTCGGCGACAGTCGGCCACGGGGAGCAGCAGCGCGCCGGGGGCGGCCTCGGTCATGCCGTACCCCTGCACGAACGCCAAGCCGCGATGCATGTAGCGCTCGATGAGCGGCGCGGGGACAGGGGCGCCGCCGCACAGCAGCAGCCGCAGCCCCGACAGGTCGGCTTCCCGCCAGCGGGGCGAGCGGGCGATCCGCTCGTACATGGTGGGGACCCCGAACATCACCGTCACCCCTTCCCGCTCCACCAGGTCAAGGGTGCGGTCGGGGTCGAAGCGCTCCTCGACGAGCAGGCAGCCCCCTTTGAGCAGTGTCGGCAGGCACAGCATGTTCAGCGCGGCCGTGTGGAACATGGGCGCGCTGACCAGTGCGGTGTCGGTGCTCGCCAAATCGGTGTCGACGACGGTGTTCACGCAGTTCCAGATGACGTTGCCGTGGGTGAGCACAACACCTTTGGGGCGGCCCGTGGAACCGGAGGTGTAGAGCAGCAGGAACGGGTCACCGTGCTCGACGGGCCGGTCGATCGGCTCGCGTCCCGCCGCCGCGACCGCGGCTTCGAAGTCGTCCTCGGCGCCGCCCACGGTGAGCACCCCCTCCACCATGCCGGCGCCGCGCAGGCAGGCGGCGTCGGCATGGCGGGCGGCGTCGACGACGAGGAGGGTGGGCGAGCTGTCGGCGGCGACGGTTTCCAGCTCGGCGCGGGCCAGCCGGGTGTTGAGTGGAGTGAAGACCGCCCCCAGCAGGGCGGCGGCGAACATCGCCTCAAGGAACTCGGGCCGGTTCGCCCCCAGGTAGGCGACACGGTCCCCGCGCGCCACTCCGCGTGCCTCGAAGGCGTGGGCCAGGCGTGTGGCGCGTTCTTCCAGTTCGCTGTAGGTGAGGGTGCGTCCGGCGTGCCTGAGGGCGGGGCGCGCGCCGGCCGCGCGTCGCCGCCGAGCGGGCCATGATCCGATGCCGTGGTTGCGCATGGCGGTCTCCTTTGAACCGGAAAGGTCAGATGCGTCGGAGGTCGCGCGCGGAGGTTTCGGGAGTGAAGGCGACCACCAGGGTCGCCAGCAGGGACATCCCGGCGAGGTAGAGGCCCACGGCGAACGATCCGCCCACGGCGGCGAACAGTGCGGTGGCGACGATGGGCGCCAGCCCGCCGCCGATCACGTTGCCCAGTTGGTAGCCGGCGGAGACGCCGCTGTAGCGCACCCGGGTGGGGAACAGCTCCGATAGTAGCGCGGGCAGCGGGCCGTACTGGGCGGACAGGGCGATGACCGCGAGGCCGCACGCGAGCAGCGCCCAAGCGAACGTCGCGCGGTCGAACATCGGGAAGAAAAGGAGCGCGAGCACGATCTGGGCGATGCCGCCGCCGATGAAGACACGGCGCCGCCCGAGCCGGTCGGTCAGCGCCGACCAGGCGGGGATGGCGCCCAACTGGACGACGCTGGCGAGGGTGACGACGACCAGCAGGGTGTTGCGCGAGTACGACAGCTCCGTGGTTCCGTAGGACAGGGTGTAGGTCAGGACGATGTATCCGAGTGCGGTTGAGGCGGCTGTGGCGAACATGGCGCGCAGCACGCCCAGCGGGTGGCGGCGCACGATCTCGACCAGGGGCGCGGTGCGGACGGGCTCTTGTTCGCCGCGTTGCTCCTCGAACAGCGGGCTCTCGTTGATCCGGCGGCGAATCACGTAGCCGACACCGATGAGGACGATGCTGGCGAGGAACCCGAGCCGCCATCCCCAGGCGGTGAACGCCTCGGTGGTGGCGGTGGAGGCGGCCAGCATGACGAGGTTCGCGGCGATCGCCCCGGCGGGCACGCCGAGCTGCGGGGCCGCCCCGTACAGTCCGCGCCGGTTCTCGGGGGCGTGTTCGACGGCCATGAGCGCCGCCCCGCCCCATTCGGCGCCCACGCCAAGACCTTGGGCCAGCCGCAGGATCACGAGCAGGATGGGCGCGGCGACACCGATCTGAGCGTAGGTCGGCAGCAGCCCCACCGCGACCGTGGCCACGCCCATGACGAGCAGCGACACCACGAGCATCCGCTTGCGTCCGATGCGGTCGCCCAGGTGGCCGGCGACGATTCCGCCGAGCGGGCGGGCGACGAAGCCCACGGCGAACGTGGAGAGAGCAGCCAACTGGCTGGCGAGGGCGTTGTCGGAGGGGAAGAACTGCGGGCCGAAGACGAGCGCCGCCGCGGCTCCGTACAGGAAGAAGTCATACCACTCGATGCTGGTGCCGATGAAGCTCGCGAGGGCGATCTTGCGGGCTTCACGGTGGTCGGAGGAGGTGGGGGATCGCAGTGGGCCGGTCACGGTGGCCTCCGTTCTGGGGGTGTGCCCCTGGTGCGGGTTCGTGGTGGGGTGGGCCCGAGGACCCCCGCTTCCTCGGGCGCTGGAGGTGCTGGAAAGGGCGGTTCAGTCGCGCGTGTAGTGACCCAGACCAGGGCGGAAGCTCTTGGCGTCGAGGAACTGCTCCAGGCCCTGGCTGCGCCCCTGCTCCGGGTCGAGGAACTGCGACTGCTCCAATTTGGCGTAGAGGTAGTCTTCGGCCTGGTCCCAGGGCATCTCGGCGGCGAGCTTGTAGCCGATCTTCGCCGCCCGCAGCACCACGGGGTTCATGGCGGCGAGACGGGCGGCCAGCTCGCGGGTGCGCTCGTGGAGATCGGCCGCGGCCACGGCCTCGTTGACCAGCCGCATCCGGGCGGCGGCTCGGCCGTCGAATGTCTCGCCGGTCATGATGTGGTACAGCGCGTCGCGTTGGGGAACGACCGCGGCGAGCGCCCTGCTGACGACCCCGCCGGGTGGGATGCCCCAGTTGATCTCGGACAGGCCGAAGCGGGCGTCCTCGTCGGCGATGGCCAGATCGCAGGCGACCAGCGGGGTGAACGCCCCGCCGAAGCACCAGCCGTTGACCATGGCGATGGTGGGTTTGGGGTAGGTGGACAGCCGCCGCCACTGCCACTGCGCGGCGTCGCGGCGGACCCGGTTTTGCAGGGCGAGGTCGCCGGTGGCGTCGACGTCGCGGAAGTACTCCTGGAGATCCATGCCGGCGGTCCACGCCTCGCCGGCGCCGGTGAGGACGAGCACGCGGCACCGCTCGTCGTGCTCCAGCGCGTCCAGCGTGCGCACCATCTCCTCGTTGAGCCGAGGGTTCATCGCGTTGCGCTTGTCGGGCCGGTTGAGCCTCACCCAGGCGATGCCGTCCTCGAACTCGACCAGGACCGTGTCTCCCCACGGTGGGGAGGTGTCGTCGGACGCGGCGCCGACTGCGGAGCCCATTTCAACCTCCTTGATATAAGGAACCTTGATGAATAGGTAACAAGGACCTTGATAACGTGTCAACCATGACGGAATCCACCCGGGCGACCGAGGAGCCGGACCACCCACCCAGACTCCCCGAACCGCGCATCATCTACCTGGTCAAGCGGGTAGAGCTCATCGCCCGCGCGCAACTGGACCAGATCACCCGGGAACACGGGCTGACCACCCCGCAATACACGGCGCTGAGCGTCCTCCGGGCCCAACCGGGGCTGTCCGCCGCTCAACTGTCGCGCCGCTCGTTCGTCAGCCCGCAGGCGATGACCGAGATGGTCGGCGCGCTCGAAACGAAGGGGATGATCAGTCGCCACCCCGATCCGGAGAACCGTCGCGTCCTGCGCGCCTACCTGACCGACGACGGGCGCGCCGCGTTGGAAGCCTGCGACCGCGGCGCCGACCTCCTTGAGGAGCACATGCTCCGCGACGTCACCCCGCAGGACACCACGGCACTACGGCGAGCGCTATCGGCCTGCGCCTCCGGCCTGGGGCCCTTGGAGGGGACCGACACCGCGCGCCTATGAACGGCCCACCGGCGGCAGCGGGTCCAGCGGGATATGGGACGGTGCCGCTTAGGTTCTGTTCTTCGGACGGCCGGGGTGGAGGTCCGCGGGGAGGTTCTTCGTCCGCTCGTGCCTCGATCGCTCCGCGATCTCGGCAGCCCAGGGGTGGGTGCCCTAGCTTGGCGGTGCTCAGGCAGGGGCCACCCATAGCCCCAGGGGCGGACTATGCCAATAAGGGCCACCTACAGCCCCAGGGGGCGGACTATGTCGGGGGTGCTGTGATTTGACGGTACTCAACGGGGGGCGCCACCTATAGTCCCCACCCCCGGGGGCTGGGTTCTGCAACCTGCCACCACACCCCAAGAAGGCGCTTGCCTGCCATGATGTGCGGGACGGGATCTCAGGTGGCTGCGCCAGGTTGGCGCCACGCCCCCAAGAAGGCGCTTGCCTGTCGTGGTGTCTTGCAGCTATAGCGCGTTCCCCGCCCCCGGCGAGCCCCCCTCTCGGTTGCGGTCACCTCGGCCACCGCGCCCCCTCAGGCTGCCGAGATCGCGAAGCGATCGAAGCACGAGCGGACGTACACCACTTCCCCACCCCGCTCGACACTCCCGGCGAGACCTCCGGAGGTCGTTGACCCCGCGCCGCACTCCGGGCGCCATCTCAGCGGCTCCCCCGTGGCTCCGCCCCGGGGGCCGCTTAGGGGAGGTTAGGCGCCGGAGAGGACAGCCTCGGTGAAAGGGTTACGGAACTTGCCGGCGGGGTCGAACGTGCGCACCAGCCGCGCGAAATCCCCCGCGCGCTCGTAGCCGGCGGCGGCCTTGGCGGTGGGCACCGTGGTGAGCTTGCCCCAGTGCGGGCGAGCGCCCAACGGCAGCAGGCACTCCTCGACCGCGGCGAGCACGGGCAGCACGGCTTCCGGCTCCTTGCGCCAGGTGAAGTGGAACGTCACGGAGTCGCGCCCATAGGCGGGGCTCAGCCACAGGTCGTCGGCGCACACGGTGCGCACCTCGGCGATGTGCAGCAGCGGCGCCACCCGGTGGCCGATCTCGCGCAGTGCCGCGAAGGCGGCCGGCGCCGCCTCGCGCGGTAGGTAGAACTCCGACTGCAACTCATCGCCCGCACTCGGCGTCAGGTCGGGCCGGAAATGGGGGAGCCGCTCGTGCCAAGGCCCCACAGCCCCCATCTGTTCGGTGCTGGACTCCGGCGGCATGCCCGGCACCGGATTCTTGGGCTCGCGCGCCGGTCGCCCCCCGCTCCACGAGCCGGCGGGACGGTCGGTGCGGTGCTTGAGCCACACGTCGGCCGTGTCGGCGCGCCAGTCGGTGAACGCGCTGACGCTGGAGGCGGCGCCGAAGACGTCGTCGAAGCGCTCGGCGATCTCGTCGAGCGGCACGTCGACGAGCACCCGCTGCGTCATCTCGTAGGCGGGCTCGATGTCGAGCGACAGCCGCGTGACGACACCGAGCGCGCCGAGGGCGACCACCGCGCCGGGGAAGGTCTGCGGGTCGGTGTCGCGGCGCAGCTCCACCAAATCGCCCTCCGCACCGACGAGTTGCAGTGCCGTGACGGAGGCGGCCAGGCAGCGCTGGGTGTCGCCGGAGCCGTGGGTGGCGGTGGCGCACGAGCCCGCGACCGAGATGTGGGGCAGCGACGCCAGGTTGGCCAGCGCGAACCCGGCTTGGTGCACGGCGCGGGCGACTTCGGCGTAGGTCATGCCGGCGGCCACGGTCACGGTCGAACTCGCCGGGTCGATCTCGGCCAGCGGCGGCAGCCCGTCCAGTCTGACCAGGTCGTGAGCGGAGTCGGCGACGAGGTTGAAGGAATGGCCGCTGCCGAGGGCCCGAATCCCCGCACTGTCACGGACGATTCGGCGCAGCTCGTCGACGCTGGCGGGCCGGTGGACTCGCGCGCAGCCGAAGGTGACGTTACCGGCCCAGTTCGTGACCGGCGGGTGGGGCGTGGACATGAACACTCCGATGGTTGGCGGCAGGGCTCGGCGCACACGAGCCGCGGATCGTCGTCGACAGGGGAACGCGGGACGGCCCCATGCGCTTGGCCTGGGGACTGTTTTTCGGACGGCTGAGGTGGGGGCCGTGAGGGTGTTCTTCGTCCGCTCGTGCCTCGATCGCTGCGCGATCTCGGCAGCCTGCGGGGCGACGGCGGAGACGCTCACCCACGTGCGCCCACCACCGGCCCTCGCTGCCCGTCCACAACCAGCGCCTCGGCGGCTTCCCGCGCCGCCGCTGCCGCCCCAGGGCGCGTGAACGGGGCTGCCGGTGGACGCGGGTCGCGGCAGCGCCCCTCCCCCGGACGCAACGACCGACATTCCCGCGGCGCAGCGCGGTACAGCGGAATCTGTCGCACCGCCACAGTATAAATGTCGGGTCTTTGGGGGCGATCTGGACGGGTTCCACCCTACAGAGCCGTACAGATGGGCCTATGTCGAGGAACTGTTACATGGAAGGTGACGCTGTGGATACGGAACGTGCCGACTTCGGGCAGCGGAGTGGGGTGAACGTCGTGCCGCCCGCCCGCGCCCGCAAACTGGCGAAGGTGCCCTTTGTGGAACTGGCGGACGGGCGGCTACAGGGCGTGGTGTCGAGCGGCTCGGACACCGCGCGGGTGTACGTCTCCTCGATCACCGCGGGCTCCCATGCCCTGAACTGCGGCACCAACAACAACCGGCCCTGCGGCGGCCTCTCCCAGGGAGGGGCGTGCAAGCACCTGGACTCCCTGGTGAACGAGGCCGTACTCCAGTACGGGGCGCAGCGGGTCGCCGACTACCTGCAAGCCCCAGCCCACCTGCGAGAAGCCGACGACGCGGAGCGCTCCGCGGAGGCCGCCCTGCGCGCGTGTCTGGAAGGCAAACCCGAGTCGACACCACCGGGGGTGGTGTTCGGGCGGTTCCTGCGCTACCTGTCCTATCTGGAGGTGCCGGGCACCACCACCGCCCTGCCCGAGATGCACTGGTTCCCAGCCACGGGAGCGGACCGCTGATGCTCGCCGCGCACCTCACCGAACTCCTCGACACCACCCCAGCCGGGGTGAGCGAAACCCTGGACATCGTCGCCGGCTTCGACGACGCGCTGGCCCACGGCCTGGCGCGGCCGGACGCCACCCGGGCCGCGGCCCTGGAGGGTCTGGCGGGCGCCCTTGCCGGCACGCCGCTGGGCGCAGCGGTGGGCGAGGCCGTCGAAGCGTTGAGCAGCGGCTCTCTTGCCGACGGCCACCTCGCCGCGCTGGCGGGCGCACGCACCGCGCTGCTCGGCGCTGTCCACGACGCCCTCGTGGACAGCCTCGACGCCGCGCGGGGCGTCACCCGAGACACCTGGTCGGCGTCGGCGCAGGCCCCGTCACCGGCAGAGCCCGCCGACGACAAGGGTGCGGCCGGCAGCCGCGCCTGGCTCGGCGAACTCGCCGTCACCGGGTGGCTGGGGGTCGACCGTGACCTCGCCTCCGGCGCGAACCAGACGATCGAGGCGCTGCTGGCGGACCCGGCCCAGCGGCGACTGGCGGTACTGCTGGACGGACTGACGGCCGAACTCCAGGCACTGTGCCCCGCGGCGGCGGTGGAACAGGTGCCGGTACGGCGCTGGGCCGACCTGTGGGCGCGCGCGGTCCTGCTCTCCCACGACAGCAGGCGCTACGGCCCCTGCCAGGCCGCCACCGAAGTCTCGGGGCGGCTGCTGCCGCTTGGGGTCGACGTCCACGAACACGGCACCGCGGTGCAGGCGCAGGTCCACTGCGTGTTCGAGCCCGCCGACGGCGGACCGCCCCGCCTGCTGTGCGCCAGCCTGACCGCGGCCAAGGTGGACGCCATCGTCGGCCCGGCGGTGTGGCGGCTGCTGGCCGACCATCCGGTGCTGCTCGGCGCGCTTGCCGAGCGCCGCAGCCTCACCATCACGGACATGCCGCTGCTGGCGGGCGGGGACCTGCTGTGGCACGACGACCGGGCCGGCGCCGGCGAGGAGGTCGACCCCTTCGCCACCGCCCGACTGCACCTCGCCGACGCCGTCGCCCCCGCGGTCGCGCCCTTGGACCGTCACCCGGTGCGCATAGCCGAACCCGTGTTCATCGAGGGCTACACCACCGACGCCACCTCAGGTCTCACGGTCGACCTCGGCGGCGCCACGCTGCCCGTCGACCTCGACCGGCTGCCCGCCTGCGGTCCGCTCACCCCGAAGCTGGTGGCCGACTCCACAGCGTGTATCGGGCTGCTGCGCTGGGACGCCGGACAGTGGTCGCTCCAGCCGTTGGCGGTGCGCACGAAGGTGAAACGCAAACCGGCCACCGTGCAGACCGGCGACTGGGCGCTGGGGCCCACCGACCCCAAGGTCGCCAAGGTCGAGGAGAGAAACAACGCTGTGGCCGTGCTGCGAGAACGAGCCGGCCGGCTGTTGAGGGGGTAACACGTTGCACGAACCCGAAACCACCCCCGAGGCCAACCGGCGCCAAGTGCTGTACTGGCGGCTGCTGGCGCGGCTGTTCGGCACCGAGGAACAGCCCGCGCTGGAGCGGGCCAGCATGGGCGTCGTCGAGGACATGGGGCTACCGCCGGCGCTGCTCGACCCGACGGTGACCGTGGACACCGTCGTCCAGCGCTTCCCGGAACTGGCCGCGGAGCTGGACGGGCTGATCGCGCGGGTCGAAGACACCGAACAGCCCACTGCCGCGGACGGTCGCACCGCCGCCGGCGTGGGCACCGACGAGGTACGCCGCGCCGCGCTGCTGTCGAAACTCCTGATCAACGTGTTTTCGGCCGGCTCCGGTGAGGTCAGCGCCACCCAACTGGCCAATTGGCAGGCCGACACCGGCTGGCTGGAGCGCTGCCTGGGTGCTGAGCCGGGTGAGCTGCGCGCACGCTCCCGCGAGGGCGAGTTGGGCGCTGTGCTGGCCGGGCTGGAGGGCGACCTGGTCAACCGGATGCGGCTACGTGAGGTGCTGGCCGATCCGGCGCTGGCCGCACAACTGACACCGAGCATGTCGCTGGTGGAGCAGTTGCTGCGCGACAAGGCGAACCTGTCGGGGGTCGCGCTGGCCAACGCCAAGGCACTGATCCGCAGGTTCGTCGACGAGGTCGCCGAGGTGCTGCGCACCCAGGTGCAGCAGACCAGCACGGGCACCATCGACCGCTCCGTCCCGCCCAAGCGCGTGTTCCGCAACCTCGACATCGAACGCACGATCTGGAAGAACCTGACCAACTGGAGCCCGGAGGACCAGCGGCTCTACGTGGACCGGCTGTACTACCGGCACACGGCCAAACGCACCACCCCGGCCCGGCTGATCGTGGTCGTGGACCAGTCGGGGTCCATGGTCGACTCGATGGTCAACTGCACCATCCTGGCTTCGATCTTCGCCGGGCTGCCCAAAGTCGACGTGCACCTGGTCGCCTACGACACCCAAGCGCTGGACCTGACCCCGTGGGTGCACGACCCCTTCGAGACGCTGCTGCGCACGCGGCTGGGCGGCGGCACGGACGGCACGGCCGCTCTGGCCGAGGTGCGCCCCAAGATCGCCGATGCGCGCAACACGGTAGTGGTGTGGATCTCCGATTTCTACGAGTGGAACGCCCAGCCCGTGCTGGAGGGCATGACGGCGATCCACCGCTCCGGGGCCCGCTTCATCCCGGTGGGCTCGGTGAGCAGCAGCGGGCGACAAAGCGTCAACCCCTGGTTCAGGCAGCGTTTCAAAGACATGGGCACCCCGGTGCTCTCCGGCCATATCCGCAAACTCGTGTTCGAGCTCAAGAACTTCCTCAGCTAGGAGACCTTTTTCGATGACCGACGAGATGCTGCGCGCCCCCGCCGAGGTCACATACGCCGACGAGCTGAACTGGCTGGAGTCGATCGACGACGGTCCCCGCCCGTTCTCGTGGCGGCTCAGCCCCAAGATGGTGCGGTTGTTCATCCTCGGCTCCGAACCCGCCGACGGGCTCGACCGCGAGGTCAGTCAGAAATGGTTCGGCGACCGCAGTTTCGTGGAACGCAGCGTCGTGACGCTGGCCTCGGACCGCGGCCTGCTGCTCATCGGCGACCCGGGCACCGGCAAGAGTTGGCTGGCCGAACTGCTCGCGGCGGCCATCTGCCGCGACTCGACTCTGGTCGTGCAGG
The DNA here is from genome assembly GCF_039539445.1 of Salinactinospora qingdaonensis. Classification (NCBI taxonomy): domain Bacteria; kingdom Bacillati; phylum Actinomycetota; class Actinomycetes; order Streptosporangiales; family Nocardiopsidaceae; genus Salinactinospora; species Salinactinospora qingdaonensis. The sequence goes on from NZ_BAABDD010000016.1 coordinate 16,955, forward strand.
GCACCGCCGGCACCACCGAGGACCACATCAAGTACTCGTGGAACGTGTCCATGGTGATCGCCAAGGGGCAGTCCCGCGAGTCGCTGATCCCCTCGCCGATCATGACCGCGATGGAGCGCGGCGCCATCGGCCGTTTCGAGGAGCTGACCCGCTCGACCAGTGACGTGCAGGACGCCCTGATCTCCATCCTGTCGGAGAAGTACGTCTCGATCCCCGAGCTCGACGAGGACAACACCGTGTTCGCCCAGCCCGGGTTCTCGCTCATCGCGACGGCCAACAGCCGCGACAAGGGCGTCAACGACCTGTCGTCGGCGCTGAAGCGCCGTTTCAACTTCGTGCGGGTCCCAGTGGTGACCAACAAGCGCAGCGAGAGCGAGATCGTGCGGTTTCGCACCAGCGAACTGATGCACCGCCACCAGATCGAACTGGACGTACCCCCCAGCCTGCTCGACATCCTGGTGCAAAGCTTCACCGACCTGCGCGCCGCGGCTGCCTCGGCCACCAGCGACGACGAGAAGCTGGAGTCGGCGCTGTCCACCGCCGAACAGATCGGCGTCCTCGAAGACGCCATCCTGCACAGCCACTTCTTCGGCGACCGCACGCTACGGGCCGAGACCCTCGCACAGTCGATGGTCAGCTCCCTGGCCCGACGCACCCCCGAAGACCTGGCGATTTTGAACAAGTTCTGGCACGGGGTGATCGAACCGCGCAGCAAGCGCGACGGCGGGGCATGGCCGGAGTTCCTCGACGGCGGCAAGCAAGCGATCGAGACCCTGTCATGAGCAGCGCCCCCTTCACCGCACTGCGCGAGCAGCTCCTCGACGCCGCGAGCACCTTCACCGACGCGCCACGACCGATCGCCGACATCATGGCGGGGATGGTCGACGACGTCGACCGGGCGTTGGGCGAGGAGCTGGAGATCTTCCCGGTGTGCCACCACTCGCCGGCTTCGGCGCTGGCCATGGCACGACGGCTGCGCGAGAAGCAGCCCACGGTCATCTACCTGGAGATGTGCGAGGATCTGGCGCCGCTGCTGAACGAGCTGCGCAACTGCCGCCTGCCGGTGGCGCTGCAAGCGTTCGCCAGCGAGCTGGACGGTTTCCCGGCCAGTGCGGGACCGCTCAGTGTGGTCGCCCCCATCACCGAGTCCTCCGCTGAATACCAGGCGATCGCCTACGCCCTCGACACCCCCGGGGTGGAGCTGGTGGCCGTGGACCGTTCGGTGGACCACGTCTTCCAGTGGTCGCCGCAGCCCTCCGAGAGCGACACACCCCCCACGGACAGCGCGGGAGAGGAAGCCGGCCTGCACGGCGACGCCGTCGGTGTCGAGATCGGTGACCTGCGGCCCCGTTTCAACGAACTCGAAGCGTACCTGCTGCACCACGGCAAGGTCCGGCACTGGTCGGAATGGTGGGACCAGTACGTCGAACAGCCGCTGGCCAATGCCGACTACGACACCTACCGGCAGGTCATGGTGATGATCGGCAGCCTGTTCCGGCGGCTCGCGCCCGCCGAGGACAACCGGCCGCGCATCGACGAGGAGCGCGAACGCTACATGTGGACCCGGATTCGCCGCCATCTCGGCGCATCCGGAGCCGACCCGGCGCGGTGCCTGTACGTGTGCGGCGCCTCCCACGCGGCCAGCCACGTCGAGCAGTTCGGGCTGGCCGCCGCGGAGCAGGACTACGAGATCAGCCCGCGCACGGCCACGAAATGGCTCTACGGCCTCATCCCCTCCAGCCATTCGGCGATCGAGCGGCAGTTCGGGCTGGCCGCCGGGTCAGTGTCGATCGCCACGGCGACCTGGAACAAGGCGGTGAAAGGCAGCGGGGTCGCCCCGTTTCGGCTGAAGGGGCAGAAGGGCCCCAAAGGCGGCCGCGGGGGCTCCACGCGCAAACGGACCACCCCCGCGGCGACCCCGCAGTCCCCGGTCCCCGACCGGTTGTCGGGGTTTCTGGCCAGCCCGCCCACGCTGGACCGCCTCGACGAGGAGGAACTGCTCGGCTGGTGTGTGGAGATCGTCCGGCTGGCCCGCCGCAACGGCTATCTGGCCAGCACCGCCGACGCGATCGCGGTATTCGAGACCTCGATCCTGCTGGCCGGCATGCGCGACCGGGCCCGCCCCACGCCCTACGACTTCCAAGACGCCGCGATCACCTGTATTGAGAAGGACACCGTGCCCGGCCGGCGCGACGTGCGGCGGCTGTGCGAGATCCTGCTCGGCGGCGACCGGACTGGACAAGTCGGCTACGACTCCCTCCCGCCGCTGGCCCAGGACGTGTTCGACCGGCTGGCGCCCCTGGGGTTGGACCTGCACAAGCGCACCGTCCAGCGGGTACTGCTGGACCTGGACGTCAACCCGGAGCTGCGGCCGTGCTCGCGGCTGCTGTGGATGCTGCGTTACCTGCTGCCCGCCGACACCGTGCGCCCCATCATGGGCGCGCCCAAGCTGGGCGAGCAGTCGCCCCAAGAGAGTTGGGACGTCTACATCGGCCGCGACCAGCGCGCGATCATCGAACTGGGCTACGAGGGCGTCACCGTCGAACAGGTGCTGGAGCAGCGGCTGCGGCGCAGTGTGTGGAGCTCCGAGGCGACCGCCGCCACCGCGCTCGCCGCCGTCGAGGACTCCATCGTGTACCTGGGCAGCAGGCGGATCACCGACGAGCTGGGGGCGCGCGCCGTCGAACTGCTGGCCGCCGAACGCACCGTGGACGGCGCTCCGGAGGTGCTGGGCCGCATCCGGCGGCTGTTGGCCCACTACCGCGCCACCGAGCCGGAGCTGCCGCGCTGGTGCGCGTCGTTCGTGACCACGGGCTATGCGCACTACTGCACGCTGCTGCCGACCTCCTTCGGCGAGGAGGAGGCCGGAGTGCGCCAGGTGGCGGCCATGCTGGGGTTCCTGTTCACTCTGGAGAACGTCGCGCTGTCGCTCGGGTGCGACCGCAGCCAGCTTGAGCTGGCTGTGAAACAGTCGACCCCGCAGACCCCCGCGAAGGTGGCGCTGCTGTGGGCCGCGCAGTCCGAACTGGGGCTGCTGTCGCGCTCACAGCTCCGGGCGCGCTGCGACGAACTGCTGGGCAACCCCCTAGTCGTGCCGGCCTTCCCGCAGTATTTGAGCGGCTTCGTGCAGGCGCTGTCGCCGGCGCCGGGGCTGGCGGCGTTCGTGGTGGAGGTGATGTCGGAGGCCTTCGCCCGCCTCCCCGACTCCGTGCTGCTGCCGTGGCTGCCCACCCTGATCACGACGCTGCGGGAGCAGGCCCACGAGATGGTGCCGGTGCTCATCCGGGAGGCGGGCCGCACCTTCCCCGGCAGCGTGGCCGCCCTCGACGCCTGGGTGGCGCCGTGGTCGGCGAGCACCCAGACCGAGACGGCGCCGGGGCGGCCGGCCGCCCCGGCGGGGCCGGTGGCCGAACTACTGGCCGGGCATCCGGCGGCCTGTGACGCTGTGGCCGAGCTGCTGGGACACGACGGCGGCTGGGAACAGCCGGGGGCTGCCCCCGGCAGCGCCGGCCCTCCAGAGGTGGCCGCCCTGCTGTCGCGCCACCCCGCCACAGGCGAGGCCCTCGCGGAGCTGCTCACCGGCCCGTGACAGCGAAGCGGGGCACGCCCGCAGTACCAGCGCCACGGAAGCCGCGCCCCTAGCCGGCCCCACACTGCGGGGCGGTTCCCGCCGGCGGGAACCGCCCCGCAGTGACGCTGGAACCCCCGCGAGGTCGCCGGGCTCGCCGCCCGTGCGGCGCTGCCCCACCGCCTGCTCGCGGTCTGCCGATCGCCGCAACCGCAGCAGCACCGGTGCCGCTTTTCTCCCAGCGTGTCCGCTACCGGCCACGAAGGTTTCTGGCGTATTGCACATTTTTCGCTGGTTAGTGCTACTAATGCTCTGTTATATCTCGAAAACATAGAGTATTCCCCAAAGGACGAAAAGCGGGGATCGTCGACGGGGGCGCAACAACGGGGGAGGTCACCGCGTGAGGGGACGATTCAAACGGACCGACGCTCGGAAAGCGGGCGCGGCGCTGGCAGGTGTGGCACTACTGGTGGCGGGGTGTTCGAGCAACGACGCCGACAACGCAGAGGAGGCGGCGGTCAACCAGGGGCCGTTGCAGCTCGTGGTCGCGCCCGAGGACGGCGCGACCGACGTTGCCCCCGATACCCCGATCACCGTGACGGCGACCAACGGCACCATCACTGACGTACAGGTCACTCAATCGGCTCGGGGCGAAGCGCAAGCGGGTGCCTCCGCGCAGGCATCTCCCGCCGTGCAGGCGTCGCCCGCCGCGGCGGCCTCCCCGGACGAGGCGACCGGGGCGGACCGGATGACCGGCACGCTGAGCACGGACAAGTCGGAATGGGTCAGTGACTGGACCATGGCGCCGGGCAGCAACGTCACGGTCGCGGCCACCGCCGAGAACTCCGACGGCGAGACCCGGGAAGCCGTCAGCACCTTCGCCACGGTGCGGGCCGAAGCCGGCAACCGGCTGGAGGTGGCGTCGAACTTTCCCCAAAGCGGCGACACCGTCGGGATCGGCATGCCGGTGATCGTGAACTTCGACAGCCCGGTGACGAACAAGGCCGCGGTCGAAGCCGCCATGGAGGTCACCTCGGAGAAGCCCACCGAGGGGGCGTGGAACTGGTTCGGCGACAAGATGGCCGTATTCCGCCCCAAAGAGTACTGGGAACCGCTCCAGCGCGTCTGGGTCGACCTGCACCTGGCCGGGGTACCGGGCGGCGAGGAACGCTACGGCATCGAGAACCACCGCATCGAGTTCGAGGTGGGACGCGCACAGTCGGCCGCGATCGACAACTCGACGCACCAGATGGTGATCGAACGCGCCGGGGAGCGGATCAAGGAATTCCCCATCAGCATGGGGGACGCATCAGAACAGCGCTACACCACCACCAGCGGCACGCACCTGATGATGAACCGGCACCGGGACATGGTCATGGACTCGGCCAGCGTCGGCGTCCCGCCGGGCAGCCCCGGCTACTACCGGGTGGATGTGGAGTACGCGATCCGGTTCTCCGACAGCGGCGAGTTCACGCACGCGGCGCCGTGGAACAACCAACTGGGCGAGAGCAACGAGAGCCACGGCTGCGTCAACATGAGCACCGAGGACGCCAAGTGGCTCTACGAGAACACGCTCAAGGGCGACCCGTTGATCATCGAGGGCACCGATCGCGAGCTTGAGGTGAGCAACGGCTGGGGGTACTGGCAACGCTCCTGGCAGGAGTGGCTGGAACACAGCAACCTCGGAAAGCCCGACAGGACCGGCGAGCCGGGCAGTCCGGGCGCTCCGCACAGCCTCGCGGAGTAGGCCCGCTGCCGCTGCTCGTCACGAAGCGTGGGGTGGCCCCGAGGGGCGGACCGGGGTCACCCCACGCGCACGTGCAGGGTCAGCGCGCCGAGGCGTGACGTAGCTTGTTCCAGGCGCGGCGCATACCGGCGAGCCAGCGGTCCCGGTCGGCGGTGCGTTTGCGCTCGAACTCGGCGACGCTGGGGTGCGGCAAGATCAGGAAGCGTCCCTCGTGCAACGCGGCCACGACCGAGTCGGCGACATCGGCCGGCTCCAGGTACTCGCCTCCCATACGGGTGGCGGCAGACCCGGCGTCGCCGGCGGTCATCTCCGTGTTGACCCCTTGCGGGCACAGGCACGAGACGTCGATGCCCTCGTCGGCGTGGCGGATCGCCAGCCACTCGGCCAGGGCCACGGCACCGTGCTTGGTGACCGAGTACGGCGCGTTGTCGAGGTTGGTGAGCAGCCCTGCCGCCGAGGCGGTGACGAGGAGGTGACCGCCACCGCGCTGGGCCATGCGGGGCAGCAGGGCGCGGGCGACGTAGACGTGGGCGAGGACGTGCACCCGCCACGAGGTGTCCCAGTCGGAATCCTGGCCGAGCCCCTGCCCCCGGCCGACTCCGGCGTTGGAGCACCACAGGTCGATCGGGGCGATCTCGGACTCGATCCAGGTGATGGTTGCGTTCACCGCCGCCTCGTCGGTGACGTCCACCTGCATCGGGTGCGCTCGGGCTCCCAGTTCCGCGGCCGTGGCTTGGGCTCGTTCGGCGTCACGATCGGCGACGACGACGTGAGCGGCTCCCTCGCGCAGGAACCGCTCCGCCAGCGCCCGCCCGATCCCGGTGGCGCCTCCGGTGACGACGACTGTGGTAGCCGGGATGGAGAACGGTTCGGCCATGACTGGTACTCCATGAGTTGTGGGGTGACCCCGTGGGACCGGGATCGGCTGGCAATCGTCGATGGGGCGCGACCTGTAAGCACCCTCGCGCTCGCGACGGCCACGCCCGTGGGGATCAGGGAAGGACAACGACGCGACCGGTCGTCTCACCCGCCGCTACCCGCTGCACGCCCTCGGCGGCTCGGTCGAGCGTGAGGCGCTCGCTGACGAGCGGGGCGATCAGGCCACGGTCGGCCAGGTCGGTGAGGCTCTCGTGCGCCTCGGCGACGAGCGCGGGGTCGCGCTGGCGGTACAGGCCCCAATGCAGGCCCACGAGCGAGTAGTTCTTGATCAGCGCGTGGTTGAGGCCCGGCGTGGGGATGGTGCCGCTGGCGAAACCGATGATGACGATGCGCCCTTCAAAGGCGACGCACTTGGTGGAGCCGGCGAAGGCGTCGCCACCCACGGGATCGAAGATGACGTCGGCGCCCCGCCCGTCGGTGGCCTCCTTGACGACCGCGATGAAGTCTTCGGAGTGGCGGTCGACGACGACATCGGCGCCGAGGTCAGTGGCGATCTTGGCTTTCTCCGGGCCGCCGACGACACCGATGACGCGCGCGCCCGCGGCTTTGGCAAGCTGCACGGCGGCGCTCCCCACCCCACCGGCGGCGGCGTGGACGAGGACCGTCTCGCCTTGGCGCAGGTTGGCACGCCGGTGCAGGGCGAACCAGCCCGTCTGGTAGGCGATGAACAGCGAGGCGGCTGCCTCGTCGGACAGCGAGGTCGGCGCGGGGAAGGCGGCGCCGCCGTCCATCAGGGCTTCGTCGGCGAAGGCACCCTCGGGCAGGTTGCTGGAGCCCAGGACGCGGTCGCCGACGGCGAACCCGGTGACGCCGTCGCCGGTTGCGAGGACCTCGCCGCACAGTTCGATGCCGGGGGTGAACGGCAGGGAGGGTTTGATCTGGTACATCCCGCGGCACAAAAGGGCGTCGGGGAAGTTCACCGCCGCCGCGCGGACTTTGACGTGAAGTTGGCCAGGCCCAGGAGTGGGGGCCGCAACCTCCTCACTTGTGAGGACATCCACTGGTTCACCCAGCTCATGGACTCGCAGTGCTCGCACTGGCCGCCTCCCGCACCATTAGATACCGACTGGTCGGTAATGAGTGAAGCGCGAAACAGGGAGCCTCGTCAAGGGCGCCGCACAGCAGGGGCACCACCGACACACTCGACGGGGCCTGCCCTCCGACCCGACCGACACACGCCCGGCAACGCCGCTGGACTCGGAAAACTCGACTACGACACCGGGTGTTTCTACGGGGTTGTCAAGCCGGAGGTGGGAAGGCTACGTCGTTCGCTCGTGCCTCGATCGCTGCGCGATCTCGCCAGCTTAAAAGAGACGCGGCGGCTCTAGGGCGTGAGCGGTGTGGGGGGAGGTAGTTGAGGTGCCCCCGCAAACAATGCAGGGCACCGCCGGGGACGAAGGGAGACTGCTATAGCTCGGGACACAACAACGGGTGGCCTTCCCCGGCCATGGCGACAGGACGAGACGCCCCGAGACACGGCCCACCTCTGGGCCTGTTGATCTGACCATTCCAGGTATAGCCGCCCCATGGCAGGGAGTGCTCTCTCCAGACGGCGACAGATTAAAGCACCCACCGGGCACAACCCGCCTCTGGGCTGGCGAGATCGCGCAGCGATCGAGGCACGAGCGACAGGAAAACACCACACGCCCCCCTTCCGCCCCCACCACCCCCAGGACCCGCGTGTGCAGGGGCAAGGAGCCTGCGGTCCCGGTGGCACCCCCGGACCATGGTCGATAGGCAGACAGAGCCAGGCCGGCCCCGAAGGCCGGGAGTTCCCGTGCGCAACCGCCCTAAAAGGTGATGGGGAGCCATACACCCGAAGCGCCGCGCGAAACCCGTCGCCGCAGGCTCCACCGGAAAACGCGGCCGGAGGGAAACGCCGCCACGCCACTGCCCGCGCGCCGGCTGGCCACATCCGGTACCCGTTGCCACTCGGCCGCTCAACGGGGAGGTACGGCCGCGCCTCGCACCACCCGGCGCCGCCGGCCAGAACGGGAAAAGCGGGAAACGAACACAAGGGTCGCGGCGCCCGGGGAAGCGGCGCCGGGCGCCGCGACATCGGCGCGTACGTTCGACGAGCCTCTCGGGAGACCCTACCCTTACGTAAGGGAAGATTTTCCAGGATTCAAAGTGACTCACCGCACATTTGAGCGGTGGGAGGAGCCACATCGGCCACCCGTGACTTTTTCCTCCCCTTCCTCTCGCGCCGCCGCCGGCCGAGCGCCGCGCGGCCATAGCGGAGTCGGGGCGAGTTGTCAGGACACGGCCTAACCAGGGAGATCGACCTTAACGTTAGGGTAGATTCCTGCGAGGGGAGGTGTGGATGGCTACAGCCCACATGCAGATCGGCGAGGTGGCCGAGCGGACCGGTCTGTCGTTGCGGACGATCCGTTACTACGGCGAGGTCGGCTTGGTCGAGCCCTCCGCACGCTCGCGTGGTGGTTTCCGGCTCTACACCGACGCCGACGTCGAACGGCTGCTACTGGTCAAACGGATGAAGCCGCTCGACTTCAGCCTGGAGGACATGCGCGACCTGCTGGCCACCCTCGACCGACTCGCCGGCCACGAGGCCGCCCCCCGGGAACGCGACGAACTCTTGAGCCGGCTGCGGATGTTCGAAGAGGCCACCGCGGCCCGATGCAGCGCGCTCCGCGAGGAGCTGGCCGCCGCCGAGGCGTTCGGCGAACGGCTGCGCAGCGAGCGGATCACGATCACGACTCACGTCGGCAAGGAGAAGAAGCCCAGGTGACTGTGGCAACCGAGTCCACGACGCACACCGACCCCGATGTGGCGGCTGAGGCTGCGCGTCGGCGGACGTTCGCAGTGATTTCACATCCGGATGCGGGTAAGTCGACGCTGACCGAGGCGTTGGCGCTGCATGCGGCGGCGATCACCTCAGCCGGTGCGGTGCACGGCAAAGGCGACCGGCGCGGGGTGACCTCGGACTGGATGGGCATGGAGCAGGCCCGCGGGATCTCGATCACCTCGGCGGCGCTACGCATCGATTATGGCGACTGTGTGCTCAACCTGCTCGACACGCCCGGCCACGCCGACTTCTCCGAGGACACCTACCGGGTGCTCTCGGCGGTGGACTGCGCGATCATGCTGTTGGACTCGGCCAAGGGCCTGGAGCCCCAAACCCTGAAACTGTTCGACGTGTGCCGCGCCCGGCGCGTGCCGGTCATCACCTTTGTCAACAAGTGGGACCGGCCCGGCCGCGAACCCCTGGAACTGCTCGACGAGATCGAACAGCGCATCGGCCTGCGCCCCACCCCCTTGAACTGGCCGGTGGGCATCGCCGGCGACTTCCGCGGCCTGATCGACCGCACCGACGGTTGCTACACCAAGCTGTACCGCGCCCCGGGCGGGGCCACCCGCGCCCGGGAGGAACGCCTCGACGCCGCCCAGGCCGCCCAGATGGAAGGCGATGAGTGGACCCAGGCCCAAGAGGAACTCGAACTCCTCGGCGAGATCGGCGCCGACTACGACGAGCCCTCCTTTAGAGCCGGTGAATCCTCGCCGGTGCTGTTCGGCGCCGCCCTGCCCAACTTCGGCGTCTCCCAACTCCTGCAAGCACTGGTCGAGTTGGCCCCAGCCCCAGCCGACCCGGTGGATGCCCAGGGCCAGGTGCGCCCGGTAGGCGCACCGTTTGCCGGCCAGGTATTCAAGATGCAGGCCAACATGGACAAAAACCACCGCGACCGCATGGCCTTCGTGCGCATCGCCTCGGGACACTTCGAGCGCGGCATGGTGCTCACCCACGCCCGCACCGGGCGTCCGTTTGCCACCAAGTACTCCCAGGCGGTGTTTGGCAGCGAACGCTCCACCATCGACACCGCCTACCCCGGCGACGTGATCGCCTTGGTCAACGCCAACGCGCTCAGCGTGGGCGACACCCTCTACACCGGCCCCACGGTGCAGTTCGCCGCGATCCCCAGCTTCGCCCCCGAACACTTCGCCGTAGCCCGGGCCCGCGACGCCAGCCGCTACAAGCAGTTCCAGCGCGGCATCGCCCAACTCGACGCCGAAGGCGTGGTCCAGGTATTGACCTCCGACGTGCGCGGCGAGCAGGCCCCGGTGCTGGCCGCGGTCGGCCCGCTCCAGTTCGACGTGGTCAAACACCGCATGGCCGAAGAATTCCACGCCCCCGTCGAACTGTCCCACCTGGACTACACCCTGGCCCGGCGCACCGACGCCGCCTCCGCACCCACCGCCCACGGCCTCTCCGGCGCCGAAGTCCTCACCCGCCGCGCCGACAACGAGCTGCTGGTGCTGATCCACAACAAGTACCGGCTGCGCGTCATCGAACGCGACAACCCCGACCTCGCCCTCGAACCCCTCCTCGCCGGCGGCGTCGCCGACAACGCCTAACCACCCACCCCCAGGACCCGCCGGCCCACAGCCAGCACGGCACTGCGCCGTGAAGGGTGTTCCCGTGTGTCGGACACCGGCGTCGCCGCCGCGCGGCGCGGTCCCGCCCGCTGCCCTAGCGGCACCGTCTTGAGGAGTCCTCAACTGTCCTCCGCAGAGGTAACCGGCCCGGCAACGTCTCCGAGCAAAGCCGTCAAGGCGCCGGGGCGCAGCGCCCTGATCGCCATGTCGGGGATCGTGTTCGCGTTGAGTGCCCCCGGCCAGACCGCCGGGATCTCGGTATTCGTCGACTACATCATCGCCGACCTCGACGTCAGCCGCTCCGCGGTCTCGGCCGCCTACATGGTCGGCACGCTCAGTGGGGCGCTCGCACTGCCTTGGATCGGCAGGGCGGTGGACCGCTTCGGCGTGCGCCGGGTCCTGACGCTGGTCGCCTTGGGCTTCGGGGCGTTTCTGACCGTGCTGGCACTGGCCCAAGAGCTGGTGGGGCTGACGGTGGGCTTCGTCGGCGCGCGCGCTTTGGGCCAGGGCGGCATGACGATGATCGCGACCACGGCGGTAGGTATCGCCGTCACCCGCAAGCGTGGCACCGCGCTGGGCATCACCAGCGCCGTGGGCACGGCGGGGATCTCGCTGTTTCCGCTGCTGTCGGAGCGCATGGTCGCCGAGATCGGCTGGCGCTGGACCTTCTTGGCCGAGGCGGGAACGATCTGGCTGGTCGTGGTGCCGGTGGCCTGGTGGGGGATGCGTGGGGTGCGGCGCAGCGTGGCTGCCGCCCCCCACGAGGGCACCGCCTCCCAGCAGACCGAGACCGCGGCCGATACGGCTGGCAACGAGCCGGCCGACAACCCGTGGCCGCTGCGGCTCGTACTGCGCACGTCGATGTTCTGGGTCATCAGCAGCGCCGTGGCCTGTAGCGGGCTGGTCGCCACGGCCGTGTTCTTCCACCAGATCGCCGTGCTGGGCGAGCAGGGGCTGAGCACGACCGAGGCGGCGGCCAACTTCCTGCCGCAGACCCTGGCGGGGCTAGTGGCCTCCCTGCTGTTCAGCTCCGCAGCCGACCGCTTCTCGCCCAAGCTGCTCATCTGCGGCGTGATGGCGCTGCACGCGGCCACCTTGGCGCTACTGCCGCTGGTGAGCCCCGGAGTGACGGCCGTGGCCTACGGCGCGTCTCTGGGAGGAGCCGCGGCGGGAGCGCGCGCTGTGGAGGCGGCGGCGTTCCCCTACTACTACGGCACCGCCATCCTGGGGACGCTGCGGGGACTGACCCAGACGATCGCCGTGGCCGCCACCGCCGTGGGCCCCCTCCTGCTGTCGGCCGGCTATGACCTCACCGGCTCCTACATGCCACCGGTGCTGGCGCTGGCAGTGCTGCCGGCGATCATCGCCGTGGCCGCTCCCCTGGCGCGCCGGCCCACAACGCCAGGAGCGCGACCACGGGGCCGGCCACCGGTGGTGGAGTGAGCCACGCCCCTCAGCGCAGCACCGCCACCGGCCCGTGGGCGCCGTGCAGCACGGACTGGCTGACCGAGCCCAACAGCAGGCCGGCGAAACCACCCTTGCCGCGAGAACCGACCACGATGAGATCGGCCGGTGTGCTCTCCTCCAGGAGCGCGACGGCGGGGTGCGCACACACCTTGCGGGTGGTGACGACGACGTCGGGGTAGCTCTGCCGAGGCCCGAGGAGGGCGTGGTCGAGGGTGTGCTGGGCCGCCTCGACCATGCGCGAATCGTCGAGCACCTCGGGCGGGAGCGGCCCCATAGCCGACGTGAACGCCGAGACCGGCTGCCAGGCACAAAGGGCGACCAACTCGGCCCCCCGGTACTCGGCTTCGGCGAAGGCGAAGTCGACAGCCCGCTGAGAGCCCTCCGAGCCGTCCACGCCCACAATGATCCGTCCTTTGACGCCTTGGGCCTCCTCGTGCTTCTTGGGCAGCACGACCAGCGGCACGGGTGAGTGCGCGGCCAACTCGACCCCCACGGAACCGATGAAGGCCGAGCCCAGCTTGCCCATGCCCCGCGAGCCGATGATCACGACGGCGGCGCCGGGCTCGCCGGCGGCCTCCAAAACCGCGTCGGCGGGACGCTGCTTGACCAGCCGCGTGTCGACCTCCAACTCGGGGTAGAGGCGCTTGACCCAGTCACGGGCGTACTCCACGAGCGCGCGGGCGTCCTGGGTGCGGTGCGACTCGGCTGACTCGTCGCGGCGGAACAGCTCACCGAAGGGCCCCTCGCGCTCGGAGGGGGTGACGGCGGTGACGATACGCACCCCCAACCCGCGCAGGTGCGCCTCGTGGGCAGACCATTCGAGTGCCCATCGGCTGGAGTCGGAACCGTCCACACCAACGACGACCCAGCGGGTCTGCGATGTCGTGTTCAACAGGGCTACCTCCGCTCTCGTTCCTCATCGCGCCCGTGAGCGGCGCGCGGATGCTGGGTCCGCGCGTCCCTTCCACGCCGGGAACTACCCGCCTCCTCGTCGGATTCACAGCGGGCCCAGCCGCACCGGTGCCGCGAGGACACCTCAAACTTACTACCCTGTGTCGTAGTGGGGTGCGTCGCCGGGCGACGCGAGCACGCCCCACCGGGCCGCTTCACGCAACGAACGACGGGGGACACCAGCCGTGGTCGAGGCACTGACCACCACAATCGAGATCGCCTCCCTGCTTCTGGCCGGCTGGTGCCTGGTCTCGACGGTTCGCGACCGATCGATGGGGGTTGGCCACCTCGTCGCCATGGCGCTCCTGGAACTGCTGCTGATCGGCCAGGTCGTGGTCTCGACCGTGCTCATGGTCGGGGGCGAGCGCCCCGAGGAGACCATCACCTTCATCGCCTACCTGGCCACCGTCGTCCTCATCCCGCCGGCGTGCGCGCTGTGGGGACTGCTGGAGCGCAGCCGCTGGGGGCCCGCCGTCATCGCGTTCGCCTGTTTGATCCTGCCGGTGATGATGGTGCGACTCGACCAGATCTGGAACCCCGCTCTTGCCTGAACCCTCCGCCTCCGGCGCGACGCCGCCCGCCAGCCGCAGCGGCCCGGGGCGCGTCCTCGTCGCCGTGTACGCGATCTTCGCGTTGGCGGCGACCGCCCGCGCCGCGGTACAGATCGCGACCCGGTTCGAGGAGGCGCCGTTGGCCTACCTGCTGTCGGCGCTGGCCGGTCTCATTTACATCGTGGCCACGGTGGGGATCGCCCGGGCCGGACGGACCTCGCACCGCGTGGCGGTCGTCGCGTGCGCGGTCGAACTGGCCGGCGTACTGGCGGTGGGGACGGCCAGTGTGTTCGAGCCGGCCCTGTTCCCCGACGACACGGTCTGGTCGCGGTTCGGCTCCGGCTACCTGTTCATCCCCTTGGTGTTGCCCGTCCTGGGGTTGCTGTGGCTAGGCCATGTGAACCGCCGCGAGAGCCGATGGGCAGGCCAGCCCCCGCGATGATGGCGGACGCCCAGGCGAAACGGTGGGTGTGAAAAGGATATAGGCTGCAACCATGCCCGATCAGCACGAGGCCACTCTGCCTGTCGTCGTCGACGCCGACTGGCTAGCCCGCCACCTCGACGAGGTCGCGTTGGCTGATGTGCGCTGGTACCTTGACGGCTCCTCGGGTTATGAGGCCTATCTCGGCGGCCACCTGCCCGGCGCGGTGTGGATCGACGTCGACCACGACCTCGCGGCCCCGCCGAGCCCACAAGGGGGCCGACACCCCTTGCCCGATCCCGACCACTTCGCCCGTGCTCTTGGCCGGCGCGGGATCGGCGACGACACGCCGGTCGTGGCCTACGACGACGCGGGCGGCTCCGTGGCGGCCCGTCTGGTGTGGATGCTGCGCGTGTTGGGCTGCCCGGCGGCGCTCCTCGACGGCGGCATGGACGCCTGGCAAGGGCCGTTGGAACGCGAATCCGCGTCTCGGCAGCCGTGCGAGCGCACCGTGCTGCCCTGGCCCGCCGAGCGTGTCGTCGACGCCGCCACGGTGCTGGCCGCCACCAGCGACGACTCCCAGGTGCTGCTCGATGCCCGCGCCCGAGGCCGGTTCACCGGCGAAAGCCCCAGCGCTGTCGACGCCCGCCCCGGTCACATCCCGAGCGCGCGCAGCGCTCAATGGCAGGACAACCTCACCCCCGACGGGCGGCTGCTCTCCGCTGAACAGCTCCGCGCCCGCTTTACCGCACTGGGCGTCACCACTGCCGTACCCCCGATCGCCTACTGCGGCTCAGGCGTCACTGCCTGCCATGACCTGCTCGCCCTCGAACACGCCGGATTCGCCGGAGCTCGGTTGTACCCGGGATCGTGGAGCGCGTGGGGCGCCGACCCAGAACTGCCCGCAGAAACCGGCGATCCCACCACCGGCGCCGGTTAGGTCGCGCTCTTCCGGTGCAGACCGGCGCCGATTGTCGGCAACGTGGTGGGTACGGCCGACGGCACCGCACCGCGCCCCCGAGGACGGGGGAGAATCGCCCACTGGCCTTGGGGCGCCGCGTGAACGCACTCTCGGATGCGTCAAGAGCCGCATCGAGGGTAGGGACGCCGACAGCACCACGGTCAACCCGCATCCCCCGCGAGGATTGGCCAGACACGGCCGCTCTAGCACAGGGGATGGCCGCCGGTGGCAAACACCACGCGGGTTATTCTGTTGAACACCGCGTGACCTGCGGACTTGGGTTAGTGGGCGGTCACGCGGTGGGCTAGCTGAGAGGGCGAGGCACGGGTCCATGTTCAGCTACACACTGCCTGTTACGAGAGCGACGCGCCGTTATGTCCCGACAATAGCCGCACAGCCCGCAACGAGGGACGCAACGTTCGGGGGCGGTCAAGCCGGCGCGTTGAACACTCGAAACCGTGCCTATCCGCTGTCTCACCACTTTCTAACCTTCACGGCGCACTGTTGTGCACGGAATGAACGACACCTCGGCGGGGCGACGACGACCTCCGCCGAAACGCCACGTGGATTGGCCCGGAGGACACCATGAGCGCAACCGACCCCACCAACGGCGCCCCCGAGGGCGGGGCGAATGACGCCGAACGCGATCGTACCGCTACGGATACGACACGTCCGATCGGGCATCCCGAAGCCGGCGCCCCGGCGCCCTCCGAAGCCGCGCCGCAGCAGCCGGCCCCCAACGGGCCGGAACACAGTGGCCCCGTGGCAGGTTCCCCGGCGGGGGCAGAGCCCTACGGGCCGCAGCGCTCCAGCATGCCGCAGCGTCCCGCCCGCGGCTCCTTCGCCGACGGCCCTTGGGAGCAACAGCACACCGCCCACAGTGGCGACCCGGGCACGCCCGGACAGGGCCAGCCCGGCCCGTTCAGCCACACGTCCCCCAGCGGGGGATACGGCACGCCCCCACCCCACAGCGGGCAGCACGGGGCGCACCGCGGCGGTCACGCCACCCCTCCCCCCCACGGCTCCGGCGCGCCCGGCAGCGGCGGTGACTACGGTCCGCCCCCCTTTGTGCCGCACGGTTCCTTCTCCCCCGGCCCGCCGCCACCCGAGCAGGGCTCTGGAAAGAAGCCGTGGACACGCGGCAAGATCTTGGCCGTAGCCGGCGCGACCGCGCTGGTGACCAGCTTGATCGTGGGGCCGACCGCGGCGGTGGTCACCACCTACGCCCTCTCCGAACAGGGCGGCACCACGTCACGTTCCCTCGACAGCCAAAACAGCGGCTCGGTCAGCTCCGGCGACGTGAGCACCGTGGCCCAACAGACCCTGCCCAGCGTGGTGTCCATCCAGGTCGGCAGCGGCGGGGGCAGCGGTGTCATCATCAGCTCCGACGGCCAGATCCTGACGAACAACCATGTCGTCTCAGCCGCCGGGGGCGAGCTGACCGTGCAGTTCAACAACGGGGAGACCGCCCAAGCCGAGGTCCTGGGCGCCGATCCCGTCTCGGATCTGGCGGTCATCAAGGCGCAGGGCGTCTCCGGCCTGACCCCAGCCACCCTCGGCGACTCCAGCAAGGTCGAAGTCGGCGCCGACGTAGTGGCTATCGGCTCCCCGCTAGGGCTGTCGGGCACGGTGACCTCGGGTGTGGTCAGCGCGGTGGAGCGCCCGGTCAACACCGGCACGGTGGAAAGCGAGGAGGACCAGCAGCAGGACCTCCCCTTCGACCTGCCCGACCAGGAAGGCGGCTCCGGAGGCGAGGTGAGGACGTCGACGGTCATCAACGCCATCCAGACCGACGCGCCGATCAACCCCGGCAACTCCGGCGGGCCGCTGATGAACATGAGCGGGGAGGTCATCGGCATCAACACCGCCATCGCCAGCACCGGCGGGGCGATGCGGTCGCAATCCGGCTCGATCGGCTTGGGCTTCGCGATCCCGATCAACCAGGTCAAGCCCATCGCCGAACAGCTCATCGAGCAGGGGCAGGCGACCTACGCGGCGATGGACGTGACCATCACCGACAACCAGCGCGGTGAGGGCGCGGCGGTTGTCGACGTCTCCGAAAACGGCGCGGCGGCCAAAGCCGGTCTGCAACGGGGCGACATCATCACCAAAGTCGAGGACCGCACCATCTCCGACGCCGACGTCCTGATCGCGGCGATCCGCTCACACCGGCCCGACGACACGGTGACGGTCACCTACGAGCGCGACGGCCAGACCCAGACCACCGAGGTCACGCTGGGGGCCGACTCCGCCAACAGCATCGGCGGCTAACCCGCCCCCGGCGGGATCATCTCCGGTGCCGGCCGCGCGCTGCGGGGGAGTGCGTGGCCGGCACCGGCTTTTCCCTGCCCGCCCCCGAGGAGAAAAACCCCATAGCCCCACGGCACACGACCGACCGGGCCTGAGGGGTACCGAAGTTTGGGGGTGTTTCCACAGGGGGTCAAGCGGGGTGGGGAGGTTCTTCGTCCGCTCGGGCCTCGATCGCTTCGCGATCTCGGCAGCTTAAAGGGGATGCTGGGGCTGAGGCGAGCGGAAACGAGGCGGACGGCTACAGGAGTGGGGCAACGTCGCTCCAGCGCAAGGTGTCACTGCACCCCAGAAACCCGCTGCCACGCAAGGTGTCATGTTGCGAGAGATACAGCGGTGGGCTCTCGGTCTCTGCGGGGCAGTGGCGAGAGCACCCCAGAAAGTGTCGAGCCGCGGCACTCCCCAGCCTCACTCTGCCCCTTGCGGCACCCACCCCAACCCAGCCCACCCCTCACGGGACCCACCCCACATCGACCCCAGCCCACCCCAGGCTGTTGAGATCGCGGAGCGATCGAGACACGAGCGAACAGCAAGCTTTCCATGCGCGCCCCGGGGATTCTATAGGGGTGTCAAGCCGAGTGTGGGGTTAGGAACGGCGAGGGCCGCAACGTCACCACCACCGAAGGTGCACGGCCAAACCGAGCCAACACGGGCATGACATGTGGCCAACACTAGGGTTAACACGTGTGGTGCCAGGGGTTCGCCAGGTATTCTTCGCGGCACTACTGTGCTCGGCGCGGTCACACGTTCATCGCCTGGACGGCGCCCGGAAACGTGGAACGACCACAATCGAGAGGCGCGGTAACCGTAACCCCCGTGCCCGCCTGGAGAACTGACTGATGGCCGTTACTGTCCCTTCCCTGCTGAGGACGCGACAACCAGAGCGACACGGCCGCTCGCAGCGCGCCCGAGCGAGCGGCGGGACGCCGTGCGTCCTCATCGGCACCGACACCTACCCCCCGGATGTGAACGGTGCCGCCTACTTCACCGCACGGTTGGCTCAGGGGCTTATCGCCCGCGGTGTCAACGTCCACGTGCTCTGCCAGTCCGACGAGGGACCGCCCGGTGTGGAGGTCCGCGACGGCGTCACCGTGCACCGGCTGCGCTCGATGCCGTCTCTGGTGCACGCGACCCTGCGGCTGACCGTCCCCGCCGGCACGCGCGGCCACGTGGAACAGTTGCTGCGGCGGCTGCGCCCCGACGTGATCCACATCCAGAACCACTTCATCGTCGGTCGCCTCCTGCTCAGCGCCGCGCGGCGCCACGCCATCCCGGTGGTGGCCACCAACCACTTCATGCCGGAGAACCTGTTCAACTACCTGCACGTCCCCGAGGCGCTGCGTACCGCGATCGGCGACCTCGCCTGGCGGGACTTCTGCCGGGTGCTGCGCGATGTGGAGCACATCACCACCCCCACCCGCATCGCGGCGCAACTCCTGTTGGACAAGGGGTTCCAGCGGCCGGTGGAGGCGATCTCGTGCGGAATCGACCTGAGCCGGTTCCACCCCAGTCGGGACGCGGGGACGACCGAGGGCGGCGCGGACGAGGCGCGTTCCCGCGTGCGCGCGCGGCTGGGGATGGCTGATCGTCCCACCGTCGTGTTCGTGGGCCGCCTCGACGAAGAGAAGCACATCGAGGACCTGATCGAGGCGTTGCCCCAGGTTTTGGTGGCGGACACTCAGCTCGTGCTGGCCGGCACGGGCTCCCAGCGGCAGCGCATGGAACGGCTCGCAGCCGAGAAGGGCGTCGCCGATCGTGTGCACTTCTTGGGGTTCGTCTCCCACGAGGAGTTGCCGCTGGTCTACCGGGCCGCCGACGTCTACGCCATCTCCGGCACCGCCGAGCTGCAAAGCATCGCGACCCTGGAGGCGATGGCCAGCGGCCTGCCGGTGGTCGCGGCCGACGCCATGGCCCTGCCCCACCTGGTCGAGATCGGCCGCAACGGCTACCTCTACCAGCCGGGCGACACCGGCGAGCTAGCCAAATACCTCACGACGATCCTCAGCTCCCCCGAGGAGCGTATCCGTATGGGCGAGGCCAGCAGAGCGATGGCGGCACCGCACGACCAGGCGAACTCCCTGGCACGCTACGAACGTGTCTACCGCGACGTCTCCCATTCCCACACCCACTGACGTCCCGGACGGGGCCGGCGGCCACAGCGCGGCGCGCCACCACGGAGCGGCGCGGCCGAAAACAGCCGTAGCCGGCGCAGGGCGGCTCGCCCGCCTGCCACGAGGTCGCCGGCCGGCGCTCAACGGTCAACCGTTGGGCTCCCCGCCGTCGGCGCCGGAGGCCGCGGGCCCGGTGGGAGAGACGGGAGCCAGCTCGAAGCCCACGACCATGCCGCCGTCCTCACGGTTGTAGGCGAAAACCTCACCGTTGTGCGCTGTAACGATGTCGCGCACCATCGACAGGCCCAGCCCCGACCCGGGGAGGCTACGCGCTGACGTCGAACGGTAGAAGCGCTCGAATATGTGGGTGAGCTCTTCCGCCCCTATGCCGGGGCCACGGTCGCGGACCTCGACCCGACCGGAACGCACCACGATCTCCACCGGCTGGCGGCCCTCCTCATCGAATTTGACCGCGTTCTCCACCGGGTTGGACAAGGCGCGCTCCAAAGCGTGCGGGCGGCCGAGAACCACCGTGTCGTCGGCGTCGACAACGACCTCCCGGCCGCTGCGCCGGCTCGCTCGGGCCGCGACCCGCTCAGCGATCTCGCGCAGCGTCACCTGCTGCTGCGGCTCGTCCTCGCGCGAGTCGGTGGCCAACTCCACGAGCTCGTTGACCAGTTCGGTGAGTTCCCGTGTCTCCCCCTGCATGTCCTCGACGAGGCGCTCGCGCCCCTGCGGGGAAAGCTGGTCGAACCGCTTCATCACGCTGACGTTGGTGCGCAGGCTCGTCAAGGGGGTGCGCAGCTCGTGGGAGGCGTTTTGCACCAGCCGGCGCTGCTCCTCTTTGGCGCTGGCCAGCCGGGCGAGCATCTCATTGAACGCCTTACCGAGCCGGCCGACCTCGTCTCGACCCCCCTGCTCGTCGTCGGGCGCGACGAGGTCGAGCTGACCGGTGGAGCTGACGTACTCCGAGGCCTCCGTCAACCGGATCAGCCGGCTGGTGATCCGGCGCGCCAAGAGCGCGCCCGTCAGACCGGCGCCCACACAAGCCGCCCCACCCACGAGCACGATCTGCCACGCCAACGTGTCGAGCAGCCGTTCGGTGGGCGAGAGCCGCTGCACGATCTGTACCGCCCCGCGGGCGCTGCCCAGCGAGAGGGTGGCGATACGGTACTGGTCGCCGTCGACGCTCTCGCCCCGCGTCTCGACAACCCCGGGCTGGTGGGTACGCGCGATCTCGCGATCGGTCGGGGTGATCGGCAGCGCCTGGATCTCCTCGCGGTCGCGCGCCGGCCCTCCTACGGTGCCGTCAGTACCCAACACGCGGAAGGTGAACGTCTCCGAGTCCAGCAGGCTCAACCCACTGACGGTGCTAGGGCCCAGCGTGGGCGCGCTGAGGTCGTGGTCGAGACCGGCGACGGTGGAGCTGAACTCCTGCTTGGTGTTGCTGCGGATCAGCGTGGCCGCCGCGTTGTAGGCGAGCGACCCCACCAGGGCGATGACGATCGTGGCGGCGAGCGCGAAGATGAGGGCGAACTTGGTGCGCAGGCTCATGTCATTGAGCTGCGTCAACGGGCCGCGGCCCTGCTGGGAGTTGCGGTGGGGCTGGTCGGAGTCGAGTGGTGCAGTCATTGGGGTCGTACCGTGTATCCCACACCCCGCACTGTCTGGATGAGTGGGGGCGTGCCCTCTGGTTCGAGCTTACGGCGCAGGTAGCTGATGTAGACCGCCAGGTTTTTCGACTCAGGGCCGAAGTCGTAGCCCCAGATCCGGTCGTAGATCGTGGGGTGGTCGAGCACGATGCCGGCGTTGCGCACGAGCAGTTCCAGCAGGTCGAACTCGGTCTTGGACAGCTCCACCTCCCGGCCGCCGCGCCATACCCTCCGGGCCGCGGTGTCAATCCGCAAGTCGCCGACGTGTAGCAGTTGTTCTGTTGCGCCCTCCGCCGGCGGGGTGGAGCGGCGCAGCAGCGCCCGCAGCCGGGCCAGCAACTCGTCGAGTTCAAAGGGTTTGGGCAGGTAATCGTCGGCGCCGGCGTCTAGTCCCGCGACCCGGTCGGAGGTCTCGACCCGGGCGGTCAGCATGAGGATGGGAGTGCGGTCCCCTTCAGCGCGCAGCACCTGACACACGCCCAGCCCGTCGACCCCAGGCATCATCACGTCCAGCACGAGCAGATCGACGGAACGCTGGTGGACCGTCGCCAGCGTCTCGACACCGTCGGAAGCCGTGAGCACCTCGTAGCCCTCCAGTTCGAGGGCACGTTCCAAAGACTCACGGATAGCGCGGTCGTCGTCAGCGATCAGCACGGAACTGGATGAGCTCATGCCCGCCATCGTTACTCATCCCGGTTAGCAATGGGTAAGAGAACACGTCCACCTCCCCAAGACCCCCCACGAATCATCGGTAGGACGAGCCGCACCCTCGACCCCCCTGTTTCCCATGTGAAACAGAAAGCATCGCAGGGTAGGAAAACAGGGAAACCCGACGTAAAGGCCGTTTCTGAACCTCGCGGCTTTACAACGGCCGGAACCTGGCAGGAGGCACACGTGAGCAACCACGTCGAACTCGAAACGACGCACCGTGTTCCCGCCGACTTCCGGCTACCCGACCTCGTGGACGCCGCACCGGACTCCGCCACCCGCGTCGACCTGCGTTCCCACCACCTCGAAGCCCTCTATTTCGACACCGAGGACCTGCGACTGGCCGCACGCGGCATCACGCTGCGGCGCCGCACAGGTGGCAACGACGCCGGATGGCACTTGAAGGTCCCCGTGGGCGAAGGGGCCAAGCGAGAGTTCCACGCGCCGCTGAACGCCGAGGTAGGGCACGCCCCTCAAGAGTTGACGCGCCTCGTCACCGCCACCACCCGCGGCGCGCAACCGCGGCCCGTGGCGCGGCTAAAGACCGAACGCGTCGAGCACGTCCTGCACGTCGGGAAACCACGCAAGGACAAGGCGTCGAAAGGCAAGAACGGCTCGCAGACAGCGCAGGACCCGGCCGTCATCGTGGCCGACGACACCGTCACCGGAAACGTCCTTCTCGGCAACGACGCCGGACTGGTCACCGTGTCGTGGCGCGAAATCGAGGTCGAGCTCGCCGGCGCCTCCCCCCGCCAAGGCAGTGTCGTCGAGAAACGACTCACCGACGCCGGCGCCCAACGCGACCCCGGCGGCTCCAAACTGCGGCGACTGCTCGGCGAACGCCTCCCCACGGGAGGCACCGCGCCCGACCCCACGGCGGACGCGGTGGCCGCTGTGCAGTCCTACATGTGGAACCAGGTAGAGACCATCCTCAAGCACGACATGCGGTTCCGGCTCGACGAGGAGGACGCGGTCCACCAGATGCGGGTGGCCACCCGCCGACTGCGCACCGTGCTACGCGCCTTCCGCAGCGTCATCGACCGGGACGCCACCGAAGAGACGGCCAACGAACTGCGCTGGCTCTCCGGCGAGCTGAGCCCGGCGCGGGACCTGGAGGTGTTGCGGGAACGCTTTGCCGACGAACTCGCGCGCCAACCCGACGCCGGCGAGAACGGCGTGCTGTCCACCGCGTGGCTGAACGAACTCGACGCGCGGGAACGGGCCGCACTCGACCATGCCCACGAGGTCCTCAACGGGCAACGCTACTTCCGCCTGCTCGACGCGCTGGAGGAACTGCGCTCCACCCCACCGCTGCACAGCGGCGCTCAAGGGGCCGGCAGCGAACCGCTCAGCCGTGACCTGCTGCGGGCATGGCGCCGCATGGAAAAAGCCCACCGCCACACCGAGACGGCGCCCACCGCCGCCGAACGCGAGACCGCATGGCATGAGCTACGCAAGGCCGCCAAGCGCGCCCGCTACGCCGGGGAGGTCAGCGAGCCGGTGCTGGGAAAGCCGGCGCGCAACGCCCGCAAGGCCGCGCGCAACGTGCAGGAGGTGCTGGGCCGCTACCAGGACGGTGTCGCGGCGCGGGAGTTCCTTACCGACAACCTGACGGAGCTGGCCGCCTCGGTCGCCGAAGAGGACCGCCCGACCACCCTGTTCACTCTGGGGGTCGTCAACGGGCTGGAACGCCAAGACGCCGACGCGATCCTGGCCGAAGCCAACGAGGTCTGGTCGAAGCTGCCGTCGAGCAAGCGACTGGCCAAGCGCGTGGCGTGACAGGCGACCGGCCGGGTCAGCGGCGGTTAAAACCTGTGCCTCTCACCGAGGGTCGTCCTGACGTGTGACGTGTGAAACGGGTAGTCACGTGCCCAAGCGTGCCCGCTGGTTTCCAGCGCTGCGACCCACACGACCCGGTTGGAGGACCGATGCGTTCCCATCACCTACCGCTGCGCATCATCACCGGAGCCTTCCTGCTCAACTCCGGACTCAGCAAACGTAACGCCGATGCCGACACGGCAAGCTACCTGCACGGCGAGGCCGCGCGCGCCTACCCGATCGTGCGGGACATGGATGCGATGCTGTTCGCCAAGACGCTGAGCAGGACCGAGATCGGAGTCGGTACGGCACTGCTGCTGCCCATCGTCCCCAGCGCGCTGGCCGGCACCGCCCTGGCCGGGTTCAGCAGCGGCCTGCTCGGCCTGTACTTCACCGCCCCCGACGCCCGGCTAGAGGACGGTATCCGGCCCAGCCCGCAAGGCATCGCCCTCGCCAAGGACAGTTGGCTGTTCGGGATCGGCCTCAGCCTGATCATCGACGGCCTGCGCCCGTGCCGACGCCACAGAAGCGAAAAAGCCCATCCGGGCAAGAAAAGCCGAAAAGGCCGCACGTAAGAGAAGCGGCGGTCGGGCTGCGAGCGGTGTCGGTCCCGCGCGTTGGAACATCCCCGGCGCGCGACCGACACCGTAGGGCGCCACACGCACCCGCCGACGGGCTTGCGGGCCGGCAGACGGCTCGGTGCCGCTACTCCTCCTCTACCTCTTCTTCGAGCTCTTCCAGCTCTTCTTCCTGTTCCTCCAGCTCTTCTTCCAGCTCTTCCTCGTCGTCGTCAAAGGCGTCGACGACCTCGGAGGCGATGACTCCCGCGGCGACCCCGGCGGCGGCACCGGCGACGACACCGCCCCAACCGCCACCGTCCTCCTCGTGTTCCTCGTGCTCGTGGTGGCCGCCATGGTCGTAGTGGCCGCCGAAGAGCAGGTGGTGACGCTCCAACGCCTCGTGGAGCCAGACGTCTAGCTGGGTGGTCCAGTCGACGGTCTCCGCCTCGGAATGAGTGATCCGGAAACAGCCGGCGAGATCGTGGCCCTCGGAGAACATGCCGCCGCGCTTGTCGAACTCCAGGACGACGTCCATGCCCTCCGCGTCGGCGATGAAGCTCACCTCGATCTCTTCGAACTGGTGGGCGTAGCGCGGCGCGGGGTGGAACTCGATCTCCTGGAAGAACGGCAGCTCCTGAGCGGTTCCGGGAAGGTGCCCGGCCTCAACCCCGGCGTGCTTGACGACGAACCCCAAGCGGGCGAACCCCTCAAGGATGCGGTCCTGAGCCAGGAGAGGGTAGACGAAGACGGGGTCGAGGTCGCTCTTGTCAAGAGCGCCGTCGATCGCGACCTCAGTGCGCAGTGCGGCGCCGACGCCCGGCAGCGTGTCACCGCCGGCCTCCGTGAGGGGGGCCTGCCACGGCACCATGTAGCTGAACGGAATCGACCGGCGCTCTTCGGCCGCCAACTCCAGGGGACCGGCGACCGGGATGCGCGCGAACTCCACGAGGGGTTCGGCCTCCTCCTCACCGACCTCCACCTCGACTCTGGTCAGCAGGGCGAGGACGATCTCCTCGATCTCGGTGTCATGATCGCCGCCGACGAGTTCGACGTGTCCTTCCAGCGGCATGCCAGGGCGCACGTGGGGGTTGACGAGAACGGTGTCGACGCTGGGGCCGCCCACACCGAACGCGGCGAGGAGACGTTTGAAGACCATTATGTCCTTTCCAGACAACGAAAAGCTCCCACCGAGGGCTGAAGCGACGGCGGCAGGCCGACGTTTCCCGTTCGCCGCCGATCCAGCCGGGGGAGCAGCGTGGTGAGTGAAGATCCACTCGGGGGACGACTTCACTGTAGAAGCCGGTTCCCGGTGACCGAATCCGGCCACGGTCAGCGTTGCCCGACGACCACACAGGCGCGCGGCGCCCCAGCCAGAGGCCGATTCCATCCGCCGCCATAAGAAACAGACCCCTCCAAACTCCCCAAAAGGACAAAGTAAACAAAATTCCCAATCCTCAAATAAGACCACCTGAGATGAACAAACATCAAACAAAAAGTAAAACCAAGAGCCGGATTCTCATAGAATGGGAAAACAAGAAGACATCCCTACCCCTCCAGAAGAGAGCACCACGCGGGGAGAGATATGTCCACATACACAAGAAAACTTATGGTTCCGCTGGCGGTAGCAGCGGCAGGCAGTCTCGCGCTTGGAGGCGGTGCCGCCGAGGCACTCCGGGCCCACCACGGCAAAGACACGGGGTGGACTTTCCTCCATGACGATGGAGTCGCCGTCCAAGACAACGAGAGCGACGGAAACTCCGTGGAGATTCAGTATCAGCGCCGGGGCTCCCCCGGCACCACACGCCACCTCTGGAACCACAGCGGAGCCGGTACGACCGCCTATAGCGCCCGCGCATCCACAGTGTTCAAAATACGCATCTGCGAGGAGCGCGATTGGGCACCCGATAGCTGTGCATCATGGGTCGCCTAGCCACCACTTCAAACCTTCCGAAATCCCCATAATGAACAAGAGAAAAGACTGGGGAATTTTTCATGCGAACGAAAAGGCTCGTACCGTTTTTGGCCATAGCCGCCGCACTCAGCGTGCCGGCCCTCGGCGAAACGGCCCATGCGGCGCTCAGGGTTTACCACGGTAAGGACAAGGCGATCGCCAACACCCAGGTCTACCTCTACGACAACGAGAACGACGGAAACTCCGTGGAGGCCCAATACCAGCGCCGGGCCTCCCCCGGCACCACACGCCACCTCTGGAACCACAGCGGAGGCGGAACGAGAGTCAGCAGCGGTTTCGGATCTAGCGTCATCAAGCTGCGTGTCTGCGAGGAGCGCGATTGGGCACCCGATAGCTGCACATCATGGGTCGCCTGAGCAACCGGACCGGCGGAGACTTCGCCCGTCTCCCTGGCTTCCCGGTTGACGACGGCCGATAGCAGCCGCTGACACCGGTGGAACGATCGTGTCCCAGGCCGGGCCACACCCCACGACAACTACCGAGAGTACATATTGCGAGGCACACGATGACAGGCCACGCGCCGAGCGCCCTCGACGTGGCGGGGCTCGGTTACCGCCTAGGCGGGCGAACGCTGTTTCAAGACGTGAACATGCGGGTGGCGCCGGGAAGATCGATCGTGGTGACGGGCCCCAGCGGCAGCGGTAAGAGCACTCTGCTGATGTGCCTGCTGGGGCTCTGCAAACCCAGCGCCGGCCGTATCACCGTCGACGGCCAGGAGATCACCCGGATGTGGCCACGGGCGCGCGCCCGGCTGCGCCGAACGACCATGGGCATGGTTTTCCAGGACGGGGAGCTGCTCCCCGAACTCAGCCCGGTGGAAAACGTCGCCTTGGCCGCTCTGCTCGCCGGACGCGGTCGCCGCGACGCCTACCCGAACGCCCAGCGACTCCTCGACGACCTTGGGGTCCCCTACGCGCACACGCGCACGGACGACCTCTCCGGCGGCGAGCGGCAGCGCACGGCGGTAGCGCGTGCGTTGATCACCGAGCCCACCGTGCTGCTGGCCGACGAGCCCACGGGCGCCCTCGACCCGGAAAGCAGAGACAACGTCGCCGAAACCCTGTTCTCATTGCCTCGCGAACGCGGGTGCGCGCTGCTCGTGGTCACCCACGATCGCCACGTCGCCGGCTACGGAGACCAGCGGGTGCGATTGGACGCGGGACACCTGGCCGAGGTGGCGGGATGAGGGAAAGGGGACTCGGCGCGGCGCTGCTGCGGATCGGGTGGTCGGCCGGGAAAGGCACACCGGGCGACCGGACGCGCTTTCTCGCTTTGGCGCTGGCTTCACTGGCGTTGACGTGTGCTCTCCTTGGCCTGGTGGCGGTCGTGGCCACCTTCGACGGCCGTGGCGCGCGGGCCGAGGCTCGCTCCCCGGTCGTGATCTCCGCGGAGCAGGACGGGCCCCCGGTCGGGCTGTGGGAGGAGCACCGGGACTCCATCGGTGAGGCCGGTCTATCCGTGGTCTACCTGACGGCACTCGACGAGACAGCTCCACCTCCACCGGGGCTCCCCCGGTGGCCGGCTCCCGGAGAGGTCTATCTCTCGCCCGGGCTCGTCGCCGACGGTGCCACCCAGACCGTCGAGACACGCTATGGCCGGCTCGTCGGCGTGATCGGCTCCTCAGGAGTGATCTCTTCCCGCGAACGGCTCATCTACGTCGGGGTGGAGCAGGGAGCGCGGGCCGAGCGACCGTCGGTGTTCGAGATCGCCGGCTTCGGCGCTTCCGCTGCTCCGATCCTGTTCGGCGACTCGGCCACCCTGCTCGGTAGAGCGGCGGCCGAACTGATGGTCGCCGCCTACGGTGTGCTGGTGCTGCTGCCTGCTCTGGCGCTGGGCGTTGTGGCCGCGCGGTTCGGCGCCTACGACCGGGACCGCCGCACCGCGCTGCTGCACGCGCTCGGCGCGGGCAACCGGCAGCGAGTGCTGGTGGCTCTCGGCGAGTCGGCGCTTCCGGTGGCGGTGGGACTGGCCGCGGGGACGGCGCTGGCGGCACTGTCGCTGTCGGCCGGTGTAGCACTGCCCGGATTCGACTACACGGTCTACGCGGCCGACCTACGGCGCTGGTGGTGGGCGGTGGTGCTGGCTCTCACCGCAGCGGCGCTCGCGCTGCCGACCGCCACCGTCATGCTACGGGCGCGGCCCGGGCGCCGACGCAGGTGGCTGCGCCCGTTGGGGCGGCGTTCCGGGACATGGCGGATCGGCCTGTTCGCGCTGTCGCTGTTCATCGCGCAGGGGGCTGCCTTCCTGCCTCCCGGGAGCCCGTTCGGTGTCCCCGTGTACGCGGTGGGACTGTTCGGGACCGCGGCACTGTTGCCCGCCGCGTTCGCGGCCCTGACCGCTGCCGTGGGCCGGATCGTGGCGGCGTTGGGGCGTGGCCACGCCGCTGTCGTGGTGGCGGGCCGCTGGTGCGCCGCCCACCCCGGCGTCATCGCCCGGTTGGTCGCTCCGGTGGTCATCGGTGTCATCGTCGTCGTGCATATCCAATACTTCGCCGCCTCGGGCTCCTCGGGTCTGGCGCGGGCACGGGCCTCCCAGGAACGGGTAGGTGACTCCGTGCTGCTGATCGAACCGCAGCGGCTCACCGAGGAACGGGTGGCCGCGATCGAGGACGCACTCCCCGAGCAGAGCCACCTCCTGGCCGTGCGCCCCGCCGCGGGCGCGAGCGGCGCAGCCACCGCCATACGCGGCCCGTGCGCGGCACTGCGGGAGATGGAGGTGGCGTGTTCTCCAACCCCCACCGTCTTGACGGCATCGGACGGTGATACGCGCGCTCAGGAACTGCTGCACTGGTTGAGCGGTGGGCCGGCCGGTGACGTGACCGTGCGGGTCGCCCCCATAGCGGATTCGGAACCCGCCGAGAACGACCGCCCGCAGGCCAAACTGGTCGTGCTCAGTCCCCCTACGACGGCGCCGTCGCTGGACCAGCTCAAAAACCGGGTTCTCCCAGTGCTGGCGCCGGGGGCCACGGTCACCCGTTTCGGGGAGAGCTGGCTGCTCGGGGCGGTCGACGACGATCGGCGCGCCGAGTGGGGAGTGCTGTTGGGCCTGTGTGGGCTGGTCCTGCTCACCACAGCGGCCATGGTCAGCGCCAGTGCCGAATTTCTGCGCTTCGCCCGCGCACTGGGGCCGTTGACCGCCCTCACCGAACGCCGTGGCCTGTTCATCAGAGTCGCGCTGGGGTTTTTGACCTTACCGCTGCTTGGGGCGGGAGGCTGCGCGGCGGCACTGACGCTCGGACTGAGCGGCACGCTGCGCCAGACCCTGGATATCCCGATGCCCCCGCCCTCGTCGCTGGCTGCGCTCCTGGGCGGGTGTGCGGCGTTGGCGCTGACCGCCGGGGGCTACGCGGGGGGCAGCGCCGCCCGCGGTGCCGCCCACTGGCGCCCCGGTCAGGGGTGACCGGCTGGCGGTGAGGTGCCGGGCCGAGGCGGCCCTCCCCCGGTATCGCCACAAGAATGGCTGCCGGCTATTCTCGATGCCCGGAATAGCCGGCAGCCACACGTCGCGACGATCATGGCCGCCCCTTCGGCGGCCGGCGCGGCCAGGCATGGCTAGGCGGCCGAGCGGCAGCGGAGCCGGAGCGGCAGCACGGGGCGGTGGCCCCGGCGGCACACGACCGGCCCTGAGGCGACGCGATCCCCACACACCGAGGTAGGACACGAGGCCGCCCGCTGCGCCAAAGGATCGCTGAGCCACACGTCTGCGCCCCGTGCGAGGAGCCTCACCCGCACAGGACGAGCCAGGAACCCCGAACCTCATGCGCACACTGCTGATCGACAACTACGACTCCTTCACCTACAACCTGTATCAGCTCCTGGGCCAGGTGAACGGCGCGCCACCCACCGTGGTCCGCAACGACACCCCCTGGCGGGAGCTACCGCTGGGCGAGGTGGACAACATCGTGATCTCACCCGGTCCCGGCCGTCCGCAGCGCGCCGACGATGTCGGGGTCAGTGCCCGCGCGATCCGCGAAAGCGGCCTGCCGATCCTGGGCATCTGCCTAGGACACCAGGGCATCGCCCACCTGTACGGCGGCGAGGTCGCCCACGCCCCCGCGCCGATGCACGGCCGGGTCGGCGAAATCCACCACACCGGCCAGACCATCTTCGAGGCTCTGCCCTCCCCGTTCAGGGCGGTGCGGTACCACTCGCTGGCCGTGACCCGGCTGCCCGCCGCACTCCAAGGGCTCGCCTGGACCGGCGACGGGGTGCTGATGGGGCTGCGTCACCGCCACGCCCCGCTGTGGGGCGTACAGTTCCACCCCGAGTCGATCGCCACCGAGCACGGACACGACCTGCTCGCCCGTTTCCGCGACCTCACCCCAGCCCGACGCCGGCGCGTCCCGGCCCTGCCGGCGGCACCGGCCTCACCCGAGCGCCTTGCCTACAACGTGCAGATGCGGCGGCTACCGCTGCTCCCCGACCCGGAAACCGCCCACGAGACGCTGTTCGGCGATGCCCACACCCGTTTCTGGCTCGACAGCAGCCTCGTCGCCGACGGGCTGTCCCGGTTCTCTTTCATGGGCGACGGCAGCGGTCCACACGCCGAGCACGTCAGCTACCGAGTCGACGAGGGGACCGTCACCGTGCGTCGCCCCGGACGGGAGCCCGAACGGATACCCCAGCCCTTCTTCGATTACCTCAACACCCAACTACGCCAGCGCCATGTGGCACCACCCGCGGACCTGCCCTTCGAGTTCAACCTCGGCTACGTCGGCTATCTCGGCTACGAACTCAAAGCCGAGACCGGCGGCGCTGCCGCCCACCGCGCCGAAACACCCGACGCGGCGCTGCTGTTCGTCGACCGGATGCTGGTGCTCGACCACGCCGAAGGGGTCAGCTACCTGCTGTGCCTGAGCCCACGAGCCGACGACCCCGCGACCACGGCGTGGCTGGAGGCCACCGAGGAGCGGCTGCGCTCACTGCCCCCCGCGTCCCAGGCGAGCACGACACCGCTGACGAGGCCGTGCCCCCGAGCCGATACCGAGCTGAGAGGGCAGGGAGTCGAACTGCGCCACGACCGGGAGGACTACCTCAAACGCATCGCCGAGTGCCTGTCCGAGATCGGCGACGGCGAATCCTACGAGGTCTGCCTGACCAACACCGCTACGAAGAACGTCGCGCTCGACGCCCGACGCGCATACGCGCACCTGCGCACGCTCAGCCCGGTGCCCTACGGAGCGCTGCTGGAGTTCCCCGAACTGCGCGTGCTCAGCGCTTCCCCGGAGCGTTTCCTGTCGGTCAGCGCGGCCGGCCGGGTGGAGTCCAAACCCATCAAAGGCACGCGCCCACGCGGACAAAGCCCGGAACACGACGCCTGGCTGCGCGCGGACCTGCTGGGCAGCGAGAAGGATCGTGCCGAGAACCTGATGATCGTCGACCTGGTCCGCAACGACCTCGCCACCGTGTGCGAGATCGGTTCGGTGCACGTTCCCCAGTCGTTCCAGGTAGAGACCTACGCGCCGGTGCACCAACTCATCTCGACCGTCCGGGGGCGGCTGCGGGCCGCTACCTCGGCCGTGGACTGCGTCCGCGCCGCATTCCCCGGTGGCTCGATGACCGGAGCGCCCAAGGTCCGCACCATGGCCATCATCGACCGCCTCGAAGAGGGACCGCGCGGGGTCTACTCGGGGGCGTTGGGGTGGTTCGGTCTCAGCGGTGCGGCCGACCTGAGCATCGTCATCCGCACCCTCGTGGCCACCGACGAGCGGGTCAGCTTCGGCACCGGCGGGGCCATCGTCGCCCTGTCCGACCCGGTCGAGGAGTTCACCGAGACCATGGTCAAGGCCCAGACCATGGCCGCTGTCCTGACACCCGGCGGGGAGACTCCCGCTCCGGCCGGGTGACGTCCGGTTTTCCTCGCGTCCTGGCTACCCCTCGGCGGCATCCGGGACGAAGCTTTTGGTGCGCCGGAGCCCGGCCGCGCGGCCTTTACCGGCCACGACCAGCGCCATCTTGCGCGACGCCTCGTCGAGCATCTCGTCGCCGAGCATCACCGCGCCGCGCCGCTGCACCGTAGTGGCGTGCTCATAGGCGTCAAGGATGAGTTCGGCATGGTCGTAGTCCTCTTGGGAGGGAGCGTAGATCTCGTTGCCCGCCTCCACCTGGCTCGGGTGCAGCACCCACTTACCGTCATAGCCCAGCGCGGCGGTGCGCCCGGCGGCGCGGCGAAACCCTTCAACGTCGCGTATCTGTAGGTAGGGACCATCAATGGCCTGTAGGTCGTTGGCACGCGCGGCCATCAGCATGCGCATCAGCACATAGTGGTAGGCGTCGCCGGGCTCGTAGCCGGGCGGCTGCTCCCCCACCACGAGAGTCTTCATGTTGAGCGAGGCCATGAAGTCGGCCGGACCGTAGACCAGCGTCTCCACGCGGGGCGAGGCGGCAGCGATGTCGTCGACGTTGACCAGCCCACGGGCGTCCTCGATCTGAGCCTCGATACCGATCCGGCCGACCTCCAGACCGTTGGCCCGCTCGATCTGGGTGAGCAACAGGTCCAGCCACCGCACATGGCTCGCCTCGGTCACCTTGGGCAGCACTAGACAGTCGAGGGCGGCTCCGGCCCCCTCGACGACGGTGATGACATCGCGGTAGGTCCACTCGGTCGTGAGGTCGTTGACCCGCACGGTGCGGACCTTGCCGTCCCATCCACCCTCGTTCAGCGCCGCCACGACCGTGTCACGCGCCGCGTCCTTTTCGAGCGGCGCGACGGCGTCCTCCAGGTCCAGGAAGAACGCATCCACAGCCAGCCCGCGCGCCTTGTCGATGAACCGCGGGTTCGAGCCCGGAACCGCCAGAACCGACCGCCGCGACCGCGAGACTGTCGCACTCATGAACACCTCTTCTCACCGGTTCTCCCCGCCGACGCCCCAAGTCTGGCACCCGAGCCGACGGCCGGTTGTGGACACCCTCTCCCAGGTTTGCTCAGCAAGGCCGCGTAAGCTGGCGCCCTCCCCAGGCACAGCCGAGCTGGGCAGGGCAACGCGGAGATCACCAGGGGCGACCTTGCGGCGCCGCGCCAGCATTGCCCGCCCGTTACGGCAGTGTGACTTTGGGGTGAACTGCGCCCATGTTTGACGTAACGTTTTCCGCTAGCGGGACAAACCGCCCCGAATAATGCGAATCAGACTGTTCCCCACGGTTCCCCGCCACGTGAGCGGCATCGTCGAAGCGACGCACCGGGAGAACACCGGCACCAATCCGCGCAGCCCCAGAACCTGACCAAACCAGACAAACACGGCACCCCGTTACGGCGCCGATCGAGGAAGCGGGAACCCACAACGAGCTCCGCGCCCCGGGGCAGGAGGAATCTCCCGCATCCACACGGGAGAGGACGCCAATGTCAGTACCCATCCCCACCAGCAGCCACTGGGGCTCCTACGAGGTCCTCGTGCAGCAAGGACGGGTCGTGGGAGTCAGACCCGACCCCAACGACCCAGCGCCCTCCCCCATCATCGAAAACACCCCCGACGCCCAACACCACCCCACACGCGTCGCATGCCCGACCGTACGGCGGCGCTGGCTCGACAACGGCCCCGGCGCCGACGATCGGCGCGGCGCTCCCGACGACGAGTATGTGGAGCTGTGTTGGGAGAGCGTCCTCGACGTGCTCGCCGGTGAACTGGAGCGGGTGCGCGGCGACTACGGCAATGCCGCCATCTACGGCGGGTCCTACGGTTGGGGCAGTGCCGGACGGTTCCACCACTGCCAAAGCCAACTCCACCGCTTCCTCACCACTCTCGGCGGCTACACCGGCTCGCGTGACACCTACAGCCACGCCGCCGTCGAGGTGCTGTTCCCACACGTCGTGGGCGCACGGGGTGCCCACGACCTGCTGCGCCGCCCCGTCACCTGGGGAGCTATCGCCGAACACACCGACCTCATCATCACCTTCGGCGGTCTGCGGGTCTCCAACACCTGGACCGTCTCAGGCGGCCGGGCGGCCCACATCGCCGAACCGGGCATGCGCGAGGCGGCGCGGCGAGGGGTGCGCGTGGTCTCGATCAGCCCGCTGCGCGACGACACCATGGCGGAGATGAAAGCCGAGTGGCTGGCCGCCTCCCCCGGCACCGACACCGCCGTCCTGCTGGCGCTGATGCACGTGTTGTTCACGGAGGGGCGAGCCGACACGGAGTTTCTGGAGCGCTACACCGTCGGCGCCGACGTACTCCGCCGCTATGTGCTGGGCGAGTCCGACGGCGTGGCGAAGACACCGGAGTGGGCGGGCGCGCTCAGCGGCCTGCCCGCGGAGGCGCTGCGCGACCTGGCCCGCCGGGCGGCGGCCGGCCGCACCTTGGTCAACGTGGGCTGGTCGGTGCAGCGCGCCCGTTACGGCGAACAGCCGCTGTGGGCCGGCATGGCCCTGGCCGCGTGCCTAGGCCAGGTGGGGCTGCCCGGCGGCGGGTTCGCCACTGGCTACGGGTCGATGGGCAACTACGGGGGTGGCGCCACCCCCGGCGGGCTGCCCACGCTGCCGCAGGGCATCAACCCGATCCCCACGAAGATCCCGGTCGCGCGCGTGAGCGACATGTTGCTGCACCCGGGCGAGCCGTTCGATTTCAACGGCCGGCGGCAACGCTACCCCGACATCCGGCTGGTCTACTGGTCAGGCGGCAACCCCTTCCACCACCATCAGGACCTCACCCGGCTCAGCCGCGCGTTCGGGCGGCCAGAGACGGTCGTCGTCCACGAGACGCACTGGACCGCCACCGCCCGCCACGCCGACATCGTGCTGCCCGCCACGACCACGCTGGAGCGCGACGACTACGCGGCAAGCCAGGGGGACGTGCGACTGCGGGCCATGCCGCGGGCGGTCCCGCCCCACGCCGAGGCACGCGACGAATACGACACGTTCGCCGCCCTGGCCGGCAGGTTGGGGGCCGAGCTGGCCTTCACCGAAGGCCGGACCTCGGCGCAGTGGCTGGCCCACCTCTACGAGAAGTGGCGCCGCCGCTGGCGCCAGGCACTGCCGAACTTCGCCGAATTCTGGGAGGCGGGGGGCGTGGACCTCCCCGGCCGCACCGAGGACGAGACCCTGCTCGGCGCGTTTCGGGCCGATCCCGATTCGGCGCCGCTACAGACTCCCAGCGGCCGGATCGAACTGTACTCGGCCACCATCGACGGGTTCGGCTACTCCGACTGCCCTGGGCATCCGACATGGCTGGCGCCCCAGGAGCGGCTGGGCTCGCAGCGCTCCCAGACATGGCCGCTGCTGCTGGTGGCCAACCAGCCCAGTGGCCGGCTGCACAGTCAACAGGACATGGGCGCGCACAGCCGCTCCCAGAAGGTCGCCGAGCGCGCGCCGATCCGGTTGCACCCCGACGACGCCGCCGTGCGGGGGATCGGGGACGGTGACGTGGTGCGGGTCGCCAACGACCGGGGGAGTTGTCTGGCCGGGGCCGTGATCAGTGACGACGTGCGTCCCGGGGTGGTGCAGCTCTCCACCGGCGCCTGGTACGACCCCTCCGGGGCGCAGGCCGGCGAGGCCACGTGTGTCCACGGCAACCCCAACGTGCTCACCGCCGATGTTGGCACCTCGTCGCTGAGCCAGGGGTGTACCGGCCAACACGCGCTGGTGGAGGTCGAACGCTACGCGGGTGAGCCCCCGCCGGTTCGGGTGTTCACGCCGCCGCGTACCACCACGGCCAGTTCCTGAGTTCCCGTGGACCGGCGACGGCGGGGCCGCCCCGCTATACGGCCGTTCCCGCGCCCCGTCGATCGGGAACGGCGCGAGGCACGGAAGGAAATCCGCGTGCCCCATCTGCCGTGAGCATCGGCGGTACGCAACCAGCCTCACCGGGAGGTAATTTAGCCATCACGAGCCGTTGACATGAGAGCAGAATCACATCATTATGGGAGCGCTCCCAAGATGTGTGTGAGAAGCGGACCCGAAGGCGGGGTGGTAACAGCCTGGTTGCGCCTCTACGGCGCCTATCCCCCACGCGAACGCGAGCTCGGCGGCAGCCGCCCCTCTCCTCCCACTCCCCGGCTAGCGGCCGGGCCGCGTTCGTGCCACGCGCCCAGTGCGCATTCCGCGAGAAAGGAACATGGCTGTGCGGCTCCTACGCACCATCCCCCTGCTCGGCGCACTCACCGCTGTTCTCGGCGCGCTCACCGTGGCCGCCCCCGCCGAGGACGCCACGGCAGCCCCCGCCTGCCAGGTCGATTTCCACGTCTCCGACACCTGGGCAACCAGCACCACCCTGCGCTACGTCGCCTCCGTATCAGTGAAGAACAACACGCCCCAGGAGATCCAGGACTGGGTCCTGCGATGGAGTTTCGTCAACGATGAGGTCATCGCCGACGCCCAGGGGGTGGACTGGGCCCAAACCGGCGGTCTCGTCCACGTGGACGGCCTCTCGTGGAACAACGACATCGCGCCCGACAAACCGGTCTCGTTCGACCTCCTCGTCAACGGTCCCCACCGGCTCTCCCCTGAGAACTTCGTACTCCAGGACACCTTCCGCTGCGAGGTCGCCTACTCCGACTGACCCGCTTGAGCCCTCACCGAATTCCCGATGGGTGTTCCCGCCTTTCCCCGCCCATCGGGGGTCCAGCGGGGTGGGGCCAGCCCGTGAACCGGCCCCACCCCCGGACACACTCACGCACCGGCCTCCGACTGCCTCCGGCGCGGCGCTTTCCGCGCCGGCAGAACACCGACGAGGTAGGTGGCGATCGGGCCGGCGATGGCCAGCGTGATCACATAGGCCGCAGCCAACGGGACCAGCGAAGGCTCGATCCCCGCCGCCAGACCCGCGATCACGATCGAAAACTCCCCACGCGCGATCAGCACGGTGCCCGCACGCAGCCGACCACGCAAGGCCGCCCCCTCGCGCCGCGCCGCGTACCACCCGGTGAGCACCTTGGTCACAGCGGTAACAGCCGCCAAGGCCAGCGCCACCGGTAGCAGCGGAACCAACTCGCGCGGGTCGATCGTCAGCCCGATCGCCAGGAAGAAGACGAGGGCGAACAGGTCCCGCACCGGCTCGATCACCCGGCG
This sequence comes from Salinactinospora qingdaonensis, assembly GCF_039539445.1. NCBI lineage: Bacteria > Bacillati > Actinomycetota > Actinomycetes > Streptosporangiales > Nocardiopsidaceae > Salinactinospora > Salinactinospora qingdaonensis. The sequence continues at coordinate 54,078 of NZ_BAABDD010000016.1, forward strand.
CGCCCGATCAGCCAGCGGCCCGCTCAACGCCAACCCGATCAAAAACGCCCCCACCGGCGCCGAAGCACGGGCGAACTCGCTGAGACCAGCCACCAGCAGCGTCAACCCCATCACCCGAAGCAGAAACTGTTCGGAGTGCTGGGTGTCGACCAAGCGCCCCAACACGTGGTGCAGCCGGTGCGACACGAAAAACGCCAGGGCGAGAGCGCACAGGGCCGTACCGAGCGCCAGGGACATCTGCCCCAGGGTGCCGCCGATAGCCAGCGACCCCATGAGGGGCAGGTAGATCGCCATAGCGATGTCCTCCAGCACCAGGATGGACAGCACTGAGGGGGTCTCCCGGTTACCCAAGCGCCGCAGGTCGCTCAGCAGCCGGGCCACGATCCCGGAGGAGGAGATCCAGGTGATGCCGGCCAGCGCGAGGCACCCACCCCAACTCAGCCCCAGCACCCAGCCCAGCAACGCCCCCGGCACGGCGTTGAGCAAGCCGTCGACCAGCGCCGAAGGCAGGTGACGCCGGAGGCTGTGGGTGAACTCGGTGGTGGAGAACTCCAGGCCGAGCAGGAGCAGCAACAGGACGACGCCGATGGCCGCGCCGGTTTCGACAAACTCCCCTACAGCGGGGATCGGGGCGATGCCCCCCTCCCCCAGCGCCAACCCGGCAAGCAGGTACAGCGGGACGGGAGAGAACGCCCACCGGCGCGCTACCGCAGCGAGAAAACTGAGCACGAGGAAGACCGCGCCCAGTTCCATGAGCAAAGTCGCGGAGACGTGCATGGCACGATCACCGCTCAGCCGTCGATTATGGCTTGGACACCCGCGATACCTTCATGCGTACCAATGACAACGAGGATGTCACCTGCCTGGAGGGACTGCTCAGGGCCGGGAGAGGCGATCACGTCCTCGCCTCGCACCAAAGCCACGATCGAAGCACCTGTCCTGGTGCGGGCACGGGTCTCCCCCAGCGTCTTACCGACGAAAGAGGAATCCGACGGCAACTCCATCTGGCCTGCGCTCAGCCCCGGGATCTCTTTGGCCAGGTCAGCGAAACGCTCCGCCACTCGGGGCGCGCCAAGGATCTCAGAGAGGGCGTCGGACTCCTCGGGGGTGAGCCTGAGCAATGACTGGGGCTCGTCGGGGTCGGGACCGTTGTAGCGCACCAATTCGGCGTCACCACTACGGTGCGCCACGATGCCGATCCGTTCGCCTTCAGCGGTGGTGAACTCGTAGCGAATCCCCACACCGGGCAGTAGAACTTCGGTGACCTCCATGCCCCCGATCTGCCCCCCAAACGTGAAACCTGAACCTCCCCTGTTCCCCGCTTTTGCGGCGGGACAGGACACCACTGGAAAACCATACCCGCTCACGTCGGAACATCCCAGTGGCTGCGGGGACGCTCCCGCTGCTTTCCCATGCGTCAAGTATCGATGGCCCGACGTGGGGTGATGGGGGTGGGTATGTGAGAGATGCGCACTTCCGCCATCCTACGATGTAGGTTAGCCTTTACTAAGTTTATGCACGTCGCTCCGGAGGAAGTGGTGGATCTACGGTTTCGGCGCCCCCATCCCGGGTGCCCGGGTGGGGCGCGATGACCCTGGAACGTCCCTCCTCCGCCATCGCCGACAGCGAGAACACCGATGACGCCTTGGCAGCTCGCGCGGCCCTGAACCAGCGCACCACGGCGCACACCCGCGTCCAACTGCTACGCGTCGTCGGCCTGCTCGTCGGACTCGGAGTGCTGGTGCTGTGCGTGATGCTCAGCATCTCCGTGGGAGCCAAACCCATCCCGCTCCCCACGGTGTGGCACGCGCTGATCGACGACCAAGGCTCCTACAACCAGGACGTGATCTTCGAGCTACGGCTCCCGCGCACTGTCCTCGGAATAGCCATCGGCGCCTCCCTCGGCGTGGCCGGGGCACTCATGCAGGCGCTCACCCGCAACCCGATCGCCGACCCCGGGCTGCTCGGCATCAACGCCGGGGCCGCCATGGCAGTGGTCGTCGCGATCTTCATCTTCGGGTTGACCGACCTCACCTCGTATGTGTGGTTCGGTTTCCTTGGCGCCGCGGTGACAGCGTTCGTGGTCTATTTCCTGGGATCGCGCGGGCGAACCGGGGCGACGCCGGTGCGGCTGGCGCTGGCCGGGACCGCCGTGGCGGCCGTCCTCATCGGCCTGATGAACGGCATCGTCATCGTCAACGACTTCGTCTTCGACCAGATCCGGTTCTGGCAGGTCGGGTCGCTGGTGGGCCGTGACATGGCCATCTTCGCGCAGGTGCTGCCGTTCCTGCTCATCGGGCTTGCCATCGCGCTGTTTCTCGGGTCCTCCCTCAACGCGATCGCCCTAGGGGAGGACATGGCCGCCGCCCTGGGAGCGCGCATCAACCGCACCCGCGCGGTGTCGGCGCTGGCGATCGTGCTGCTGTGTGGCGGGGCGACGGCGGCTGCCGGCCCGATCGGGTTCGTGGGGTTGACCATTCCGCACGTGGCCCGCGCCATCACCGGCCCCGACCAACGCTGGGTGTTGCCCTACTCCGCTGTGCTCGCCGCGATCTTGCTCGTAGGAGCCGACACCCTCGGCCGGATCGTGCTGCCCAGCGGGGAATTGGAGGTCGGCATTATCACGGCACTCGTCGGCGCCCCCGTGTTCATCGCGCTCGTTCGCCGCACCAGGATGGCCCAGCTTTGAGCACGACCAAGAGCCAGCCCGCCCCCGCAGCCGACCGCACGCGGCAGGGGCGCCGCGACAGTGGCGACGCCGTGCGTGTGGTGCGGCTCGCCGGGGACGCGGTGTCGTTTCGGCTCCGTACGCGGATGACCTTCATCTACGGCACACTCGTGGCGGCCACGCTCGTCGTGTTCGCCATAACCCTGATGGTGGGCGACTACGAGATCCCGCTGCCGCGGGTACTCCTGGCGCTGACCGGGGAGGGCGAACGGCTCGACGTCTTCTTCGTGCAGGGCATGCGGCTGCCGCGCGCGTTGACGGCGATCCTGGTGGGAGCGGCGCTGGGCGTGGCCGGCGCAGTGTTCCAGAGCCTGTCGCGCAACCCCCTGGGCAGCCCCGACATCATCGGCTTCACCAGCGGCGCGGCCACCGGCGCGGTCCTGACCATCCTGGTGCTGGGCGGCGGCATGACCCAGACCTCCATCGGCGCGGTCATCGGGGGGTTGGGCACGGCCGGCCTGGTCTATCTGCTGGCGCTCAAACGCGGCGTGCAGGGCTACCGGCTGATCCTGGTGGGCATCGGCGTCAACGCGATGCTGCTATCGGCGCGCGACTACCTGATGACACGCGCCGAACTGACTGAGGCGATGACCGCGCAAGTCTGGCTCGTGGGCAGCCTCAACGGCCGCGACTGGACGCAGGTCGTCGCTGTTAGCTGCGGCACCGGCGTGCTGATCCCCCTCATTCTTGGACTGGGGCCGCGGCTGCGGCTGATGGAGATGGGCGAGGACAGCGCGCGGGCCCTGGGGGTGCCCACACAGGCGACACAGGCCACGGCGCTGCTGACGGCAAGCGCCCTGACCGGTTTCGGCATCGCCGTGGCGGGGCCGATCGGTTTCATCGCGCTGGCAGCGCCGCAACTGGCGCGGCGACTGGTGCGCGCCAACGGCACGACGCTGTTGGGCGCCGGGCTGATGGGAGGTTTCCTGCTCTTGACCGCCGACCTCATCGCCCAGCGGGCACTGGCGCCCATCCAGCTTCCCGTGGGGGTGGTCACGGCCGTGGTGGGCGGGAGCTACCTGGTGTGGCTGTTGTACCGGGAATGGCGCACCGGCCGGGGGTGAGCCGGCCGAGACACGCAAGTCGCGCACGTCGTACCCATCGAGGGGAGAGCACCATGTCCGAGCCCGCACGGTTGTGGGGAGAGAACCTGACGCTGGCCTATGACCAGCGCGTCATCTCGCGGGAGTTGGGGATCACCATCCCCGACGGCTCCCTGACGGTGATCGTGGGTCCCAACGCCTGCGGTAAATCCACGCTGCTGCGGGCGCTGTCGCGGATGCTCAAGCCGGCGGCCGGCGCCGTCCACCTCGACGGCAGGCTCATCAGCTCCTACCCCTCCAAGGAGGTGGCGCGACGGTTGGGGCTGCTGCCGCAGTCCTCGATCGCGCCGGACGGCATCACCGTGGCCGACCTGGTCGCGCGGGGCCGCTACCCGCACCAGAAGTTCCTGAAGCAGTGGTCGCGCGCCGATGAGCGCATCATCGCCGAGGCGATGGCGGCGACGCGGGTTTCGGACCTGGGCTCGCGCATGGTCGACGAGCTCTCCGGCGGCCAGCGCCAGCGAGTGTGGCTGGCCATGGTGCTGGCACAGCAGACGCCGCTGCTGCTGCTCGACGAGCCCACCACCTACCTCGACATCGCCCACCAGATGGACGTCTTGGACCTGTGTGCCGAACTGCACCACGACCGCGGCCACACGCTCGTGGCGGTGCTGCACGACCTCAACCACGCCTGCCGCTACGCCACGCACCTGATCGCGATGAGTGACGGCCAAGTGGTCGCCCAAGGCGATCCGGCCGAGATCATCACCGCCGAACTCGTGGAGGAGGTGTTCGGGCTGCCCTGCCGGATCATCCCCGACCCCGAGACCGGCACGCCGCTGGTGGTGCCCGCCGACCGCCGCGGCAAGATCGCCAAGCGCGCCGCCGCGCGGCAGGACGGGAGCACACCACCGGAAGAAGCCCCCGTAGCGGCGGGGGCGCGCCAGTCGGCCTGAGCGGAACAGCCCGGCGCGGGCGGTCACGGCGCCGGATGCCGATAGACGGGGGCGACCCTGAGTGGTGTGTCGCTGATCTTTTCGGGTTTTCTTAGCGTTTTCCTGTGATGACGTTCTGTGATGGTCAAGGCTGGATCGCATGTACCCGGGGAGGCACAATGACTGTCATGAGCATCAGCGAGACACCACCCCACGTGTCACTCCCCCAGGACCGGCCACTGACGGTGGACGATCTGGCGAATACGCCGGACGACGGCCGCAAGTACGAGCTGGCCGACGGGAGGCTTGACGTGTCGGCGGCTCCCGTCTCGCTCCCTACACGGGCCGAAGGTCGGCTCGTAGTCCACTTGGGCATCTCAGCGCCCGAGGAGTTCGAGGTTCATCCGAGTCCAGGCATGACCCTCAACGACATGCGCACCCGCCATCGCATCCCCGATGTGGCGGTGCTGCGCTGCGACGAAAGAGACAGTCCTTACCAGACCACACCGCCGGCCCTCGTGGTCGAGGTGGTCTCTCCGGAGAGCGTGTTCCGCGACAACCACACCAAGCGCCGTGAGTACGCTGAGTTCGGCGTGCCGGCCTACTGGGTGGTCAGCCCGGCGCTGGAGAAGCCGGCGCTGATCGAGTTCCGGCTGGTCGACGGCGAGTACCGCGAGGTGGCCCAAGCGGTCGACACCGACGTCTTCGAGACCGACCTGCCCTTCCCGGTGCGGCTGGTGCCGCGCTGGCTGGTCCAAGACGGACCGTGGAAACGCCACATCGGCGGCGAGGAGCAGGCGGCGCCGGCCGAACAGGCCGAAGACGCCGAGGCGACGGAGGCCGCCGAGGAGTGAGGGACCCCCGCGCCTCCGTGAACACGAGGCGTGGGAGGCGCCGGGGTCGGCGCGCTGTCACAAGGAGCGCAGCACACCGCCGTCGCAGCGGATCTGACTGCCGGTGACATAAGAGGCCGGCTCGCTGGCCAGGAAGGTGACCACGGCGGCGAACTCCTCGGGGGTGCCGAACCGGCCAGTGGGGATGCGGGCGATGGACTCGGCGCGGACCTGTTCGGGTGAGCGGCCGGTGCGTTCAGCCGTGGCGTGATCCAGCGCCACCAGCCGGTCGGTGTCGATGCGGCCGGGCAGCGCCAGGTTCACGGTGACCCCCTCTGGTGCCACCTCAGCGGCCAGGGTCTTGAGGTAGCTGGCCAGTGCCGCGCGGCCGGCGTTGGAGCCCACCATGCGCGGCGCCGGCTCCTGCACGAACGACGACCCCACGCCCACGATCCGCCCCCAGCGGCGTTCGCGCATGCCCGGCAGGACGGCGGCGATGAGGCGCTGGTGGGCGAGCAACTGGGTTTCCATCGCGCGCAACAGTTCGGTGTCGCTGATCTCGGCGGCAGTCATGGGAGGCGGTCCGCCGCCGTTGAGCACGCACACGTCCACGCCCCCGAACCATCCGATGGCGGCGTCGGCCAGTCGGGACGGGCCGTCGGGCTCGGTGAGGTCCAACTCCACGGCCAGCGCGGAGGGCAACTGGGCGGCGTGGCGGCGCAAGAGGTCGCCGCGGCGCGCTGCCATCACCACGTTCGCCCCCTCCGCGGCGAGCATGGTGGCGATCGCCAGACCGATGCCGCTGCTGGAGCCGGGAACGATGGCGGTGCGTCCCGCGAGTCCAGTGTCCATAACCGTGTCGCTCCTTCCCCCGGCCCGCGCTCCCACGATCGGCGGGCGCCGGCGACCATTGTGACGAACGGGTGCGGGGACGCTCCGGCGGAGCCCACACGTCCAACCGCCAGGCGCGTCCACAGTCGCCACACCCACGACATCGGTGACGTCGCCCGGGATAACACTGCCACCCCCGGCGGCGATCGGCGAGATCCGGGCATTCGGTCACGAGCGGGGCCGGTTCGGGACCAAACGACACCCCCGGCCAGCCGCGGCTCAAGCACACCGATCGCGCTCGGGTCTTAGGTTCTGTTTTTCGCACGGCTGGGGTGGAGGGGCTGTGGGGGCGTCGTCGGCTCGTGCCTCGATCGCTGCGCAATCTGGCCAGCCCGCGAGGGGTGCTCACCCGCGTACGCCCACCGCCCGCCCTCGCCGCCCCTCCAAAACAGAACCCTGCGACCGGCCACGGGGGCTCACCGCAGATGGGCAGGGGCGGTGGCACGCCACTCCCTACCTGGCTGTCGCCCCACCATCACTACGACGTTCCGTCACGACACAAACACCCTTAGGGATTATTGCCGGTGAATTACGGGTATTTGTGGTTATGACCGTTTTCTGCGCCGCATCAGGGGGATCGGCATGGGCGGATATGGCTTCGGCAACGGTGGCGGACGGAGAATCAACGCGACAAGACTGTGGGCGGGAGGATTGGCGACAGCGGTCGTGGCGGGACTGACCACCCTGGTCGGCGCGCTCATCTTCCGCGGCGTCCTCAACATCCCGGTGTTCGCAGACGCGACGGCGGGCGATTTCGGCGGCGTGGGAACGAGCCTGCACGCCCTCACCGCGGCCACGGCCGCGCTGACCGCCACCGGACTGCTACACCTGCTGCTGGTGAGCGCTCCCCGAGCGCTGCGATTTTTCAACTGGATCGTCTGGCTGGCCACAGCAGTGGCCACCGTCAGCCCATTCAGCCTGTCGAACCCACCGCTCGTACAGTTCGCCACGGCGATGGTCAACCTCGTCACCGGGGTCGCCATCGTCACCCTGCTGATGGGGGTCGGGGTCAGCGCCCGCGAGTGGAGCTACCCCCGCCGTTGGGAGACCGACGGCGACGACGACGCGGAGTCCGCGCTCGACAACGGGTGGCTCCAGCCCCCACCGGCTCCCCCGGAACGCGAGCACCATAGCGAGGGCCACGACGGCGTCGCCGGCGCCCAGCACCGAAGTCGGGAGGGGTGACGCCAGCCCCCACCCGGCCCGCGTGGCGCCGCGGAGCGGCTCCACCGGCAACCGTCGCACCGCCATTACGGTGAATCCAGAGGCACCCGCGGGGCGAGCAAGGGGGGATCGGCACCGTGGTGACTTCTCCTCGCACCCGAGCGCGGCGCTTCCCGCCCGCGGCGGCGGGAGCGCCCGCTCCAGGGCGCCCGCGCACCGGAAAGGGCACCGCCGCCCCTCATCGGCGCCGACTCGGCCATGCGCCCAAGACCCCACCGCGGTGGGGTCGCCACGGACCTCGGCGGGGTGAGCGGGAGGCCGCCGAGGCTGAAGCGCTGCCGTGCGGGAACGCGGGCGCGCCGCGCGGCCTCGGCGAGGACGGCGGTGGAGGCCGCGGATGAAGCGGAACCACCGGCGTGTCACCACACTCATCGCAGCCCTGCTCAGTGTGCTCGTGGGGCTGCTCAGCCTGGGCGCGGCGCCGGCCGGCGCCGCGCCGCCTGAACGTGCGAGCGGCCCAGTCGTGCTCGTGGGGGTGCCCGGGCTGGTGTGGGAGGAGATCACTCCCACGACCACCCCCCACCTGTGGGCGCTGGCCCACAACAGCGCGATCGGCACGATGTCGATCCGCACCGCGACCTCGCGCACCTGCCCGGTGGACGGCTGGTTGAGTGTCTCCGCCGGCCAGCGCGCCGCCAGCGAGCGCCAAACCTATTCCATCTGCGAACTTCCGCGGCTGCCCGAACAGCGCGGCATGGGCGCTGTGGTGCCGGACTACCCCGAGCACGTGGCCTTCAACACCGGCTCGGAGTTCGACGCGCAGGTGGGGCTGCTCGGCGAGGCGGTTCAGCGATCCGGGGGCACCACACTGGCCGTCGGGCCCGGTGCGGCGCTGGCCGCGGCCAACCGGAACGGGCGCGTGGACCACTACCTCACCAACGTCGACCAACTGCGCCGCGAACACTGGGAGCAGGCCAGCCTGGCCGTCATCGACCTGGACGACCTCGCCGACCTCTACCTTGAACTGCCGCCCCACCCCGACCAGACGGTGGACGAGGAGTCCTCGATCGATAACCGCTCCGAACCGGAGCCCGCACCCGTGGACGCCGCCGATCGGGTGGAGCGGCTGGCCGCGATCGACCGGCAGATCGGTGTCGTGCGCACCACCCTGCCCGACGACGCGCCCCTCATGGTGGCCGGGGTGTCCGTGGAGGCCGGAGACTCCCAGCTCAACGCGGCACTATTGCACGGTACCGGCCCTGACGGCACCACCTACGACGGCGGCTACCTCACCTCGGAGTCCACGCGCCGCCCCGGCCTGGTGACGCTCACCGACATCACGCCCACACTGCTGCGTGCGCTGGAGTTGCCAAGCCTGCCGGAGGCGGTGGGGCGGGCCTGGATGGTCGCCGACCGGCCGGCCGACTTCGACACGGCGCTACAGCGGCTCATCCGGTTCAACACAGCCGCCAAGGTCGTGGAATCGCTGATGGCCGGATTCTTCAGTGGCCTGGTCGCCATCCAGTTGTTGATTTATGCCGCCGCGGCCTACACCCTCAAGCGTTACGGCGACCGCGACCGCAAGAAACGCCATGTGGTGCTGTCGGTGACCCGTGTGGTCGCGTTGGGGGGAGCGGCGTTCCCGGTGTCGAGCTATCTGGCCAACCTCATCCCGTGGTGGTCGGCGCCGATGCCGCACCTGGCGCTGTTGGGGTGTGTGCTGCTGGCCGACGCGCTCGTGGTGGGGGCAGCTATGGCAGGTCCGTGGCGGCGGGACATGCTCGCCCCCAGCACGATCGTGGCCGCTATCACCACAGGGGTGCTGTTCGTCGACATGTGCACCGGCGCGCATCTGCAAATGAACTCGCCCACCGGCTACACCCCCATCGTGGGCGGGCGCTACTACGGGCTGGGCAACATCGCCTTCGCGACGTTTGCCACCGGAACGCTCATGACCATAGCCGGCCTGGCCCACGTGCTGCTGGAGCGGGGCCGGCGCACCTGGGCGGTCGTGGCGGCGCTGCTGATCGGCGGAGCCACCCTGCTGGTCATCGGCTGGCCCGGGCTGGGCACCGACTTCGGCGGGGTGATCGCCCTCGTGCCGGGCCTGGCGGTGACCGTGCTGATGATCGCGGGGCTGCGTATCACGATGACGCGGCTGCTCGGGGTCGTCGGCGCGGCCATAGTCCTCCTGGGCACGCTGTCCTACATGGACTACCTGCGCCCCCCTAACGAGCGCAGCCACTTCGGACTGTTCGTCGAGCAGGTCGTCAGCGGCGAAGCGTGGACGATCGTCTTCCGTAAGCTCAACGCGATGCTGGGCACGCTGGGCAACTGGCAGTTGACCTTGCTTTCGGCGTGTGCGCTGCTGTTCCTGTTCGCGGTGTTGAACAAGCCGACCGACTGGCGCATGGGGGCGCTACAGCGCGCCTACGAGTACGCTCCGACCCTACGCGCGGGGTTGACGGGATCGCTGGTGACGGCGCTGGCCGGGTTCGCAGCCAACGATTCCGGGATCGCGATCCCGGCTTTGGCCCTGACGGTCGCGGTCCCGCTGACCCTGGCGGCGTGCGCATGGGTGCTGCGCCGCGAGGGCCCCAGCGTTGGACACAACCGCCAGCCGGTTGATAGATCGGCGACATAGGAGACACAGCCGACTGAACGCCCGAATGTGACCGCTGTCTCCCCAACCGGCACAGGAGGTGTCTATTATCACTCCCCGATTAACGCGCTGCTCACGGCTGAGGCGTCACGATGGATAAGGTCACGAGCAGCATGTGAGCGATCGCAGGTCACAAATCGATGGATTCCAGTGTGATAGCCTCTCAGAGGCTTGCCTGGGACATGAATGCCTGGACAAGCAGCGGGCGCGTAGTTAAGCCGCACATCCGTCCACCTCGGTTACTCGCGCCGGGGTCGGTGCCCCAGCCGCCCACGCCGAATTTCCACGACCCCTGGCACGCGACGTTCACTTTGTACATGTCCAGCGTCTCACCGCTGGCATGAGGGGTAGCACGAAGGATGAAACAGCACTTTCGCCACATGAACGCGCCGACGAGCGCGTTGAACAGCGGAACCAAGGTCGGTATCCATCTCGGGCACGACCGAGCCGCCATGCATTCCGGCCGGGCAACGGCATCGGCGAATAACCCCGGAGCGAGCATGCCCGCCTTGCAGATCAACCATCGCAGCCATGAGGACGGCACCGTCCTCGTCCTGAACGGGGAGATCGACATCTCCACCGAGGACGAGTTCCACCGGGCCGTCATCGATGCTGCCAGGGAGTGCAAGCACGGCCGTGTCGTGCTCGACTGCGCCAACCTGGCCTTCATCGACTCCAGTGGGCTGCGGGTGCTCATCCAGTCCAACAAGGCCGGCAAGGAGCACGACAGTCGGCTGCTCATCGCCGCACCGTCGGAGCGGGTGGCCCAGATCCTGCGGGTCACCGGAATCGACACTCGGATTCCCGTCTTCCCGACGGTCGAGGCGGCCCTCAATGCCCCCGTAGAAACCACGGGCACCGGCTGAGTCGGCTGCCGTTTTCCCTCCCGGCGGCTAGAACAGCAGCAGCCACACGCCGGCCCCCAGCGTCGCCAGGTTGACCACGCCGAACAGGACGACCCACAGAGTGCCGGGTACGCCGGTCAGCCGGTCGAGCTGGTCGGCGTCGGAGTGCGGCGAGGGCTGGCGGCTGCGTTGCACCTGAAGCTCAAACACCGGACGCACCCCTGCCAGCAGAAGGAACCAGGTGAACAGGTAGGCGAACACCGCCTGCACCTCGGCGGGGGTGAACCACGAGATCAAAAACACCACTGCCCCGGTTCCCACCACGGAGACCACCCCGTAGACGTTGCGGATCAGCAGCAGCATGGCGGTCAACACCAGGATGCTGATCCACAATAGGGCGGTGATGCGGTCCTGCAACAGCAGCAGAATGCCCACGAGCCCCACAAGCGAGGGCGTGACGTAGCCGGCGGCGACCGTGAGAATCATGCCGATGCCAGACGTGCGACCTCGGGAGACGGTGACCCCGGAGGTGTCGGAGTGCAGCCGGATACCGGTGAGTTGCCTGCCGCTGAGGAGCGCCACGAGCGCGTGCCCGCCCTCGTGGGCGATCGTCACCACGTTGCGGGCCACCCGCCAAGGGCCGCGCGCCACCACGACGACCAGGGCCACCACACCGGTAGCGATGACGAGCCACTGCGGTGGCGCGGTCTGGGTCGAGAAGACGTCCTGCCACACCTGTGCGAATGACGTTGCTTCCATGGTCGCGCTCCGTCCCGGCCTTGGTTTGCTCCCACGCGCGCCAACGACTGACCCGCTAGCCGCTAGCACTGTAAGCGATAGGGCGACATATCCAGACACGGCGCCGGTGCACGCGGGGGACGGCCCCGAGGCGACCGCTCCCCGCCACGGGAGCCCCAGAAGCGGGCTAATCCGCCTCGATGGTGACCTCGCCCGTGGTCGTAGTGGCGTCGATGCTGGCTGCTGCGGCGGCGTCGGTACTGACGTCGACCTCGCGGTCGCCGCTGGTGGAGTCGCCGGTGACGTGGTAAGCCCCTTCGGGAACCTCGATCTCAAGATCCCCGGTGCCGGTGTTGGCCGTGATGTTGTCGAAGGTCTCGCCGGTCTCGATGGTGGCCTCCCCCGTGGAGGTCTGGAGTTCGACCTCGGTGAAACCGCCGCCGATGGCGATATCGCCGGTGGAGGTGCGCACGTCGAAACGGTCGGCGGTGAAGTCGGCCAAGTCGACCGAACCGGTGGATGAGGTGACCGTGGCGCTTTCGCCCGAGCCCGACGCCTCGACCTCGCCGGTACTGGTCTCCAGATCCAACGCTGCGGTGACCTCCTCGAACCGCAACTCCCCGGTACTGCTGGCGGCGGTGATGTCGCCGCGCACCGATGTGACGGTGATGTCGCCGGTGGAGGTTCGGGCGTCGATGGCGATGTCGGCGTCGGCGGGGACCCGGATCTCGTAGTCGATGGCGCAGCTACTTCCGAGGAAGAGCCACCCTCCGGTGCAGGTGGCCTCGGCACGCAGGGTGCCGCCGTCGGCGGCGAGGCTCTCCTCGGGCGTGGCCGTAACGGCCCGTTGCAACTCCCGCTGCACGGTGACGGCGCCGTCATCGGTGCCGGTGACGGTGACCTCGCCCACGGTGGCGTTGTCGATGACGATTTCGTGCACCCCCTCGAAGGAGTCGTTCCTGCCCTCGACGGCGACCGGGATCGCGCCGAGCGCGTTGACGCCCCCCAGGAGCACCGCCAAAACAGCGACGGCGGCGCCGAAAGCGAGCCAGCCGTAGCGGCGCCGGCGGGGGATCTTGCTCGATGTGGCGTAGAGCCCGCGACTGGTGAAGGTCATGCTCGTTTCCTCTCATGGGCGCAGGGGCTGTCAGGAGGCGGTGTCGTCGCCACAGCCGCGCAGGTAGCGCAGGACCGCGCGCACTCGCCGGTGGTCGTGGTCGTCGTGGCCCAGGTCGAGCTTGGTGAAAATGGCCCTGATGTGCTTTTCCACAGCGCGCTCGGTGATGACCAGCCGCGCGGCGATGCCGGCGTTGTTCAGCCCTTCGGCCATCGCGGCCAGCACCTCGCCTTCACGGGGGCTGAGCAGGTCCAGCGCACTGTGATCGGTACGGCTCAGCAACTGCGCAACCACCTCCGGGTCGATTGCCGTGCCACCGTCGGCGACGCGCCGTACGGTGACCATGAATTCGTCGATGTCGGCCACCCGGTCCTTGAGCAGGTAACCGACCCTCGTCGCGCCGCCGCCGAGCAGTTCGGCGGCGTAGCGGCCCACCACGTGCTGCGACAGCAACAGGACGGCGACACCGGGGTAATCGCGGCGGATGTCGATCGCGGCGTGCATCCCCTCTTCGGAGTAGGTGGGCGGCATCCTGATGTCGACGAGACACAGGTCCACGTCGCCGTGCTTGTCCAAGGCGGCCGTGAGCTCGTCGGCGTCGCCGACAGCGGCGACGATCTCCATGCCCTCGTCCTCAAGGAGCTTGGCCATGCCGCTGCGCAGCAGTACCGAGTCCTCAGCGATGATCACGCGCACGGTCATGCCTCCCAGGGGATGTCGGCAGTGAGGACCGTGCCCCCGCCGGCTGGACTGTCGACGACGAGCGTGCCGTCGACGGCGTTGACCCGGTCCCACAGGCCGTACAGGCCCGTTCCGGTCTCGGGGTCGGCTCCGCCCACCCCGTCGTCGGTGACGACGACGCGCAGCAAATCGCCGCGGCGGCGCGCAACGCGCTCGCAACGCACCCGCACCGTTGTGGCCTGGGCGTGTTTGGCGATGTTGGTCAGGGCCTCGCAGGAGACGTAGTAGGCGATGCCCTCCGCCCGGCTGGAGGGACGTTTGGGCAGGTCGACGTCGACCCACACCGGCACTGGGCAGCGCCCGGCGGCCACCGGCAGGGCGGCGGACAGCCCATGGTCGCTCAGGACCCGCGGGTGCAGCCCGCGGGCGACCTCGCGCAACTCCGCCATGACGGCCTTAGCCTCCTCCTGAGCCTCGACGAGCAGCGCACGCGCCTGCTCCGGGGAGCGGTCGAACTTGGCACGCGCCCGGGTCAGCGTCATAGTGACGGCGAGCAGGCGCTGCTGGGCACCGTCGTGGAGATCGCGCTCGATGCGGCGACGTTCGGCCTCGGCGGCGTCGACCATGCGCAGCCGGGTGTCCTGTAGGTGCACGAGGCGGTGACGCACCCGCTTGTCCGGAGGGTCGAACAGCAGGCGCCGCGCTAGCGCGATTTCCGGGCGCGCCAGGGTGGGCGCTGACCAGATCCCGAGGGCCAGCAGGAGTGGGGCGGGCGCGGCCAGCACCAGCGGCATTGCGAGGTTGGCGATGGAGGTGAGCGACAGGGTGCCGGCCATACTCCCCAGCAGCACATAGCCCACGGCGAGGACGGTGCCCACCGCGGTACCGATTCCGTAGGCGACCAGCGCGAAGGCGAGCAGTCCGACAGTGCAGCCCACCAGGCCGACGAGGGTACAGGCGAGCAGGGCCGTCCACGCCTCTCGGCCGAAGAGGTAGGCCACCGCGGCGGCTACGGCCCCCCGATCCTCGCGCGAGGCGGTCAGGCTGGTTTCCCTGATCCCGAACATGGCCGCAAGCCGCCGCTTCTGCAACCAGCAGCACAACCGGGCGAGCAGGAGGCTCAACGGCAGCACCAGCAGCGCGACGGTGGCCGCGAGCAGGCCCGGCAGCGACCACTGTCCGGTGAGCGCGTCGTAGACCTCGGTGGAGTACTGGTTGACGCCGGCGAACAACAGCACGGCGGGCAGCAGGTACAGCGGCGCCAAGGCGAACGTGGTGAGCAGGTGCAGCAGCGCGAAGACGCGCCGCTGCCACGGACGGAGGGCCGGCTCGTCGGGAGTGCCGGGCGCCGCGGCGGCGTCGGGAACAGCCGCCGGCGCTTCACCCATGTCTGCTCTCCTCCCCCGTGGTATGGCTTCCTGTTCAACCTAGGACGCTGCGGCCCGCGGAGCCATGGCGACACCACACCAGTTCGGGGTAGTGCTGTCCCTACCGCTACTCCCGAGGCGGCCGAGCACGGCCGTGGATTCGCGGATGCGAATAGTTTTGCGATCATCACTGGCACCTGCGGATGATATTTCTATTTTCGCTGGCAATTGCGATGTGTATGGTGTTTCCATGACGAATTTCCGCATCAGCGAGGTCGCCGAACTGATCGGGGTCAGCGGCGACACCGTACGGCGGTGGATCGACTCCGGACGGCTGGCCGCCAAACGCGATGAGCAAGGGTGGCGGATCGTGGCGGGCACCGACCTTGCGGAATTCATGCGTTCCGGCACCGGCCACAACCCCGGACTGAACCTATCCTCGGCGCGCAACCGGTTCCGCGGCCTGGTCACCGACGTGACCCGCGACGGCGTCATGGCACAGGTAGAGCTACAGGTGGGCTCCCAGCGTGTGGTGTCGCTGATGAGCCGGGAGGCCGCCGACGATCTGGGGCTGGAGGTAGGCCGCGTGGCCACGGCCCTCGTCAAGTCGACCAATGTCATCGTGGAAGCCGCCGGCTCGTCGGGGAGCCCGCATGCCTAGGTTCTGTTTTTTTGAACGGGCAGCGAGGGGCAGTCGGTGGGCGCACACGGGTGAGCGCATCCACTGTCGTCCCCAAGTTGGCGAAAACGCGCAGCGATCGAGGCACGAGCCACCGAAGAACACCCCACAGCCCCCACACCCAGACGTCGGCACCACAGAACCCAGCCGACACCGGCCCGAACCAGCCTGGCGATGCCGGTGAGGGGCGCGCCACAAGACCACGGAGCTGTCCGCATGGCTGCCACGGTCCCGGCGGGGAGCCGGGTCAGCGAGAAAACCGCGGGGGTGAAGCGCAGCGGCCCACCATGGTCGCCACCGGCCGGCACCTCCACGACGCCCGGCCGGTCGCGACCAGCCACGGCTCGAAAGCCAGGAGTCATGACAGCACAGCACGCTTTTCCCACCTCGGTTCCCGGTCCGGCCGCCCCATCGAGCCCTGCCCGGCCGCGCGAACCCTCGCGCACCGTCGCCGCCCTGGCCACAACACTGCTGCTGGCCACCACCGCCTGCGGACCGGTGACCGACGAGAGCAGGCAGGAGAAGCTGACCGTGTTCGCCGCCGCCTCTCTCACGGGCGCGTTCAGCGACCTCGAACGGCGGTTCGAGGATGAGCGCCCCGGTGTCGACGTCGAACTCAACTTCGCCGGCAGCTCCGACCTGGCCGCCCAGATCGAGCAGGGCGCGCCCGCCGACGTCTTCGCCTCAGCCGACACCCACACCATGGACCTAGTCACCCAATCCGGACGCGCGGCAGGTGACCCCCAGATCTTCGCACGCAACACGCTGCAAATCGCGGTGCCGCCCGACAACCCCGCCGGGGTCGACGAGTTGGCTGACCTGGCCCGCGAAGGCACAACCGTCGCCCTGTGCGCCGAGAACGTGCCCTGCGGAGCGGCGTCGCAGACGGTGATGGCGAAGGCCGAACTCGATGTTGCGCCCGCTTCCTGGGAAAGAGACGTCAAAGCTGCCCTGACCAAGGTCGAACTGGGCGAGGTCGACGCGGCACTGGTCTACCGCACCGACGTCATCGCCGCCGGCGACCAGGTGAAAGGTATCGACGTCCCCGAGGCGACGACGGCGGTCAACGACTACCCGATCGTGGTGCTCAGCGACACTGCCCGCCCCGAGCTCGCCCAAGCGTGGCTCGACACGGTCACCTCCCCGGCGGGCAGCGAGCTCCTCACCGACGCGGGGTTCCAGACGCCGTGAGCCCGCTGTCCTTCGCCGCCACGCCCACCACTACGGCGACACGCCCCGACCTCCCGCAGCCTCCGCGCAGCGACCGCCCAGCGCCGCCACCTTGCCACTGGGCGGCGGCCACGGCCGCTCTCGTCGCCCGGCAGGTCGACGCGGCTATAGCCGCTGTCTGGCCACGGCGTGGCCAGACAGCAGCGCCGCTGGCCGGCCCCCTCCCCGGAGGTGGCCGGTGAACGACGACGGCCGGGCGGCAACGCGGTCCCTCACCCGCGATGGCCGCCCCCGACGGCAACGGAGCCCGCGCGTGGCCACCGGGCGCCCGCCCTGGCCGCTGCTGCTGCCCGCCCTGATCGGGCTGGTGTTCCTCGTTCTGCCGTTCGCGGGACTGCTGATCCGCGCACCCTGGCCGACCCTGGGGGCCCGGCTCATGACGCCGCAGGTCATGGATGCCCTCCGGCTGTCCCTGACGACCGCGACCGTGGCCACAGCGCTCTCGGTGGGGTTCGGTGTGCCCTTGGCGTGGCTGCTGGCCCGTGTCGCCTTCCCGGGGCGGCGCGTGGTGCGCGCGCTGGTGACTATCCCGCTGGTGCTGCCACCCGTGGTGGGCGGGGTCGCTTTGCTGTTGGTGCTCGGGCGCACCGGCGTGGTCGGCCAGTACCTCTACGCCTGGACGGGGTACTCGCTACCGTTCACCACCGCGGCGGTGGTGGTGGCCCAGACGTTCGTGGCGATGCCGTTCCTCGTGGTCAGCGTGGAAGGGGCGCTGCGCGGCGCCGACCGCCGCTACGAGGAGGCCGCAGCCACACTCGGGGCCTCGCGCACCACGATCTTCCGCCGGGTCACGCTGCCCATGGTGGGCCCCGGGATCGTCGCGGGCGCCGTACTGTGCTGGTCGCGCGCCCTGGGCGAGTTCGGCGCGACAATCATGTTCGCCGGCAACTTCCCCGGCCGCACCCAGACCATGCCGCTGGCGGTTTACCTGGCCATGCAGGACAGTCCCGATGCCGCGATCGTGCTGAGCCTGGTGCTGCTGGTGGTGTCCCTGCTGATCCTGGTAACCCTCCGGGACCGGTGGGTGAGCCCGGGATGACCGATTCCACGCCCCCCACCCCCAGCCCGCCGGCCCTGGCGGCCCGGCTCCTGGTCCGCCGCGGCGCCTTCCGGCTCGGCCTCGACCTGACCGTAGCCCCCGGCGAAGTCGTGGCCCTGCTGGGCCCCAACGGGGCCGGCAAGTCCACGGCGCTGCGCGCACTCGCCGGCCTCACCCCCATCGTGGACGGCCACATCCACCTCGACGGCACCGACGTGACCACGGCACCGGTCGAACGCCGCCCGATCGGGATGGTCTTCCAGGACTACCTCCTGTTCGCGCACCTGAGCGCGCTGGAAAACGTGGCGTTCGGCCCCCGCTGCCAAGGAGTGCGCCGGCGCGAGGCCCGCGCCCGGGCCGCGGAGCTGCTGGAGCGCGTGGGGCTGGCCAACTACGCAGCGGCCCGACCGCGGTCGCTGTCGGGAGGCCAGGCCCAGCGGGTGGCGCTGGCGCGGGCGCTGGCCGTAGCGCCACGGCTGTTGCTGCTCGACGAGCCACTGGCCGCCTTGGATGCCCACACCCGTGTCACGGTGCGCTCCGAGCTGCGCCGCCACCTCGCCGGGTTCGGCGGAGCGACCGTGCTGGTCACCCACGATCCACTGGACGCGATGGTGCTCGCCGACCGGGTGACGGTGGTCGAAGACGGTTCCGTAGTGCAGGACGGCCCGCCCGCCGATATCGCCCGATGGCCCCGCACCGACTACGTCGCCCGCCTGGTCGGGCTCAACCTGTACCGGGGAACGGCGTCGGGGACGCACGTGGCGCTGGCCCAGGCAGCGGTCCCCCGCATCGTCACCGCGAGCGCGCACAGCGGCGAGGTGTTCGTGGCGTTTCCCCCCAGCGCCGTGGCCCTGTTCCGGGAACCGCCGGAGGGCACCCCGCGCAACATGTGGCCGGTCACCGTCGAGGGCATCGACCGGTTGGGAGATCAGGTGCGGGTGCACCTGCGCGGCGAGGTGGCGCTCAGCGCCGACATCACTCCCGCCGGGCTGGCCGAGTTGGGCGCCGACGTCGGCGACCGGGTGTGGGCCGCGGTCAAGGCCGCAGAGGTGGCCTGCTACCCCGCCTAGGTTCTGTTGTTCGGGCGGCTGGGGTGTGGGGGCTGTGGGGGGTGTTCTTCGTTCGCTCGTGCCTCGATCGCTGCGCGATCTCGGCAGCTTGAAGGGGCGCTGTGGCTGGGGGTGAGCGGAAACGATGGACAGCCCAGGGGTGAGGAAACGTCGCTGCCGCACGGGATGTCGCGGTCGCGCGCGATGATGCTGCGCCCCAGGACCCGCTTCACGGGCCCCGCTGCGGCACGCTCCCGCATGACCCAAAACGCTCCCACCACGACGGCCCCACTGCGGCGGGGGATACGGCGGTAGGCGGCGATCCCTGTCAGGGTGGTGGCCGAGGGCCCCACAAGGCGTTGAGCCGCCACACCCACCCCCGCCACAGCCCCCTCATGCGGTATCCGCCCCACCTCGACCCCAGCCCACCTCAGGCTGCCGAGATCGCGCAGCGATCGAGGCACGAACGACGGGAAACCCCCCATACTCTCCTCAGGCCAGCACCACCACACCCCGCCGCAACCCCCCGCTCCGGGGGCTTATCGGGGACCATTGGACACACGACGGCCCCATATCCTCAACCTGAATCGTTCAGGCGGAAAAAAGGGGGCGTGACTCACTCGCTGGCTCGGTGCCGCTCGATCGCGGCCAGCGACCCGTTCTCCACCGAGACGTGCAGCACCCAGAATGTGCCTTTGCGGAGGGTGAGCTGCTGCGATACGGGGGAGCCGAGCTTGTCCAGCGCCGCACGCATGAGGTCGGCGATCAACTCGCCGTGGGTGCACACGATGGTGGGACGGCGCTCGCCGACTAGGGACACGAATTCCGCTTGGGCGCCGGCTCGGTCGAAGGACTCGGGACCGGCGTCCAGCGCGCCCACCGTGAACAACCGCTCCGTGCGCACCTCGGCGTCGTTGCTGACGGCGTAGGGCAGCACCGTCTCCGAACAGCGCGCCGCGGCCGAGGTGACCACCCGGGGCACCGCGTAGACGGCGAGCACGTCGGCCAAGGCCAGCGCGTCAGCGCGCCCCGTCTCGTCGAGGGGGCGCAGCAGGTCGTTGTCGGGCCAGTTCTGTTTCTCGCCGGCCGAGGTATGGCGCAGGAGGATGATGGGAGCCGTGCGGGCCGGCCCGGCGACGAAGTTGTCGAGGACCTGCACGTCGTGGTCATAGGTGAGGCGTTGCCGGGCCTCGATCAGGCCCACCCACTCCAGGGCGTCGACCTCCTCGTTGGGGGTGAAGGAGGACTGTCCCCGCGCCGGGGTGGCGGCCCACCATTCGACCTGCTTGGGCCAGCCGTCCTTGAGGTAGCGCTGTGGCGGGAGCCGCCGCCCCAGGAACGGCCGTACCCCTGTTTCCTCTGTCACCTCGCGCACAGAGGCGGTCAACATGTGCTCGCCTTTGCGCAGTTTGCCCTTGGGCAGCGTCCAGTCGTCACGGTCCGGGCGGTGGATCAGCGCGACCTCGATCTCGGTGTCGATCTCGCGCCACAGCACCGCCCCGCCGGCGCGTATGGGCTCCATGTAGCCGCCCGGCGCGGTTGCCTGGTTGGGGAAGGCGCTGGTGACGGTGACCGGTCGCCCGTCCGCGTATTCAGGCATCGACGACCCGTAGATGCCGATCTCCCCGTAACGTGTTCTGCAAGTCCAACAGCGGCGTCCCCGCGGCGTCGTGGGTGAATCGGGTCCAGTTCCCGTCGGGGTCCATGTGCCACGACGACGTGCTGTCGGCCATCGCCAGATCCATCATTCCCACCAGTCGCATCCGTTGTCCGGCGTCGACGACCCGGATCAGGGCCTCGACCCGACGGTCGAGATTACGCGGCATAAGGTCGGCGCTACCGATGTAGACCTGCGGCTCTCCACCGTTTTCAAAGATGAAGACCCGCGAGTGCTCCAGGAACCGGCCGAGGATACTGCGCACCCGAATCGTCTCGGAGAGCTCGGGGATGCCGGGGCGCAGCACACAACTGCCCCGCACCCACAGGTCGATGGGCACCCCCACGCGCGAGGCGTCGTAGAGCGCGTCGATGATCTCCTCGTCGACCAAGGAGTTCACCTTGATCCGGATACGGGCCGGCTTGCCCTGGAGGTGGTTGTTCATCTCGTGCTGGATTTGGCGCATGAGCGCCTGGCGCAGCCCGTGCGGCGCCACCAGGAGTCGACGGTAGTGCTTCTTGCGGGAGACGCCGGTGAGGTGGTTGAACAGGTCACTGAGATCCTCGCCGACCTCGCGTTCGGCGCTGAACAGGCCCATGTCCTCGTAGCCCTTGGCCGTCTTGGGGTTGTAGTTTCCGGTGCCGACGTGGCAGTAGCGGCGCAAGTCGCCGTCTTCCTCTTGGCGGACGACAAGAGCGAGCTTGCAATGGGTCTTCAGACCCACGACCCCGTAGACGACGTGGCAGCCGGCGTCCTCAAGCTTGCGGCTCCACTGGATATTGTTGCGCTCGTCGAAGCGCGCCTTGATCTCGACCAGCGCCACGACCTCCTTGCCGGCGCGGGCCGCCTCGATGAGCGACTCCACGATGGGAGAGTCCCCGCTGGTGCGGTAGAGGGTCTGCTTGATCGCCACCACCTTGGGATCGGTGGCCGCCTGGGCGATGAACCGCTCCGTGGTCGTGGCGAACGACTCGTAGGGGTGCTGGACGAGGAGCTCTCGCTCGCGCAGCGTGGCGAAGAAATCCTCCTGGGTCAGCGAGCGCGGCTCCACCGGCACCATGGGGGAGTACTTCAGTTCCGGCCGGTCAAGGTCGGCGATCTGGTCCAGGCCCGCCAGGTTGAGGGGACCGGGAACCCGGTAGATCTCCTCCTCCTCGGCGCCCAGCTCCTCTCTGAGGATCTCCAGCACCGACTCCGAGATCGTCTCCTCGACCTCCAACCGCACGAGCGGCCCGAACCTTCGGCGCAGCAGCTCGTTCTCCAGCGACTGCACGAGGTCGTCGGTCTCGTCTTCGTCGACTTCGAGGTCGGCGTTGCGGGTAACCCGGAAGGCGTGGTGCTCCAGGATCTCCATGCCCTCGAACAACTGGGGCAGGTGCGCCGAAATGACGTCTTCCACCGGGACGAAGCGGTCCTCGCCCAGGTCGATGAAACGCGACAGCACCGAAGGCACCTTGATCCGGGCGAACATGCGCCGGCCCGTGTGGGGGTCGCGGACGGTGACGGCGAGGTTGAGGGAGCGCCCCGAGATGTAGGGGAAGGGGTGGGCGGGGTCGACGGCGAAGGGGGTGAGGACGGGGTAGATGGAGCGGCGGAAGAACCGCTGCATGTGTTGGCGCTCGGCCTCGCTCAGCTCGTTCCAGCGCACAATGCGGATGCCGGCCTTGACCAGACTGGGCGAAACCGACTCGTGGAAGCACTGGGCGTGGCGCAGCATCAGCTCGTGGGTGACCTCCGCGATGCGTTCCAGCAGGGCACGCGGATGGTGACCGCTCGGCGAGGAGAGGGCGACCCCGGTGGCCAGGCGACGTTTGAGACCGGCCACGCGCACCATGAAGAACTCATCGAGGTTACTGGCGAAGATGGCGAGGAAGCGGGTCCGCTCAAGGAGGGGGATGTCCGTGTCCTCCGCGAGTTCCAGCACGCGCTGGTTGAACCGCAGCCACCCTTCCTCCCGGTCCAGGAATCTATCCCCGGGCAGGCCGTCACCGGTTTGTGGTTTATGAACCGATTCCACGCTCACAGTCAGCAGAGTCCCCCATATCCATGAACGTCGGCGAACGCCGGAGTAGCTCCCATATGACTACTTCACCGTGGTCTATACCCTTCTATCCTTATCGGAACGAGCAGAGAAGTCGATAAATTTCTCACAAGCCGCACCAGCTACCGCTGGAAACACACCATAACCTGCGATAATGGCGAGCCGTTTCATCACGCGCCGCTCCCCGCGGCAGCGGCGCCACCCGCCGTGGCGGCAGCGGCGGCCATCTCGATGGATTGGATGACCTCGCGCACCGCCGAACCGATCCGGTCGTCGCGGAGAACCGCCTTCGTCATCTGGCGACGTTGCGCGCGGGGGAGATCGGGGAAGAGCTTGCCGTCGAGGTGCACCGCGCTGATCAACGCCAACAGCGCGACTCCACGCGAGTTGGGGGTCAACTCGCCGGTGAGCATCCCGCGCTGCTCGGCTACCAACTGCTCGCGACGGTCGACAGCCACCGGCCGATACCGGCGCACCGGGAAGATCCCCAGCACGGTTGAGGAACCGGACCGCAGCAGTCCGCCGGCCACAGCGCGTTGCAGCAACCGGTTGCGCAGCCGACCCGACTGCAACCGCTGCACCCAGTCCTTGGTTTTGCGTCGGCGCGACGGGGCGGCCATTTGGTGGAGGACAGGATCGAGATCAGAGTCACCGGTGTCTGGGTGGGAGGGCTCCACCACCAGGTGCTTCCCTTCGATCGTAATCCGTTGCAGCAGAGCCAACTCGGCTAGGAGCGCTCCGGCCAGACCGCAGGTGAGCCGCGTCGCGTCGGTCAGGGGGCGACCGGTATCAGGTGCGTGGGCGACAAGCAGCAGGTCTTCAGCGATGAGTGGATCGGTCATGGCGCTGGGCGGTCTCCTCTCAGCCACGGGGAAAGTCAGACGACCATATCCGTTGGTTCTGTTGACCATTACCCGTTATGGCGGGCTTAACCCGGGGCGCCGCCCACAGTCAGCTCGGGGTAGATCGCCAGCACACTCACCCCGGCGTGGAACAGGAAGTTGACCCAGATGTTGCGGTAGCGCGACCACAGGTAGCCGTACAGCAGCCCCGCCGCCCCTTGCACTGCCACCGCCATAGCCACCGCCAGCAGCGGCCCGGCCGGCGGTTCAGCAGCGATGAGGCTGGCCAGCGCGTACAACAGCGAGGTGACCACGATCGCCGACCAGCGCCCCAACAGCAGCTCCAGCCGCGTTTGCAGCAGGGCACGGAAGAAGAACTCCTCCAGCAGCGCGGCCGTAGCCAACACGAGCAGCACCTCCAGCAGTGCCGCATAGTCCTCGGGAAGCCGGTCCCGCGCGGGTACCGCCATGGCCCACGGGGCGAAGAAATGCAGGTAGAAGTAGGCAGCGAAGGCGACCAGACCGGCCCAGCGCCACACGTCGGTGACGGAGGTGACCAGCTCCATCAGGTCGGCGCCGCCCGTTCCCCGCCGCAGCAGGCCGCTACTGCCCACGAACACCACCGGCACGATGAGCAGTAACACAACCTTGGCCGTGAAGTAGGCCAAGACGGCCACTTTGGGATCGACCAGCGCCAATAACTGGCTGAGCATCCAGTAGAGCGGGTATACGCCGGCCAGACAGCCCAACAGCACCACCATCTCGCGCCTGACGTCGTGGCCGGCGATGGCAGTGCGCACCCGGCTCATGAGCACAGCGTCAGGCGCCCGCCACGGCAGCAGCCGCACACACGCCGCACTGACGGCGACGAGCAGCCACAACGTCCAGATCGGGTTACTCACCCGGCCCTGTGCCTGGGTGACGACGGTGTGGTCGGTGACATAGAGGTAGCCGCCCGCCGCGACGAACACCACCGCCCCGACAAGCAGGATGGTCCGGCGCGCCCCTTGCCCGAGCATCTCCCCACCCCTTTGTGGCCGGATCGCTGCCGCGACCCCTCGGTGCCGCGCGTGGCCCCGCCACCCCGCCTGCCGCTTTCCGTGCTCTTCCCCACGAAACCGCTGGTCACAAGCAAAAGCAATCATCCAGGCGGATGCTGGAGCGGAATAGTGATGAGAGCGATTACGCAGGAGCGGAGGATGATGTTGAGCCATATATTGCGGTAGCACGACCACAAGTAGCCGTAGAACACCCCCCAGACTCCATAGGTGGCGATCGCGCGCAACAGGTCGCCGTGGAGCAGCGTCGCCTCCCCGCGCACCACATCCACATCGGTACCCATGGCCGCATAGGTCGCAGCGAAGAACAGCGACGTCAGGAGGACGGCGCTCCACCGGCCCACCAGAATCTCCAGGCGCGTCTGTGCCATCCCCCGGAAGAAGATCTCCTCGGGGACGCTGATGGTGACGACAATGCCGAGCAGGCCGACCGGGAGGGCTCGATCGGCGATCATCGTGGCCAGGTCGACCGCCGAAGCGAGGAGGACCACACCGACCAGCACCGCGATCAGCCCCAGCCAGCGCCACGGCTCGGTTACCGCCATGGCGATACGCGGGATCGTCGGACGGTCCCCCGCCCGCCCGACCTGGGCCCAGTCGACGAGGAGCAAGGGGATGAAGAGCAGGAACAGCAGCCGCACCGCTGGCGCGGCGAGGTTGGCCATGTTGCCGTAGAGCAGGCCCAGCAGCCCGGAAAGACCGATCATCCCCAAGATGAAGCCGGCCAGGCAGAAGGCGAGATAACCTAACTCCCGCTCGACGGAGTGGGGGGCCATAGCGTGGCGCACCCGCGCTTCCAGCTCGGCGCTGCGAGCCGGCGGGGTGATCAGCGACAGCAGGAGCAGCCCCACCCCCACCGGCAACCACACGGTGAACGGCACAGGGGGCAACGGAGCCAAGCCAGTGGTCAGCAGCGCATACCCGGTCACCGCGAGGGCGAGCGCGAATACGGCCAGCCCACCCCACAGGATTGTCTTTCTCGCCACATCCACTTCCCGCTCCC
Organism: Salinactinospora qingdaonensis; assembly: GCF_039539445.1. Lineage (NCBI taxonomy): Bacteria > Bacillati > Actinomycetota > Actinomycetes > Streptosporangiales > Nocardiopsidaceae > Salinactinospora > Salinactinospora qingdaonensis. The sequence goes on from NZ_BAABDD010000016.1 coordinate 79,680, forward strand.
CGAGATCAGCCTCCAGTCTGCCCCGAAAGAAACCCAATGGATGTAAACGATTACGGTATGTCGCGATTCATGTTCCCTGGGCCCGTTCGGCAGCGGCGAGCGCGGTCACAGCACCCAACTCCCAGCAGGCCTCGCGCTGCCGGCGGGTGACCTCGCCGGTGACGGTGACCGGCGGACGGTGCCGACGCCACCCCATCCCCGTGGCGATGGACTCCACAGCGCGCACGGCACCAGTGGTGTCGCTGTTGCCGTGGACGTAGAGCGCGTAGGGCAACCCGACGGTGTCGCTCAGGCAGGGGTAGTAGACGGTGTCGAAAAAGTGCTTGAGCGCCCCCGACATGTAGCCGATGTTGGCGGGGGTTCCCAGGATCACCGCGTCGGCGGCGAGCAGATCAACCGGCGTGGCTCCCAGAGCGGCCCGGCTGACCACCTCGACGCCCTCGATCTCGTCGGTGCCCGCCCCCTCCAGAACCGACTCCAGCATGGCCTGGGTGGCAGGTGAGGGAGTGTGGTGAACGATGAGCAAGCGTGCCATACCCCATAGCTAGCAGGCGCGGCCCCGCCCGCCGTGGGCGGGGAGAACGAGGCGCGCCCCTCCTCCCCGCCCGAGGCACGCGGCTCCTCGACGGTCAGGCCTCCACAACGGCCTTGAGAAAGGAGCGAGTCCGATCCTCGCGGGGGTCGTTGAAGATGCGTTCCGGCGTTCCCTCCTCGACAACTTGGCCGTGGTCGAACATCAACACCCGATGCGAGACGTCTTTGGCGAACTGCATCTCGTGGGTGACGCACAGCATCGTGATATCGGTGTTCTCAGCGATCTCGCGCAGCACGTCGAGCACGCCGGAGACCAACTCGGGGTCGAGCGCCGACGTGACCTCGTCGAGCAGCAGGATCTCCGGGCGCATGGCGAGGGCGCGCGCGATCGCGACCCGCTGCTGCTGCCCCCCGGAGAGCTGGGTGGGGTGCTGGTCGATCTTTTCGCCCAGTCCCACCATGTCGAGGAGCTCCTCGGCCCGCTGGTCGGCCTCGTCGCGCGACAGCCCGAGCGCGTGGACCGGCGCCTCGGTCACGTTGCGCCGGACACTCATGTTGGGAAACAGGTTGAACTGTTGAAAGACCATCCCGATCTTGCGCCGAATCCGACGCATGTGCTTCTCCCCGGCGGACATGAGCCGGCCATCCTTGTAGACATGGCTCAACGGCTCGCCGTCGACCCAGATGACGCCGCCGTCGACGCGCTCCAACGTCATCAGCAGCCGCAGGATCGTCGTCTTCCCCGATCCGCTGGGGCCGATCAGGGTGACCCGCTCCCCCGCCGTGACGGCGAAGTCCAGTTCGCGCAGCACCACGTTGTCGCCGTAGCGCTTGACGACCCGGTCGAAGTTGATGAAGGGCCGCCCGGCGGTGCCGGCCTCCGGCGCCATGGCCTCGAAACCGTCAGACTGCTGCATAGCGTCGCTCCAGATAGCGGAAGAGGAGAGCAGAGGGCACGCTGACCAAGACGAAGAACAACCCCACCATGGTCATCGCCTCGAAGTAGCGGAACTGCTGCGAACCCAGCCGCTGGGCCACCGACAGCATCTCCGGCACGGTGATCGCGAACAGCAACGGCGTGTCCTTGAACATCGCGATGAGGTAGTTACCAAGGGCCGGAATCACCTTGCGCACGGCCTGCGGCAGCACGATCGCACCCCAGACCCGGTAGCGGGGCAGGCTCAGTGCTCGGCTGGCCTCCCACTGCCCCCTGGGCACCCCCTCGATCCCGGAGCGGTACACCTCGGCGGTGTAGGCGGCGTAGTGGATTCCGAGCGTGATCACCCCGGTCACCATCGGGCTCAGCACGATCCCGACATCGGGCAGCACGTAAAACGCCAGGAACAACTGCACCAGCAGCGGCGTGGACCGGATGAACTCCATCACCCAGAACACCCCTCGGCCGATACCGGGAAGACGGCGGATCAGGGCCACCGCCAGCCCCGCGGCCAGCGCGAGCAGATAGCCCAGGACGGTGGCCTGAACGGTGTAGCCCACCCCCACCAGCAGCGGCGGCAGGAGGTCGAACGTGAATTGCCAGTCCCACGTCATCGCACACCCCCGACCGCACGGACCTTCGGCGAACGCGGGGAGCGTGGCGAGCGCGGCGGACGCGGTGAGCGCCCTCGGGCCGGGAGCCGACCGAGCTTGCGGTTGGCCCGCCGCTCCAGCACGCGCACGCCCAACTGCAACGTCTGGGCGATAACGAAGTACATCACCAGCGCACTGGCGAAGGCCGCCAGCGTCTGGCCCGAGGCACTGCTCTGCTGGCGGGCCACGAAGGTCAGATCCGAGATCGCAATGAGAGCGACCACGGCGCTGCCCTTCATCAGCTCGATGACGAGGTTGCCGAAGGTCGGCAGCATCTGCGCCCACGCCTGTGGCAGGATGACCAGCCGCATGCGCTGGAACCACCGCAGGTTCAACGCGACGGTGGCCTCGTACTGGGCCTTTGGTACCGCCTTGATCGCGCCCCGCACGTTCTCGGCGCCGTAGGCGCCCACATTGAGCCCCAACGCCAAGATCGCGGCGAACACCGGAGCCAACTGGTAGGGGGTGACGTTGGGCAGCCCGTAGAACAGCCAGAACATCAGCACCAGCGCCGCGACCCCGCGGAAGAACTCCACGTAGACGTTGGCGACCACCCGCCCCACCGGGTTGTCGGTCGAGCCGATGACGCCCACGATCATGGCCAATACGAACGCCAGGGCGCAGCCACCGAGCGTGATCACCAGCGTGTAATAGGCGCCCTCCAGATACAGCGGGAGTCGATCCACGAAGAAGAGCACGATGTCGTACAGATAGCCCGCGATCCCGGCGAGCCAGTCGCTCAACGCCGCCATGTAAGCCCCGCGCCCCTCACGCCCGGCACAACTGTTCGGCGGTGAGGTCGCCGGGAAGCTCGTTCTCGGTGAACCCGAAGGGGCGCAGGATCTCCAACAGCCTGCCGTTGTCCTTGAACTCCGCCAGCTTGTCGTTCACCGCGTCGATCAACTCGGTCTCGCCCCGTTGGAAGGCGAAAGCGCCGGCGTTACTCTGCCGCTGGTCGCCGACGATCGGGATGAACCCCTCGGTGACCTCGAAGTCGCCGCCGCGCTGTTTGAGTAGCCAGCGCAGCGAGATGCTGGTGAGCGCGATCGCGTCGACCCGGCCGGTCTCCAGCAACTCGTAGGCGGATGCCTGGTCCTGGGCCGGCTGAATCCGGTCGGCGGGCACCCCCAACTCTTCGGCGTAGCCCTGCTCGACCGCGCCGTTGAGGACGCACAAGGTGACATCGGAATTGTCGGCGACACTCTGGAAGTCGCTGAGCTGGGCGGGGTTGCCCTCGGGGACCATGAACGCGGTGGTGGCCTGGTACTCGGGGTTGGAGAAGGCGACTTCCTCGCAGCGGTCGGGGGTGATGAACATGCCGGCGGCGACGAAGTCGAACTGGCCGGCGGTCAGCCCGGGGATCAGCCCGTCCCACTGCACCTGGACGCCGCGGACCTCGTCGATGCCCAATTCGGGGAAGATGGCCTTGGCCAGTTCCACCGACTCCCCCGTCAGCTCTCCCTCGTCGTTGGTGTAGCCATAGGGCTGCTCGTTGGCGAAGCCCGCGCTGATATAGCCCTGCTCCCGGAGCCGTTGCAGGGTGCTTTGCCCCCCGTCGCCACCACCACCGCTGCGGGGATCGCCGGAGCGAGTGCACCCGGCCAACCCAACAGCGGCGAGCGCGATCCCGCCCACCGTGAAGAAGTCTCGACGCCGCCACTGACCTCTACTGGTCATCCTTGTCACCTCGTGTTTGCTCGGGGAACCAGGACGGCGCCCGCCCGATAAGGGGAGGCGCCGTGGGATGCGGGCGGGTTGGCCGGAGGCCGGCAGAGATAGAGATGTCGTGGGGAACAGCCGCCTCCGAGAACCAACCGGGTTCCGGGTAACCGGAACGTCTGACACTTGGGAACATGCGTGCCCAAGATCGTCTATGAGTAACGAAGTAGTACCTGATCGTTACAGAAGCCGGCATAACAAAAGCCGGTGACCGGGGCCGCACGGGTGCCCCAGTCACCGGCAGTTGCCTCACGCGCGGTTCGCGGGGCCGGCACCGGCCCCGCATGGGATCGTTGCGCCCTTCGCGTCAGGGCAGCAGGGACCTATCGCACGGGAGTGAAGTCGCGCGCGCCGATGAAGGGCGGGCGCGGCGAAGGCGCGGCAAAGGGCTCCACGCAGGTGTTCTCAACGCTGTTGAAGACGATGAACACGTTGGAGCGCGGGTAGGGCGAGATGTTGCCGCCGGAGCCGTGCATACAGTTGCAGTCGAAGAACAGACCGCCGCCGGCCGGGCCGGTGAGCAGGTCGATGCCGTGCTTGTCGGCCAGGATCGACAGGCTGGCCTGATCGGGTGTGCCGATCTCCTGCTTCTTCAACGACTCCCGGAAGTGCTCTTCGGGCGTCTCACCGACGCACGAGACGTAGGTCTTGTGCGAGCCCGGCATGATCATGAGCGGACCGTTGTAGGGGTAGTTGTCGGTCAGCGCGAGCGAGAGGCTCAGCGCACGAGGCCGAGGCATCCCGTCTTCGGCGTGCCAGGTCTCGAAGTCGGAGTGCCAGTAGAAGTCTCCGCCCCCGAAACCGGGCTTGTAGTTGACACGGCTCTGGTGAATGTAGACGTCAGATCCGAGGAGCTGGCGGGCGCGACCGACGACCCGGGGATCGCGCACCAGGTCAGCGAAGACCTCGCTGATCTTGTGCACCTCGAAGATCGAGCGCACCTCGTTGGAGGAGCGCTCCACAACGGTGCGCTCGTCGCGTTTGAGATCCTCGTCGCCGGCCAGGCGGTCCAGCTCGGCGCGGTACTTCTCAACTTCCTCCGGGGTGACCAGTGACTCGACCTGCAAATAGCCCTTTTCGTCGAAGCTGTCGAGGCTGGACTGGTCCATAGGGCCGTCGGCGGGGGTACCCCACACCACCGGGTCCTTGCGGTACAGCAGCGCAGGCTCGGTGCTCTTGCGGGTCGGGTAGTCGTCCATGGTCGGCTGCTCGAAATCGGTCGTCAACGCAGTCATGCCGATACCCCCTCTAGGGATCTTCTCCTTACGCTGGTAGGCGACTTTTCCGGCGGCGACGGTTATAACCAGTGCTAAGGCTCACTCTTTGGTCGCCGGTTCCTCGACGAGCAGCGGGTAGACCCCGTTCTCGTCGTGTACCTCGCGTCCTGTGACCGGTGGGTTGAACACGCACAGCACGCGAAAGTCGGTCTTGGCGCGAACCGTGTGGTGCTCGTGGCCATCGAGAAGATACAGCGTCCCCGGCGTTATGTGATGGGTCTCACCAGTCTCGTCGTTGGTGATCTCGGCTTCGCCCTCGATGCAGTGCACGAGCTCGACATGGTTGGCGTACCACATGCTGGTCTCGGTACCGGCGTAGAGAACCGTCTCGTGGAAGGAGAAACCGACGCCGTCCCGTGCCAAGACGATCCGGCGGCTCCTCCAGTTGTCGGTCTTGACGTCGGCGTCGGTGCCGTCGATCTCGTCTAGGCTGCGCACGATCACGTCTTGCTGCCCCTCTAGTCGCTGTGTGTGGTGTTGTGCCCCACGAGGGGGGCTCCGGAACGTTGCCGGAGCCCCCGAACTATGCGCCGTGTGACGGCGGAGATACGTTTCTTAGGCCGGCTGGGGCGCCTTGGTGGCGGCACGGGTGGCCTCAGCGAGGATATCCAGGCCGCGCTCAAGGTCCCCAGTGCTGATCGTCAGCGCGGGAAGCAACTTGACGACCTCGTCCTCAGGGCCGGAGGTCTCCACGAGGAGCCCCCGCTTGAACGCCTCCTCACAGACGCTGTCGGCCACCTCGGGCCGCTCGAAAACCAACCCGTGGGCGAGACCGCGCCCGCGCGTCTGGAGCCCAAGCTCGGGGTGCTCGTCAGCGATCTCGCGCAGTTTGGCCTGAACGATGTCGCCCTTGACGCGGATCTCCTTCTCCAGGCGGTCGTCGCGCCAGAAGGTGTCGAGGGCCGCGGTGCCGGTGACGAAGGCGGGGCTGGGGCCGCGGAAGGTGCCGTTGTGCTCGCCCGGCTCCCACACGTCCAGTTCGCGCTTGAACAGCGTGAGGGCCATTGGCAGGCCGTAGCCACTGATGGACTTCGACAGAGTGACGATGTCGGGCACGATGCCGGATTCCTCGAAGCTGAAGAAGCTCCCCGTGCGCCCGCAGCCCATCTGGATGTCGTCGACGATGAGCAGGATCTCGTATTCCTTGCACAGGTCGGCCAGGCCGCGCAGCCACTCGGGGCTGGCGACGTTGATGCCGCCCTCACCCTGCACGGTCTCGACGATGACCGCGGCGGGCTTGTCGAGCCCGCTACCGCTGTCTTCCAGCAGACTGCGCAGCCACAGCAGGTCGGGCGTCTGGCCGTCCATGTAGTTGTCGAAGGGCATCGTGGCCGCGTGGTTGAGCGGCACACCGGCGCCGCCGCGCTTCATCGAGTTCCCCGTGACCGCGAGCGCGCCGAGTGTCATGCCGTGGAAGGCGTTGGTGAAGCTGATGACGGTCTCACGACCGGTGTATTTTCGCGCCAGTTTCAGTGCGGCCTCGACGGCGTTGTTACCCGCCGGGCCGGGGAACTGGATCTTGTAGTCGAGTCCCCGCGGCTGCAAGATGACCTCTCCGAAGGTACGCAGGAACTCCCGTTTGGCCGCCGAGTACATGTCCAGGCTGTGGACCACGGCGTCGCTCATGAGGTACTCGATGAGTTTGGTCTTGATCTCGGGGTGGTTGTGCCCATAGTTGAGCGAACCAGCCCCCGCGAAGAAGTCGAGGTAAGGATGCCCCGCTTCGTCATAGAGGTAGCTGCCCTTCGCCTCGTTGAAGACAGCCGGCCAGCTACGGCAGTAGCTGCGGACTTCTGATTCGAGACGGTCGAAGATCTCCATCGTTCTTCTTGAATCCTTTCCCCAAGTTCGTGGGCTCGTGGCTTTGACGACTGGGTGGGTCGATGGATGTTGTCTGGGCGGATGCGAAGGCTTCAGGACAACGGGCCGATGCGGACGAGTTCCTCTGGTTCGTGGGTCTCGGTACCACTGTCGGGAAAGTGCTCGCGCTCGAACAGCGACGTCCATACCGGCTCGGCACCCCGGTCGCGGGCAAAGGAGGCGAAGAGGGCGCGCGAGGCGGTGTTGTCGGGCGTCACGGTGGCTTCCAGATACGTCAAGCCCGCGCTGACGATGCGATCACCGATGTGATCGAGCATGCGGCGGGCCAAACGGCGCCCCCGGAACTGTCCGTCCACCGCGACCTGCCACAGGAAGTAGGTGTCGGACTGACCGGGCCGAATGTAGCCCGTGACAAAGCCACGCAGCCGTCCCTGGGCGTCGCGGGCCACGACTGTGGTTTCTGCAAAGTCGCGACACCACATGACATAGGCGTAGGGCGAGTTGACGTCCAGTCCCGAGTCTCGGGCCAGTTCCCATAGGTGTCGACCGTCATCGAGCGAAGGCACCCCTAGGCGCACTCCATCGGAGCTAACGCTCAGGGCGGCCCGGGCGCCCTCCTCGGTATGGGCCGGGTCGTCTTGGTCGGCGACGTGTGTTCGTTGCTGAGGCACGGACCAAAAACATAGCGAACGTTCCTGAGCAGCGATTTCCCTCGCTCGACCCCAAATGTTTCGCCTATGTTTCAATGGGTATGGCCTGTCTATTTAGTCTGGATCATAACCTCCCACCCGGTTTCCTCCCGGGGAGGTACCCCCACCCCACTGAGCCGGAACCACTGGCTTCACCAGGGTTTTCGAGCGCCATATGCCGAGAGCCTCCCCAGTCACGACACACCTCCCCGCTGGAGCGGAACCCTTCGGCGCAGTCCTCGCCACGCGGCTCTGACGAAATTTTAAGGGTGTCATAACTCACAAAGAATTAATACGTTCTTAGCCGATCTGACTGGACTCGTGGCGCCCATCACTGTAAGACACGTCTCAATGGCGCCATGGGGAATGGAGACGTGCACCCCCAGTGGAACCGCCCCACCCGGCCAACAGACAGCCGCCGCCATGCAAAACCCCAGTCCACAGCGGTAATGAACCCGCCGAATGGCAGCGAAGCCCACCGCGCGCCGAACGACCGGGACTCCAGGGGCGCCAACACGGCATATGACTAATAAAAGCGCAGCTCACAGCCGATACTGACCGTTCCTCCAACGGAAAAGTTTTGCCGGTTACCTCCTGTAGTACGACCAAACGTAGTACTACAATTGGTCGAGTCACGTTGTGGTGGCGTCCCTCGGGCGCGCGAGCCGTCTCCGCGCGGAAAGCCCGTGACCGCCCGCAACGAGGACGCGCCTCCCACCGCCGGGAAGTGACCCGGTCGCTGGGCGGCCACAACCCGCCCCACGGCGGCGTGCCACGGGGCGAAAAACACGAACCAGGGATCGGAGGCACCTGGTGAACCGCCTTTACCACGAAAGCGAAGACTGGGTCCTGCAAGGAGCGTGCCGGCAGTACGACCCGGAACTGTTCTTTCCCGTGACCACCACCGGCACCGGGGAGAACGACGCCGCGTTGGCCAAAGCCATCTGTCGCACGTGCGTCGTCCAACGCGAGTGCCTACGGTGGGCCCTCCGCGCCGGGGAAGCACACGGCGTTTGGGGCGGCACCACCCCCGAAGAGCGCCGCTCCATGCGCCGCGAGCTCGCCATAGCGAGCTGAAACGGCTCTCTCATCCCGCCGGTACTGCCGAAAGGTTTCCCCGCCCGGTTGCCCCAGCGGCGTCGGTGTGTCCGTAATACATGGACGCACACGACCGAACACCCGCGAGAGGTAATCACATGCACCCCATGCCCGCGGTCATGCGGCGCCATGGCGCCCTGCCGGCTTTCCTGGCCGCGATGCTGCTGCTGGTGCTGGGCCCGGCGCCGGCCGCCCAGGCCCACAACGCCCTGATCAGCTCTTTCCCCGAAGACGGGGCCACCGTCGACAGCATGCCCGAGCGCGTCACGTTGACCTTCAACGCCGAGGTCGGCGAAGGCGGCAACGGCATCGTCGTCACCGGCCCGCAGGGCGCGAGCTACAGCGAGGGCGATGTCAGCATCGACGGCAGCAAGGCCAGCGTCGCGTTGGCGCCGCTACAGTCGGCTGGCGAGTACACCGTCTCATACCGCATCATCTCGGCCGACGGCCACCCACTTGAGGACGAACTGACGTTCACGCTGCCTGAGCAAGCCGTGGCCGCACCCCAGGAAACCGCACAGGAAACCGCAGCGGACAGCACGCCGACTTCGGCCGCCCCAGACGAACCGCACCCCGATGCAACGAGCACGTCACTGACAGCCGACGAGGCGAGCGAAACGTCGTCGCCCACGTCGGCTATGGGCCCCGTCGTCGGGGCGATCGTGGCGATTGCGATCGTCGCGCTAATCGTGATCCTTCTCATCCGGATACGGCGCGGCGGTTCGGGGGGCACTTCCTCCCGAAGATGAGCGGCCCAAGGCCCGGCTCGCGAAGCCAGCCGTCGCGGCCGGCGACCACCCCAGCCCCCAGGCGAGCGGCGGGAGTGGTCCCACCGGGCGCAGCATCACCGAATGACGCCCTAGCGGCGTCTCAGCGGCACCTCGCTTGGCCGCGAGGTGCCGCTGAGACGCCCCTCAAAGCACACCAGTGGGGACACGCGAGGGGCTCAGCCGCGGCGGGCGAGGATGATCGAAATGTTGTCGCGCCCCGATGCCTCCATCGCCGCCTCCCACAGCCGGTGCACAGCGAGCTGGTCGCCGTCGGAGCTGGCGATAATGCGCTCCATCTCCTCCAACGGCACCAGGTCGGAAAGCCCGTCACTGCACATCAGCCAGGCCCCGGGACCAGGCTCGGGGTCCCGGCCCACGTGGGGGGTCATCGCGTGGGCACCGCTGCCGCCCAGAGACTGCGTGATGAAATTCGTGGTGATCGGGGCGCCGTCCTCCCCCGGGGGCAACGAAGGGGAGTCGTCCTGGGAGAGCTGAATCAGCCGCCCGTCCTGCAACCGGTAGGTGCGAGAGTCGCCCACGTTGAACCAGAAGTTGCCCTCACTGGTAAGGAGCATGCCGGCCACCGTCGTTCCCATGCCCGAGAACTCGGCGTGCTGCCCGGCGTGCTCCTTGATCTCCTCGTCAACGTGTTTGAGTAGTTCGTCGACATCCTCGGGACGCTGAATATTGGGGCCACTCTCCGCCATGCGGTGCACGGCATGTTCCGAAGCGATCTCCCCGGCGGCATGGCCGCCCAGCCCATCGGCGACCGCGACGACGACCGAACCGGTCAGCGGCAGCACACAGCGGGCGGGCGCGTTCATATCGGCCCCCGCGACCGTGAGTGACCCCATGACCACGGCATCCTCGTTGGCCTTGCGAACAGCGCCCCGGTGCGTGAGGGCCGTAACCGTTACTGCCCCGCCATCGACACCCATGCGCCCTACCTCCTGTTTCATCGGCAGTGTCTGCCGCCTCTGCCGCACACTCCCAAACAACGCCCCATCCGGACGTTGGATGAAGCGCGTTGATCATGTAACCGTATCGGTGGACCGCCGGCCGTGGACGAAATCCGCGTACATCATGGCGGAAATCGCCATGATGCGCAGTTCTTGTGACTGTCCCAAGGCAAGAGAAACCCACTCAGGCCACATCCTGCCCGCATAGCAAAGCCTGTGCGCCCTTCGGGGGTTAGTCAAAACCACGCACGTGAACAGCCGGAACCAGGGCGAGCGCACCGGCGCGACCGTAGGATGAGGCAGCAGACCACCATAGGCCGCCACTCTTGCAGAGCCGCCGTCGCCGGCATCGACAACCACACCGTCCACACAAGTCCCACCCCGCGCGGCAACCGCGCCAAGCGAACGCACCGCAATCCCGTCACCGGCGACTCTAGCGGCGTGAGCAGGACGAGCGGCCAACGCCGAAACGCGCCCGCAACTCTCGCTCCCACCGCGCTCCACCGCGCCCGTGCGCCCCTCCCCCTGCCGAGCGGCGACGTGTCCGCACCACACCGGCTACGACATTTGTTTGCCCCAGGGGGATCTGGAAAAATGGCGAGTAGTGAGTGTCTAAGACGCAGACACACCTTCGCCGGTGGCCGCTCGCACCCGGCAGCGACAGCCGGTCAGGGCGACGAACGCCCTCCGTATCGAACGAACGGCTCAAGGTGTGGTCCCCATGCGTCTTCCCGCTGCTTTTCCATTCTTTCCCTCCCACGATCCCCGCTGCGGCCCCTCTCCTTCCTCTTGTCGCCTTTCGCGCCCTAGCCCAGTCGCTGCCGGGTCACGCACCCCCCGCCGCGCGCCTGACCAAGGCGCGCACCGCGATCGCCCCGATCGCTTTACCCACTTCCGCAGCGACCGCGTCACCACTACCTCGTCGAGCACCGCTATCTCGCCGAGCATCGCTGTCTCGCCGAAGAGGAGTCTCTAGTGAAGATCGCCCTGATCTGTGAACACGCCGCTCCACTGACTGCCTACAAAGGCGGAACCAGCACCGCTGACAGCGTCCACATCGCCTGCCTCGCCCGGGAGTTGGCCGCCTTGGGCCACCGCGTGAGCGTCTACTCCCGCAGTAGCTCCCCCCACACACCGGATCACGCCCGCATGGGGCGTGGCGTCACCGTCGATCACCTTCAGGCCGGGCCACAGCGTCCCCTGACCGAGGACGAAGCCGTCGACCACACCGGAACCTTCGCCAGACACCTCGCCACCGCTCTCGCCGCCGACAGACCCGACGTCATCCACGCCGTCAACTGGACGAGCGGACTGGCGGCCCTATCAGCCAGCCGCACCGCCGCCGAGGCCATCGACACCCCACCCATCGTGCAGACGCTGCACTCGCTCAACAGCGCCGAACAACGCGCCGGCCTGCCCCGCCGCGAGGACCGCAACCGCATGGAATCAGCCATCGCCGGCCGCGCCAACGCGGTGATCGTCAACTCCACCGACCAGCGCCTCGAACTCACGCGCGCGGGCCGGCCACGCGCCCACATCAACGTCATCCCCTACGGTGTCGACACCGACCACTTCACCCCCGAAGGCAGCGCAGGCGGCTGGCCATGGCCTCGCAACCAGAGAAGCGGCGCGGGCCGCCGGCGCATCGTATCCGTGGCCAACCTGAGCGCGGGCTGGGGCGCTGAACACCTCATCGACATCATCGCCCGCGTTCCCAACACCGAGCTGGCCATCGCCGGCGGCCCCGAGGCCGAGGAATTCGCCCTCGACCCTCACGTCCGCCGCCTGGAACTGCGTGCCAAGGAACTGGGCGTCGACGACCGCGTGACGCTGGTGGGAAACGTGTCGCGCAAGGAGCTGCCGCGACTGTTGCGCTCGGCCGAGATCTACCTCTCCGCCGGTGAGTACGATCCCTACGGCGGGGCCGTACTGGAGGCGATGTCCTGCGGCCTGCCCGTGGTGGCCAAAGCCAGCAACGACACCGCCAACGCCGTCCTCAACGGCACCACCGGCACACTGCTGCGCACCTCCCGCCCGGAGGGACTGGCGCGTGCTGTGCGGCAGCTCGCCGCCGACGCCACCTCCCGAACCGCCTTCGGTATCGCCGGGAGCGACCGGGCAGGTTCCCGGTTCACCTGGACGCGCGTCGCCGAGGAGACCGTGCGCGTCTACGAGCAGACGCTGACCGGCGGGAGCGAACTGTCGGCCACCCACGACAGCACTCCAGACTAGGCGGGGGACAGCGACACTGATGTCCGGAGTGATGGCATGACGCCACCTGCGGAAAGGGCAACGGCCAACGGCTGCGAGACCGCGGAGATCGACCATCGGGCGGCGCTCTTCAGCTCCGACACCGGGTTGTGCGAGATCACCGTTCCCCACATCCGCGGCGCCGAACAGGAATCCGGCACAGCCACCGGACGGCGTGTCCTCCTCGGGATATCTTTTCCACATACTTTCGTTTCTTTTCTCACTCGAAGACGCTGAAGCTATACTTCCGCCTCTCCAGAAGAAAAACTGCCGCACGATTCCGGTCGACGCGAGGCAAATAGAGGACGCAACCAGAGGAGAACAGGGCGTTGGTTCGCGGGCCCGCAGCGCGCGAACTGTTCTCGCCGCCGTTAGGGGCGCCTTTGGGGTGAGGCACTGCCCATCGGAAGCCGCAGCGGCAGGCTAGGGCAGCGAGGACGAGCAAGGGGGCGGGCGCGCCTCGGCTAGGAGGGGCACACCTTCACCCCCACCATTCCCCATGCGACACATCCAGAGGACAAGTTATCCACAAGAGCAAATTCCCTCTTGATTTTTCTGCACATTTTCTTTAGCCATAGCAGCTCACAGAAGCCTCGAAAATCAATCGACAATTCTTCCCCGAAAGCTGGAATGGACCAAAGAAGCCGGATAGAATGGAGACATGATCGAGCAGCCCGGCCCGCAACAGGCGCCTAGCCCCAATGGGCTCGAACGCGCCGCCGCCTTGCTGGCTGAGGCTGCCCAGGAACTCTCCAGGATCGCCGAGCAGGATCTCCCTCCGGGAGTCGCCGGTGAACAGGCCCAGGCTCTCGCCGACCTCTGGCCCCACCTGGACCATGCAACCGCGGCGTGGGCGCGCGCGGCCCACCAAGCTCACCGCAGCGCCGGGCGCGGCGCTACCGGGCAGCCCAACTTGGAAAAATGGATGCAGACCAGCGCCGGCATACCCGCTAGCAACGCCACCAAGTTGGCCGCCACCGCCCGGGCCGCCGCCACACTGCCCGACGCCCAGGCCGCCTTCGAGGCGAACGAGATCTCGTTGGGTCACTACGGCGAGCTGGCCCACGGAGTCGAGAAGGCCACCCGCGAGCGCTGCACTGAGCAGTGGCCCGAGGCAACCGAGTTCCAGGCCGCCGCCGAACAGCGGCTCTTGGAGGTGGCCCGACTCCCCCAGGCCACCTGCGGACACATCGGCCGAGCCGTGCGGACCCTCCGGCTAGCGTTGAACCCCGATCGCGCGGACCAAGAATTCCGGCACCGCCACGAGCAGCGCTCACTCAACCTCACCGCCACACCGGGCGGCGGTTTCTACCTGGAAGCCTGGGGCGACGCGCTCCACGGTGAGATCCTGCGCGCCTGTCTCGACACCGCCCCCACCAGCGGCGACGAACGCACCTCGGGACAGCGCCGCTTCGACGCCCTCGTCCACACCCTGACGTGGGCCGCGGAGCACCGCGACGATGCCCCCACCACCAGCCCGCGCAAGCCGCTGCTCAACGTCATCGTGCCGCTGGGCCGTCTCACCGCCGACCAGAACCACCAGGCAGCGGGAGCGGCGGAGAAAGCCCTACCGCACGCCGAACCCGCCCGCACCGACACCGGCACCCTGCTGCCCGATGCGGCCGTTCGCGCACTGGCCACCGACTGCTGGCTGCGGCGCATCCTCACCGACCCCGCCAGCGGCACCGTCCTCGACGTCGGCCGCACCCACCGCTTGATCACCCCCGGCCAACGCCGTGCCCTCCAGGTCCACCACACCACCTGCGCCTGGCACGAAGGGTGCGACGTACCCGTACGGTATTGCCAGGGCGACCACGTCACCCCCTGGAGTCGCGGCGGCTCCACCAACCTGGCGAACCTGCAACCGCTCTGCCGCACCCACAATCTGCACAAGCACTACCAAGCCACCCGGCACCATCCCCCGATCCACGACCCACCCGGCGGCTAACGCGCAGCTCCCCCACCCTGCCCCGTCCGGCCCCGCCGGAGGGGGACAGACCCATGCTCACCCCTCGCTTAGCCCAGCACGGTCTTCATGGCCCGCTGGGGATCGTCCTCGACCGTGAGGACCTGATCGATACCGGCGATGACAAACAACCGCAGCACACCACGTTGAGGAGCGGCGACTGCCAACCTGATCCCCCGGTCCCTAGCCATCCGGTAGGAGGAAACGAGCACCCCGATACAGCGGGAGTCGCAGAAGTCCACGCCGGAAAAGTCGAGGACGAGCCCTCGACAGGAGGTGTCGGCGCTGATGATGGCCTCAAGTGTCTCGGCGAGCCGTGGGGATGTTGTGGCATCAAGCTCGCCCACCGGCGCCACCACCACAACCTCGCCCTCGGTCCGGACAGCTATGTCGGACGTGAACTCCACTCCGCCACCTTAGCGTCATTTGGGGTGGCCACATATATTCCGTAGACCGTGATCACAGGGACAATCCCGGATTCGAGAGGCACCGCGCCGACTCAGGGGTCAGGCGCCACCCGTCCCGGTGGCCGCAGCGTTCTCTTCGACCAGACGCTGAGCGAGCTCTGTGACTTTGATCCGCTTACGCTGGGCGAGCGCCCGTAGCTCCTCGAACGCTTCGGTGGCGTCACAGCCGCGCGCGTGCATGACGATCCCCTTGGCTTGTTCGATGACGGAGCGGGCCGACATGGCGCGCCGCATGTGGGCGGCGTCCTTGGCTGCGTCGGTGTAGCGGCCGGCACTGTGCAACGCCATGGCGGCGTGTTCGGCGAGCAGGACGACCAGCGGGGTGACCCGCTCCCCGTCGAAGGTGTCGGCTCGCACCGAGTGCAGGCCGAAGGTGACGACCTCCTCGTCCAGCTCGCAGGGGAAGGTCACGGAGGAGCGATCGCCGCATTGGACGGCCATGCTGGTGTAGCGGGGCCAGCGCTGGTCGCGGAGGGTGTCGCCGACCCGTACGGTGACCATGTCGCGCACCGCGGCGACCGTGGGCCCCTGGTCGGTGGTGTACTGGTATTCAAAGGCGGTAGCGAGATCGGAGTGGGAGGCGCCGTAGTCGACGACGACGTGACGTCCAGCGGGGGCCGCGTGGCCGTGGGCCCCGAGATCGCGCCAGAGCACCATGAGTGCGGCTGAGCAGCCGGGGATGTCGCGCGCTGCCACTCGGCTCATCTGGTCAAGGGCGCGCTGCGGGGTGCCGGTCCCGGTTTGCCCAAGCTCACCGATGTCTCTCGCGAACCGTTCGACCCACATCGCTTCGCCCCGTTTCGGTCGCTCCGCCGGCCGGCGCCCCTTCCCGCCCACGGTAACCGCTCGAATCCGGCAAGCAAGAGCATGCATTAACGTCGTCCTCGGGGATGGGGGCGCGGTCCCTTGCCGGGGGCAAGCCAGCAGACGGGAGCTCAGGAGGCGGGGACGTGGCGGAGAACCTGACTGATCTCGAACGAGAGATCACCGATCTGAGCGGCCGGATCACGGCCCTGCGCGACACCCACGCCACCTACCCCGGTGAGGCCGCGAGTACGGCCGACGCGGCATTGGCCGAGTTGGGGTTTGCTGAGGAGCTGCTGCGCGCGTGCGCGGGACGGCTGAGTTCGGGGGAAAACGATTCGGGGAAAAGCGGTGGGACGCCCCGGCGTAGTTCGGCCGACGAGGAGCGGGCAGTACTGCGGGCCGTTTTCACGCAGTTGAGCGTGCCTGTGGCGCTGCTGGACCACGAGGGCTATATCCGGCGCGTCAACACGTTGGGGGCGCAGCGACTGGGCAGTGCGAGTGGCTACCTAACGGGCAAACCCTTCGCTATCTTCGTGGATCTGCGCAGCCGGGCCGCTATGCGGTCATGGCTGGCGACCGTGCTGCGGGGCGGTGAACCGGTGTCTTTCGACTCGCGGCTGGCGCGGCGCGGGTGGGCTGAGGACGTGCGGTTGACGCTGTCGCGGCTGGACGTGCCCACCGAGACCAACCCGCTGGTGCTGGTGGTGGTGTCGCCGACCTTGGAAGGGGGCGACGAGGGGCCCGCGCCGCTGGAGCCGGAGGTAGAGGAGCAGGTGGTGGTGTTGGCGGCGCGGCGACTGGATGTGTTGACGCGGATGACGCGGTTGCTGCTGCGCAGCGCCGGCCCCGATGGGGGCGGCTCCGGGCTGGCGCTCGACGAGGCGGCCGAGCTGCTCGCCGACTCCTACGCCGACTGGGTGGTGCTGGATCTGTGCGACGTGGCCGAAGGTGCGCAGCAGGCACGGCGGGCGGTCGTGGCCGGCCCGAGCGAAGGGGAGCACCGCGCGTTGGTGCAGGAGCTGGACCCGCTGGCCTCCGAGCTGGTGCGCGAGGTGCTCTCCGGTGAGCAGTCGCAGTTGTACCAATTGATCGACGACGAGACGCTGCTCGGGCGCACACCCGATGGTGTGCCGCTGCTCAGCGTGCTGGGCGCGGGGTCGCTGATGTGTGTTCCGCTACGCGCCCACCAGGAGGTACGTGGCGCGTTGACGCTGATCCGACGCAGTAACCGAGGCTCGTTCCGGCTAGCTGACCTGGGGCTGATCGAGGAGATCGGGGAACACATCGGGTTGGCGCTGCCCCCGCCGCCCACCGGGTGAGTGCCAGATGGGGACGGGGGAGCCGGCTGGGCTGCTACGGGAACGGGTTAGGGCCAGCTCCATCCCGAGGTTTGGATGCGGCCAGTGTTGTTGCACCAGCGGCATTCTCGAGGGACGACCATCTCCCCGGTTATGTCGCTGCCGACGTATCCGACGACGCTGACGCGGTAGCCGGTGCCCTGGCATTCGGGACACACGATCGCGAGATCCATGCCCTCTAGGCTAGCTCTCCCCCCGCCCGTTGGGGAGAGAGTTCACGCTGTCGCGTGATTCCCGCGGTCTGGCCGGCGTGGCGTGGCTGTCGGGGAGACCAGCCGGCCGTTGGGGCAGGTCACTCGGGGCCGCGCAACGCCTCGACGAGGGTCTTCATCTCGGATACGGAACGCCCCAGTTCGCGCACTATGGCCATAGTGTGACCGTCGGTCT
Organism: Salinactinospora qingdaonensis; assembly: GCF_039539445.1. Classification (NCBI taxonomy): domain Bacteria; kingdom Bacillati; phylum Actinomycetota; class Actinomycetes; order Streptosporangiales; family Nocardiopsidaceae; genus Salinactinospora; species Salinactinospora qingdaonensis. The sequence goes on from NZ_BAABDD010000016.1 coordinate 97,372, forward strand.
CGCGCTCGTCGTCAAGGAGCCGCTGGCGGAGGCGTCCCATCTCGACGTCGATCTCTTCGGTCGTGGCGACGAGGTGGTCGATAGCCGAGAGCGTGCGACTGTCGTTGCCGTCGTCGCCGAGTTGTCGGCGAAGCTGCGCGGATTGTTCGTAGAGCTGGCGTTTGGTCTGGTACAGCTCCACGAAGACCTCGACTTTGGAGCGCAGCACCCACGGGTCGTAAGGCTTGGTGAGGTAGTCGATGGAACGGGAGGCGTATCCGCGGAAGACCTGATGGCGGTCGATGCCGGCGCCGGTGAGGAAGATGATGGGGATGTCTTTGGTCTTCTCGCGCTGTTTGATGTGGGCGGCGGTCTCGAAACCGTCCATGCCGGGCATCATCACGTCGAGGAGGATGACGGCGAAGTCCCCTTCGAGCAGCGCCTTGAGCGCGGCCTCGCCGGAGCTGGCGCGGACCAGGTTCTGGTCGAGGGAGGTGAGGATGGCCTCCAGCGCTGTGAGGTTGTCTTCGCGGTCGTCGACGAGCAGGATGTTGGCTTTACGCGGCACGGGCGCCCACCCGCCTTCCGGTGCTCGCCGGCCGCGGATTCGGCGGTCCGGACGCCGGGATGTGACCGTGTGCCCCGTAGGGGGCTGGCTCACTGCGCATCGCCGCTCCGTTGTTCGTGGTCGTCGTGGCTGCCGGCGACACTTTTGGCGACGCTGCCTGTCGTGTTACCGGTCGCACTGTCGGCTTCGGGTTCGGTGGTTTCGGGGGTCGCTTCAGGGGGCACGGTGTCTCCCCGATCCAACCACGACCGCATGACGTCAAGCAGGTGGTCGAGGTTGACCGGTTTGGTGACATAGTCGGAGGCGCCGGATTCGAGGCTACGGTCACGGTCGCCCTGCATGGCTTTGGCAGTGAGCGAGACGATGGGCAAATCGGCGAACTGGGGCATTTCGCGGATGGCCCGGGTCGTGGCGTTACCGTCGAGTTCGGGCATCATGATGTCCATGAGGACGAGGGCGATATCCTCGTTGGCTTCGAGTTTTTCGATGCCCGAGTGGCCGTTGTCGGCGTAGAGCACCTCCAACCCGTGAGCTTCGAGGGCACTGGTCAGGGCGAAGACGTTGCGGATGTCGTCGTCGACGATGAGCACTCGTTTGCCTGCCAGCACACTGTCGCGTTCGGGGTCCTCTCGGGGCTCGTGGCCGCCGTGGCTCCCCTGTGCTCCGGCTTGGGGTTCTTGCAGGACGGGGACCGACGAGGGCTCCTCGGTGTCCTCGGATTCGAGCGCAGTGGCGCTGGTCTCGCGCTCGACAGGGACGGTGGGCGTGTCCTCGGCTTCGGTGAACCGTTCGATGTCGGATTGGGACTCGCTCATCGCCAGGGGAGGCATGACGTCGGTGGCGTCGAGCCGTTCGCTGGTGCCTTCGGGCAGGCGCACGGGCAGCAGCAGGGTGAACGTGCTGCCTTCGCCGAGCGAGCTTTGCACCCGGATCTCGCCGCCGAGGAGTCGCGCCATGTTGCGGCTGATGGACAGCCCCAACCCGGTTCCGCCGAACCTGCGGCTGGTGCCGCCGTCGCCTTGGTGGAAGGCTTCAAAGACGACCTGGAGCTTGTCGTTGGGGATGCCGATACCGGTATCGGCCACAGAGAAGGCGATGACCTCCTCGTGCTCGCCGAAGACGTCGAGGTCAGCGTCTTCTAGGGCCCAGGCCGGCTCGATGAGGAGGCGCACCTCCCCGGTACTGGTGAACTTGACGGCGTTGGACAGCAGGTTGCGCAGCACCTGCTGCATCTTCTGTTCGTCGGTCCACAGGAAGTTCGGAATGTCCGGGGAGACCTCCACCGTGAACGCGAGACCCTTGTCGCTGGCCATGGGGCGAAAGGAGGCTTCGACGTAGTCGACGAGTTGGTTGATCGACACGTCGCCGGGGCGCAGCTCCATACGGCCGGCCTCCACCTTGGACAGGTCGAGGATCTCGTCGATGAGCTGCAACAGGTCGCTGCCGGCCTTGTGGATGGTCTGGGCGAACTCCACCTGCTTGGAGGTGAGGTTCTGCTCGGTGTTGTCGGCCAACAGCCGGGCCAGGATGAGCAGGCTGTTGAGCGGAGTCCGCAGCTCGTGCGACATGTTCGCCAGGAACTCCGACTTGTACTTCGACGACACCTGGAGCTGGTGGGCACGGTCCTCCAGGGAACGCCGCGCCCGCTCGATCTGGCGGTTCTGTAGCTCGATCGCGCGGTTCTGGCTGGCGAGCTGACCGGCTTTACTGTGCAGTTCGGCGTTCTTGCGGCGCAGTTCCTCCTGCTGGCGTTGCAGCTCGTTGGAGCGCTCTTGCAGGGCGGTGGTGAGCTGCTGGGACTGCAACAGCAGGTATTCGGTCTTGGAGTTGGCCAGGATGGTGTTGATGGTGGCGGCGATGAGCCCGATGAGCTGGCGCAAGAAATTGAGGTGGATCTCGCGGAACTCGCCGTAGGAGGCGAGTTCGATGATGCCCAGCACCCGGTCCTCGGACAGGATCGGGAAGATCACGACGCTCAGCGGTGGCGCTTGCCCCAGGCCGGACTCGATTTTGACGTAGTCGCCGGGGACATTGTTGATGATCATCTCCTTCTTCTGCGCGATGGCCTCGCCGGCCAGGCCGACCCCGGAGGTGATGCGGCGCCGGGGGTCGTCGGGCTGGTAGCCAAAGCCCGCGTAGAGGCGGAAGGTGTCGTTGTCGTTGTCGTCCTCGGGCAGGAAGCACGCGCCGTGCTGGGCGTCGACGAGCGGGGTGACCTCGGTCATGATGAGTCGCGCGAGCTCGTTGAGGTCGCGGTGGCCCTGCATGAGGCCGGAGATGCGGGCGAGGTTGCTCTTGAGCCAGTCCTCGTCGCGCTGGCCCGCCGTGGTCTCTCGCAGGTTGGAGACCATCAGGTTGATGTTGTCCTTGAGGGTGGCGAGCTCGCCGCGGGCGCCGACGTGGATCGACTGGGTGAGGTCGCCGCGGGTGACGGCGCTGGCCACTTCGGCGATGGCGCGCACCTGGGTCGTGAGGTTGCCGGCGAGTTCGTTGACGCTGTCGGTGAGCTGTTTCCAGGTGCCCGAGACGCCGTCGACCTTGGCCTGTCCGCCGAGTTGACCTTCGCTGCCGACCTCGTGGGCGACGCGGGTGACCTCTGTGGCGAAGGCCGAGAGCTGATCGACCATGGTGTTGATGGTGTCCTTCAGCTCCAGCATCTCGCCTTGCACGTCGACGGTGATCTTCTTGCTGAGGTCACCGGCGGCCACGGCTGAGGTCACCTGGGAGATGTTGCGCACTTGAGTGGTGAGGTTGTGCGACATCGAGTTGACGTTCTCGGTGAGGTCCTTCCAGATCCCCGAGACGCCTTTGACGTTGGCGCGACCTCCCAACTTGCCCTCAGTCCCCACCTCACGCGCCACCCGCGTCACCTCGTCGGCGAACGCGGAGAGCTGGTCGACCATCACGTTGATGGTGTCTTTGAGTTCGAGGATCTCGCCCTTGGCGTTGACGGTGACCTTCTTGGTCAGGTCGCCGCGAGCGACGGCGGTGGTGACGATGGAGATCTGGCGCACCTGGTGGGTCAGGTTGTTGGCCATGGAGTTGACGTTGTCGGTGAGGTCCTTCCAGACCCCGGACACGCCGCGGACGTGGGCTTGGCCGCCGAGCTTGCCTTCGGTGCCGACCTCGCGGGCCATGCGGGTGACTTCGTCGGCGAACGACTCCAGTTGGTCGACCATCGTGTTGACGGTGTCCTTGAGGGCCAGCATCTCGCCCTGAGCGTCCACGGTGATCTTCTTGGTGAGATCGCCCTTGGCCACAGCGGTGGTGACCTGCGAGATGTTGCGTACTTGGTAGGTCAGGCTCTTGGCCATGGAGTTGACGTTGTCGGTGAGGTCCTTCCATATGCCGGAGACGCCTTTGACGTTGGCGCGACCTCCCAACTTGCCCTCAGTCCCCACCTCACGCGCCACCCGCGTCACCTCGTCGGCGAAGGAGTCGAGCTGGTCGACCATGGTGTTGACCGTGTTCTTCAACGCCAACATCTCGCCTTGCACGTCAACGGTGACCTTCCTGGTCAGGTCACCGCGAGCGACGGCGGTGGTGACCTGGGAAATGTCGCGCACCTGGTTGGTGAGGTTGTCGGCCATGGAGTTGACGTTGTTGGTCAGGTCCTTCCATATGCCGGAGACGCCTTTGACGTTGGCGCGACCTCCCAACTTGCCCTCAGTCCCCACCTCACGCGCCACCCGCGTCACCTCGTCGGCGAAGGTCGACAGTTGGTCCACCATGGTGTTCACGGTGTCCTTGAGCTGGAGCATCTCGCCTTGGACATCGACGGTGACCTTGCGGCTGAGGTCGCCGCGGGACACGGCGACGGTCACGGTGGAGATGTCGCGCACCTGGGCGGTCAGGCGCGCCGCCATCTGGTTGACCGCCTCGGTCACGTCGCGCCAAGCGCCGGAGACGTTCTCCACGCGGGCGCTGCCGCCGAGTTTGCCTTCGGTACCGACCTCGCGCGCCACGCGCGTCACCTCGAGGGTGAAGCCGGACATCTGGTCGGCCATACGGTTGACCGACGTCGCGAGTCGCAGCAGGTCGCCGTGGAGGGAGCCGTGTCGGCTGGTAAGGTCGACCCGCTGTGACAGGTCGCCGTTGGCCACGCAGTCGAGGATCTGGGCCACGGAGGTGACGGGCTCGCTCACCTCGTCCAGGAGGTGGTTGAGCGAGCGTACGCTCTTGCCCCACGCTCCCTTGGCGGGGCTGATCGACAGGCGTTCGGTGAGTCGCCCTTCAGTGCTGACGACGGTGCCTACGCGCTGTAGCTCGTCGCTAAGCTGATCACAGTGGTCGAGCACCTGGTTGAAGACGGTCGCGATCTCACCGTATTTGCCTTGGGCGCGAGGATTCAGCCGTACGCTGAAATCGCCGTCGCGCATACTGTAGAGAGCGTCCAGGAGCTCGTCGAGCTCCCCGTCCGTCACTGAAGCGTTCATCGCCTCAGGCATCGTTCCCCTCCTCCGGGCGAAATCCATGGACGGCCGCTGTGCCGGTGGCAGTGGTGCGGGCGCCGTGCGAAGCCTCCGGTGGCGCGCGTCGGGGGCGAGGGCGCCGTAGCGTGTCGGGCCCGCCCAGGGCGAGCCGAGGTGCATTACGTTGTTGGCCGGGCTACTCGGTACGTGAACGTTCTGACATCATGACCGAAGTTCCGTGGCGTTCCGGGGGGACCTAGAGTTCCAGCGCACCACCACGTCCAGGGTAGATACATAATGAGGGGATACGAGCGCACGCTTGTGCGTTGTTCCGTCCCGCGCTCCGCCCCGATCGCAACTTTACGAGACGAAACCCCATGGCTTCACGATGCCACATGACGCGATAAAGGTTGCCTACAAGGAGTTCTCCCCCAGCCTGGAAGCCGTGAGCGAGGCTCGCGAGTTCGTGCGGGAGACGCTGCGCGATTGGGAGGCCGAGCGCACATCCGACGACGTCATCCTGTTGGTCAGCGAACTGGTGACCAACGCCATCGTCCATGCTGAAACCACGGTTGAGCTGTCCGTGCGACGGCTGCCTGAGGCGGTGGAAGTCGTGGTGGCCGACCGTGTCCCTGAGCGTACCGTTCCGACGGTGGGAGCGCTGCGCATCGACGCCTCGACGTCACCGGGCGACGAGACCCGCAGCGGCGGGCTGGGGTTGGCGCTGGCCGGAGCGATCGCCTCAAGTTGGGGCGTGAGCTACAGCGCCGACGACAAGGCGGTCTGGTTCCGGGTGGCAGACACCGAGCCGCAGACGAGTGCCCGCTCGTCGTTGGCCCCACCGACGTCCTCGCACAGCTCGCGGGAGCGCGGGCGCGGCAAGCGCACCAACCCTTGGGCCGCGCTCGACGCCGCGCTGGCGGCGCGGCTGAGCATGGAGGAGTTGCTGGAACGCACAGTGGAGTACGCGAAGGCGGCATTGGGCGGAGACGCGGCCTACATCGCGCTGGCCACCACCGACGAGACCGAGTGGGAGGTGCGCACCGCGGTGGGGTTGAGTTCGGGGCCGTGGCGACCGTTCCGCAGTCGGACGGAGGAAACCTTCCCCTCGGCAGCTCCCGAGCCCGGGCCCGTGATCAACGACGACCTGATGTTGGCGCGCGCCCACCGGGGACGGCTGGCGGCGGCGGGGATGCGTTCCCTGGTGACGGCGCCGTTGATCGTAGAGGGACGCATCACCGGCCTGATCGGTGTGGCCTCGCGTCGAATCCGCCATTTCGGTAAGGCGGCGGCCGAGCGGCTCCAGGATGGAGCCGACCGGATCGCGCTTCCGGTGGAGCGGGCCCGGTTGGCGCGGGTGGAGCTGACCCGTCGGGCCTCGTTGAGTTTCCTCGCTGAGGCCAGCGACTTGCTGGCCGGCACGTTGGACGAGCAGATGACGGCGGCGCTGGCCGCCCAGTTGACCACGTCGCGGCTGGGCGAGTGGTGCGTGGTGCACACGATCGGCGAGTTGGGGACGTGGCGGCTGGCGCATGCGACGCACCACAACGAGAACTACACCGATGTGCTACGCAACCTGGTGACCGAGTTGCCGCCGCGCCAGCAGCAGGAGCCGGGGCCGTTGTGGCGGCGCGCGGAGCTGATTCGGGCCGGTATCGACGACGAGTTGACGACCGAACTGGCCACGGCACCGGCGATCAGCATCCCGTTGGTGGCGCACGGGCGGGAGCTAGGACGGTTGACGATCGGCCAGCGGCCCGACAGCGAGTTCACCCACGAGGACGTCAACGTCGCCGACGATCTGGCTCAGCGGGTGTCGTCGGCGATGGAGAACGCCCGCCTGTACGCCAACCAGACGTCGATGAGCGAGGCGCTACAGCGCAGCCTGTTGCCGGCGCGGGAGAAGGAGCCCGATATCCCGGGGGTGGATCACGCGGTGTTCTACCAGCCGGCGGGCGAACGGACCGTGGTAGGTGGCGACTTCTACGACGTGTTCGCCACTGACGGCCGATGGTGCTTCGCGATCGGTGACGTCTGCGGCACGGGGCCGGAGGCGGCGGCGGTCACCGGCCTGGCCCGCCACACGCTGCGCGCTCTGGCCCGGGAGGGCTTTTCGCCGGCTCACATCATGCATCGGCTGAACATGGCGATCCTGGACGAGACGACGACCACGCGCTTCCTGACGATGCTCTACGGGGAGATGACGCCGATCGTGGCCGCCGACGGCTCCGCCGGCGGCATGCGGATTCGGCTGGTCTCGGCGGGGCATCCGCTGCCGCTGCGGCTGAGTCGCAGCGGCGAGGTGACGGCGTTGGCCACGTCCCAGCCGCTGCTGGGCGCGTTCGAGGACGTGGACTTCTTCACCGAAACCGTTGAGGTGGCTCCGGGCGAGGTGCTGTTGGCCGTCACCGACGGGGTGACCGAGCGCCGCAACGACAACGACATGCTCGGCGACGAGGGGCTGACCCGGATCTTCGCGGGCTGTTCCGGCTTGACCGCCCAGGCGGTGATCTCCCGGATCGAACGCGACCTGGAGGACTTCGCTCCCGGTGGCCACACCGACGACACAGCGATGCTGGTGCTGCGGTTCCTGTAGCGCCCCAGCTTCACCGCCCCTTTTTCCACCGCCGGCAGGCCCCTAGAGCCAGCCCATCTCTTGGGGTGGGTGCGGCCGGCGGCCATGCGGTTGTCGGCGCCGGTCTTGGTGATGGCGCTGGAGAGATAGTTGCGGACGGTGCCCTCGGTCAGGTGCAGGAGGCGGGCGATCGCCGCCACGGGGGAACCGTCGGCGGCGGCGCGCAGCACGTCGGTCTCGCGCCCGGTGAGGGGGCTCTCGCCCGCGGTCATGGCGCTGACGGCCAACTCGGTGTCGATGTAGCGGTCCCCGGCACTGATGGCGGGCTCGGTGGGGGTGGTGGCCTCGGTGGGGGAGCCTGTCGAGTCGTGGTCATGGCTCCATGGTGCTGCGGTGCCGGCGGGGCGGGCAGAGGCGGCTGTCACCAGTGCGGGGTGAGAGATGGTGGGGCGCCGACCATGACGATTGTCATGGAGCGTCATAGGCCGCGGCCCGCGCGGCGGCTCCGGGCTAGGAGGGCGTTGGTGAGGGCCAGGAGGCCCCCGACGGCGAAAATCAGCGTTCCCATGACGTTGACCTGCGGCGGGATACCAAGGCGGGTGGCGCCCCAGATCCACAGCGGGAACGTGGTCATCTCGCCACTGACAAAGGTGGTGATGATGAAGTCGTCGACGGACAGCGCGAGGGCGAGCAGCCCGCCCGCCATGATGGCCGGGGACAGCATCGGCAGTGTCACCAGGCGCAGCGTCGCCCAGGGGCCGGCGCCGAGATCGCGGGCGGCCTCTTCGAGGCGGGGATCAAGGGTCAGGGCTCGGGCCCGCACGGTGATCGCCACGAAGGAGACGGTGAACATGACGTGGGCGAGCACGGTGGTTACCAGGCCGGTGGCGACGTTCACGGTCAAAAACAGCGACAGCAGCGCCGCGCCCACGACGACCTCGGGCGCGCAGACAGCGGCGACCATGACGAGGGTGGTCGCCCGTTGGCCGTGGAAGCGGTGACGGCCCAGGGCCAGGCCGAGGAGGCTGCCGACGGTGCCGGCGATGAGCATGGTGAGCCCGCCGACGAGGGCGGTGTTGAGCAAGGCGGCGTTGAGGTCGGGATAGGCGAAGGCCTGCCCGTACCACTTGAGGGTGACGCCCTCCCAACGGACGTTGTGCCGGCCGGTGATGTCGTTGAAGCTGAACGCGACCATGGCGACGATGGGAGTGAACAGCCACGCCAGCACGGCCCACGTGACGTACTTGCCCCAGTCGACGCGAGGCCGGCGGTGGGGGACGGTCATGGTGTCCGCCCTGCCGCTACGGCCATGACCCGTTCGGTCCCCAGCGCTCGGGCATAGCCGAAGATAGCCAGCAACAGGGCGGCCAGGAGCGCGAACGTGAGTGCTGCCGCCATGGGGTAGGTGTTGGTGACCAGATACTGCGCGTGGATGATGGTACCGATCATCGTGGTGTGGGTGCCGCCGAGCACGGCGGCATTGACATAGTCGGCGCTGGTGGGGACGAAGACCATGAGGACACCGGCGAACACGCCGGGCAGCGACATGGGCACCACCACGCGGCCGAAGGTCGCCCATCGGCCGGCGTAGAGGTCGCGGGCGGCTTCGACGACCCGGTGGTCGATGCGTCGCAGCACGGCGTAGATCGGCAGCACCATGAACGGCAGGAAAGTGTAGGCCAAGCCGAAGATGACGGCGGTGGCGGTGCTGAGGATATGGGCACTCTCGGGGAGTAGGCCGATGTGCTTGAGGGGAGCCAACACGACCCCGTTGTCGCCGAGGACGAACCGCCACGAGATCGTGCGCAGTATCTGGGCGACGAAGAACGGCAGCAGCAACAGCAGCAGGTAGGTCGAGGTGTGGCGGCCGGCGCGAAAAGCGATCCAGTAGGCGACGGGGTAGCCGATGACCAGGCACAGCACCGTGGCGCACAGCCCGTAGCCCAACGAGCGCAGCAGTTGGGGCCAGTACCGGGCGAGGGCGTCGGCGTAGGTGGCGACGTGCCAGGTCTGGGTGAAGCCGTCGATGACGTTGCCGGTCATCAGCGACACCGACAGCATGCCGCACAGGGGCATCACGAACAGGATCGCCAGCCAGATCCAGGCGGGCAGCACCAGCAGGTAAGGGGTGGCTCGGGCGGTTCTCACAGGCGTCACGCCTGGGTGACGGCGAGGAACAGGGAGGTGAACCGCTGCGACTCGCCGGCCGGTAGTGGCACGTAGTTGTGCAGTTGGGCGTAGTCCCGTTCGGTGGGAAACACCAGCGGGCTCTGGGCGAGGCGTTGCAGGGATCGCCGCCGCTCTGCCGAGGCCGCGCGCGCCCGCTCCTCGACGACGCGCTGGGCCTGGGGCACCGGGGCGACGTAGGTGATGTACTCGGCCAGTTCGGCGGCGACCTCAGGAGTGTAGAGGAAGTCCATGAGGGTGATCGCGTCCACGGGGTTCTTGGCGGTGATGGGGATGACCATGTTGTCGGTCCAGATCGTGGCCCCCTCCCGGGGGATCACGAACCGCAGGTTGGCGCCTTCGACGGTGTTCTGCTGGAAGACGTCGCCCGACCAGGCCATGCTCAGCCAGAGCTCGCCGCTGGTGAGCGGCTGGATGTAGTCCTGCTGGTAGTAGGCGCGCACGATACCGCGGTCGCGCTGCCGGGTGAGCGCTTTGGCGGCGTTCTCCCAGTCGGTGGGGGTGGAATCGGCCGGGGCTACACCGTTGCGCAGCAGGGCGACGTTGGCGATCTCTTGCGGGGACCCCAGCATGCCCACCCGGCCGGCGAAGGCCGGGTCCCACAGGTCGTCGAACGAGGTGATCTCGCGGCCGACGAGATCGGGGTGGTAGGCGATGCCGGTGATGCCGGAAGCGTAGGGGACGCTGAAACGGTTTCCGGGGTCGTAGGAGGTGTGCTTGTAGCGGTCGGCGCCGTACTGGGCGTAGGTGGACAGCAGCTCGTGGTCGAGCGGGGCGAGATGGCCCAGCGCTTTGAGCCGGTTGAACTCCAGGCCGTTGGTGATGACCATGAGGTCGGCGCCGATATCGACCCCCTCGGCCAACAACGGTCGGATTCGGCCGAACCAGGAGGCGTTGTCCTGAATGGTCTCGTCGTAGTCGACGGTGATACCGGTGCGCTGCCGGAACAGGGTGAGCGGGGTTCGCTGCGGGTCCATGTACAACGGCCAGTTGGCGAACCGGAGGTGACCGTTGCGGCTGCGACCCGCCCAGTACCGCTCGGGGGAGACGGGCTCGATGGTGCGGCCCTCGATAGCGCACCCCGCCAGCGTCGACGCCGCGGCTAGGCCGCTGTAACGCAACAGGTCACGGCGACTGTGGCGGGCGGGGCGCGGGGAGGGCGCGCCGTGGTCATCCATTCCGGGGCCTACCGGGGCAGGACGTAGGCGTGTTCGCCGCGCCAGGACAGCCACACGGTGTCGCCGCGTTCGGCGATGTTGCCGGCGTTGGCGGTGTTTTGGCGGTGGGCCACGATCTCGGTGCCCTGACCGACGTCGACGGTGTAGTGAGTGCTCGCTCCCAGGTAGACGATTTCGCGCACAGTGCCGGACAGCCGGTCAGTGGCGGTATCGGGCTCGGTCGTGCTGAGGCTGATCTTCTCAGGGCGGATCGTGACGTGCAGCCGGGCCCCCTCGGGGGCGTGGCTACGCACCCGCAGGCGCCGGCCGGCTCCGATGTCGAGGAGAGCGTGTTCGACCCCCTCGCGGTCCGCCACCACCCCGGCGAGCAGGTTGGAGGTGCCGAGGAATCCGGCGACGAAGGCGGTGGCGGGGCGCTCGTAGATCTCGGCGGGAGGAGCGAGCTGTTCGACGGTTCCCGCGTTCATGACGGCGATGCGGTCGGACAGGGCGAGCGCTTCGCTCTGGTCGTGAGTGACGTGGACAAAGGTGAGGCCCAGCTCGCGTTGGATGCGGGTGAGTTCGGTGCCCATAGTCTGGCGCAAGTTGCGGTCGAGGGCACCGAGCGGTTCGTCCAGCAGGAGCGCGCTGGGGCGGTTGACCAGCGCGCGGGCGAGCGCGACGCGCTGCTGCTGACCTCCGGAGAGGTGGCCGGGCTTGTGGCCGGCCCAGGCGTCGAGTTCGACGAGGTCCAGCATCTCGCGGACCCGCCGCTTGACCTCTGCTCGGGCAAGGCGCTTGCGCTGGAGCCCGAAGGCGACGTTGTCGACGACGGTCATGTGGGGGAACAGGGCGTAACTCTGGAAGACCATGTTGACGTCGCGCCGGTGCGGTGGCCGATCGGTGACCTCGGCGCCGGCCAGGCGCACAGTCCCGGAGGTGGGGGTCTCGAAGCCGGCGACGAGGCGAAGGACAGTGGTTTTACCGCAGCCCGACGGCCCCAGCAGGGAGAGGAACTCGCCGCGTTCGACGGCGAGGTCGACGCCGCGTACGGCGGTGACGACCCCGGCGCGGGAGCGGTAGATCTTGGTGAGGTGCTCCAGACCAATGGCGGGCGGGGTCGCCGAAGGCGCGGCATCGGTAGTGCGGGAGGGGGAAGGCTGCTCGCCGGTGGTCGCCATCGCGTTGCCCCTGTCAGTCGACGTCGCCAGCCGCTGCGGGGACGTTAGGGCCGCTGTACCCCACCGAGGGGGCAGGGGGTGGCCTCGCTCTCGTCCCGGATACCAGACTGCCAGGTTTCCCCTTGTGAAGGGGAGTATGGGCGTGACGGGCCCGCGGGCGAGCGGGACGCTGCGACGCCGGCCGGCAGGCCCCTCCCCGGAAGGCGTGGCCGGGGAAGGGCCGAGCGCGGCCCGCGGTGAGGAGGCGACGCGCGGGCCGGACCGTGCGAACGCGGGTCAGGCGCCCTTCCAGTCGGGTTGGCGTTTCTCAGCGAAGGCGGCGGCGCCCTCCATGGCGTCTTGGCTGCTGAAGACCGGGGCCGTGATCTCCTCTTGGCGCTGCCACTGTTCGTCGCTGGACCAGTCGTCGGACTCGACGATGACGCGCTTGGAGGCGGTGATCGCCAGTGGAGCGTTGGCGGCCACTCGTGCGGCCAGCTCGTGGGCTCCTTCCAGGGCGCCGCCGCTGGAGGTGAGCCGGTTGACCAGGCCGAGTTCGGCGGCGCGGGTGGCGGGCAGGAAGTCTCCGGTAAGAGCGAACTCCATGGCGATGTTGCGCGGGATGCGGTGCTGCAACCGCAGCAGGCCGCCGCCGGCGGCAACGAGGCCGCGCTTGACCTCGGGGATGCCGAATGTGGCGTCCTCGGCCGCCACGACCAGGTCGCACGCCAAGACCGCTTCAAACCCGCCGGCGAGCGCATATCCCTCGACAGCGGCGATGAGCGGTTTGCGCGGCGGGCGCTGCGCAAAGCCGCCGAAACCGCGGTCGCCGACGGTGGGCATGTCGCCTTCGAGGAAGCCCTTCAGGTCCATACCGGCACAGAACGTGCCGCCGGCCCCGGTGATGATGCCGATTCTGAGGTCGGGCCGCGCGTCGAGGTCGTCCAGGGCCTTGGCGATGCCTTGGGCCACCGCGCCATTGACGGCGTTCTTGGCACGGGGCCGGTTGATGGTGATGACAGCGACACCGTCCGCTGCGGTGTAGTGAACCTCTTCGGTTGCCTCAGACATGACTGCCCTCTCCTATTTCGGTGGCATGCGCAGGCCGCCGTCCAAGCGGACGACTTCGGCGTTGAGGTAGTCGATTTCGATGAGAGCGCGGGCGAGCTGACCGAACTCTTCGGCGGTGCCCAGTCGCTTGGGGAAAGGCACCGGCGCCGCCAGTTGCTGCTTGAACACCTCGGCGTCGTCCCCCTTGCCGTAGATGGGGGTGTCAAGGATGCCGGGTGCGATGGTGTTCACCCGAACACCGATGGCCGCGAGGTCACGGGCGGCAGGGACGGTCATACCGATGATGCCTCCCTTGGACGAAGAGTAGGCGATCTGGCCGATCTGCCCCTCGATCCCCGCTAGCGACGCGGTGTTGACGATGACGCCGCGCGCGCCGTCGGGGCCGACAGGTTCGGTCTTGCCCATGGCAGCCGCGGCGATGCGCAGCACGTTGAACGTCCCGATCAGGTTGACGTCGATGACTTTCCGGTAGGACGCCAGGTCGTGGGGGGTGCCCTGCCGGTCGACGGTGCGGTTAGCCCAGCCGATCCCGGCGCAGGAGACAGCTACCCGCAGCGGTTTGCCAGTGTCGACCGCCGCTTGGACTGCGGCCTGGACCTGCTCCTCGTCGGAAACGTCGGTGGACACGAAAACCCCGCCGAGGTTCTTGGCCAACTCCTCGCCGCGCTCGGCGTTGAGGTCAGCGATGATCACGGTCGCTCCGGCGGCAGCCAACTCTTTGACAGTGGCCTCGCCCAGCCCGCTCGCACCCCCGGAAACGAGGGCGGCAACTCCATTCAGCTCCATGACCGGCACTCTACAGATCAGACCCCACCCAAACTAGAACGGGGTTCGGTCGGTGGGCGGTGACGTGCCACACCGGCGCACGCCCGATCACCGACGCGCGGGGGCGGGAGCGCAGCCCAGGAGAAACGGTAGCTGGGGAAGACCGCGCGTTCCTCAAGCGCGGGCCAGGAAGCGCGGGCGAGGCAACCGCGCCTGCCTCCGGCCCTGCCGCCAGCGCGGCAAGGCGTCGCGAGCGAGATCGGCGGCGCCGATGATCCCGGCCTCGTTGCTCAGCGCGGCGGTGACAACCTGGGCTTCGGGGCGGTGGCCACGTCCGGTCAAGTGGCGGCCAAGGGCTGTTCGCGCCGGGGCGAGGAGGAGCTCGCCGGCCGCCGATACCCCGCCGCCGATGATGAACAACTCCGGATCGAAGGCGGCGGCCAGGTTAGCCAGCCCTACACCGAGCCAGGTTCCGACATCCTCGAACAGTTCGGTGCAGGCACGGTCGCCCTCGCGCGCGAGCTCGGTGACCATCGGACCGGTGATACGGGCGGGCTCGCCGCCGGCGGCCTGGAGCAGCCCGCGAGCCACCGGGGACTCGGCCAGCGCCAACTCCCGAGCCTCCCTGGTGAGCGCGTTACCGCTGGCGTACTGCTCCCAGCACCCCCGGTTACCGCACTCGCAGCGGTGCCCGTTGGGCACCACGAGCATGTGACCGAACTCGCCGGCCAGGCCGTTGCGCCCGCGCTGGAGCACGCCGTCGACGACGATCGCACCGCCGATGCCGGTACCGAGGTTGACGACCACGACGTCGCTGGCGTCGCGCCCCGCGCCCGCACACACTTCGGCCCACGCCGCGGCGTTGGCGTCGTTTTCCACCACCACGGGAAGACCCAAGCGCGTGCGCAGCGCGTCGCGCAGCGGCTCATCCCGCCACGACAGGTGGGGGGCGAACAGCACGTTGGCGCGTTGCTCGTCCACGAAGCCGGCTGCCCCCACCCCCACGGCGTTGACCGGGTAGTCCAGGCGCAGCTTCGCCACGAGTTCGGCGATGGTGTCCTCGACGATCTTCGGGCTCTTACTGCGGTGCGGGGTTTCCAGGCGCGCCCGCGCCAAGACCCGGCCCGCGGGTGTGACAACGCCGGCGGCGACCTTGCTGCCGCCGATGTCGACACCGATCGTCAGCCCCCGCTGGTGGCGGCTGGAGCCTCTGGTTAATGCCATGACACCTGCAACCCTATGGGAACAATCCTCTCCTCAGGCTCGGGGCGCACCGGGGGCCGGCTGCGGCGCGTGCGCCACGGGAGGCAACTCGACTTGAGGCTCGGCGATAAGGTCATGACGGCCGGCGATCATCTCCTGGAACCGGATCTTGAGTCGGATGATGGGCCGGCGTAGCCGCTCGTCGCGGTGCACAGCCAGCGTGAGCGTGCGCGAGCCCGGTTGGTAGCGCCAGCGCGCCCAAGGAGAACCTGGCACGGCCAGGCGCGCCGCGGCGACCAGCGATATCACCGGCACGAACACGCCCGCCAGCCCCGTCCAGATCTTGCCCTTGAGCAGACTCACCACCGAACCGGCAAGGTTCACCAGAGCGAGCGCGACAAGGCCGACCTCGACGACGCCGTCCCGGGGACCGCCGTGGGTGATCTCGTCCCACCCGAAGGGGCGGATGCCGATGAGGAGGATGCCGGACAGGGCGACGGCGACGAACACCGCATCGACCGAGGTGCGCCCCTTCTCGGTCCAGTAGACGTCGCGGAGATGCAAGATGAGGGCGAACTCGTCGAGGACGAGCGCGGCCCCCAAACCGAACAGAGCCGCCGCGACAATGATGGGCCACCCGTCGCGTTCGGTCACGAGCAGGGCGGCGACACCGCCCAACAGCATGAAGGCGATCCCGAACACCACATGGTGGATATGCAGTTCACCGGCGCGGACGTTACCCGGCCACCAGCGCACCTTAGCGCGGATCAGACGCACGCTCAGCCGGATGAGCAGGAAGCCGACCACGAAGGCCACGAAGAAGCTGAACAGCGGTAACCGACCGGTGGCAACAACGTGAGCGGTGAACCATGCGGCCATATGTCTCTTCCCGCCCCGCGCGCGTGGAGTGCGCGGGGCTTGCCCTTCGAGTCTGGAGAGCGGGTCGGCAGCGAAAGAAACAACGCGCCCCTGCCCGATTATGCCCACACGATGAGGGAGCCGCGTCACACCCATGAGGAGGTTTCCCGATACCGATGGTGTGCGCTGGACGAACCGTAACCGAACCGGCCGGGGAGGACAGCGAGGGGCGGAAGGTAAGGGCGAGCGATGGGGAGAGGGGCTGCGTGTCGGTGGTGTGCGCTGGGGAGGCGGCGAAGGCGAACGGTGAGTGGGGGAGGTGGGGTGGAGGTGGGGTGGAGGTGGGGGCGGCGCCGAGGTAGATCCGGCGGGTGGGATCGCCCGTGGGGGTGCTGGTGGCGGGGGCGGGTGGTGGCTCGGGCCTCGTTGTCGGTGCTGCCGATTCGGGCTGGGGGTGGCGACGGGAGGCGGCGACAGCAGCCGGTGGGTGGGGAGTTCGGAGACCGCCACTGTGCACTGGGGTTTCCGACGGCGACGCAGGGCGGCGAAGGCGGCCGGCGGGTGGGGTGGCGGGGTGGTGATCGCCCGTGGGGGTGCTGGTGGCGGGGGCGGCTAGTGGCTGGGGCCTCGAGTTGTCGGTGCTGCCGATTCGGGCTGGGGGTGGCGACGGGAGGCGGCGACAGCAGCCGGTGGGTGGGGAGTTCGGAGACCGGTGCTGTGCGTTGGGGGCCGGTGGCGACGTTGGGCGGTGAGGGTAAGTGGTGGGTGGGGGTGGTGGCGGGGTGGTTTCGGTTGGGGGTGGGTCTGTGCACGGTGGGAGAGGGGCGGTGGTCGGGGCATGATCGCCACGA
>NZ_BAABDD010000017.1:0-103446 GCF_039539445.1 Salinactinospora qingdaonensis
TCAGCGGTCGTGCGGCGCCTCTGGTGCCCGGTGACACCACCCCCCGGATCATCGGTGACAGGGGGACACAGTCATACCGGGACCAGAGGCCGGGAGTCCCATTGCGGGACTGCTCTAAAAGGTAATGGGGACTGAGGCCGGCCACCAGGTTGGACAGTCCGATGCGGTGGTTCAGGCGGGTCTCAGCCGCCACGATCGCGTCGAAGACCCTGTTCTCGTCCTCGTTGAGGGGAACGGTCGGTCGATCATCTTCGGGGCTGGGGGCCAGGGCGATCTCCTTGCGCGTTTCAGAGATCGTGGCACGGACGTGGGTGGGTGTGACCGCTGAGCAGGGCCCCAGGCGTGCCACGGATGCAGGTCGAACAGCTATATCTCTTCCTTCTGACCCAGGGGAAAAGGAGTAAACATTTCACGTGCCGCTGTCGCCCGATAGCGGCGGCTGTGCAGGTGGGGCTGTGTCGCGCGGTTTCGTTGTCCGGAGTGCCAGCTTTCAGCCGGCGAGCTGTGGCTGCGGCGCGTGTTCAGCTCAGCCACACGCCCCGCCCGCCTCACAGGCGAAGGTCCGCTGCGACAGGCGCAGTTTGGCTTTCACCGCGCCGCAGTCGTTGCAGGTTTTGGACGAGGGGAACCACCGGTCGGCCACCACCAGGGCCCGGCCCTTCCAGGTGGCCTTGTAGTCGAGTTGGCGGCACACCTCGCCCATGCCGGTGTCGGCCACCGCGCGGGCTTTGCGCCACCGGTCCGACGGCATCTGCCCGGTGCGCCGGTCGGGGCCTGTGCGGCGCGACGCCTGCCGCTGGGCGCGCCGCAGCTTGCGCTGGACCTTGTCGTGCGAGGCCAACGCCTGCGCCTGTTCGGTGGTGGGCTCCAGCGCGAACAGGTACGCCTGGTGGTGGGGGTCACGCCGGGCTCTCCTCTGCGCTGCGGGCGGTCTCCACGGCGGCTCGCGCGCGGCGCCGCGCCGAGCCTCGCCCGTACAGCCGGGCACACATCGACATCAGCACCTCGGTGACATCGCGGACCAGGTCGTCCTCAACCTCGGTGTCCTCAAGCACGACCAGCGTCCACCCCGAGGCGGCCAGGGCCGATTCCACGTGCTCGGTGCCGAAGCGGGACAGTCGATCGCGGTGTTCGACCACGATCGTGGACACCGACGCATCGCGCAGCAGCGCGTGGAGCTTGGGGCGGTTTCCGTTGAGGGCGGAGCCGGTTTCGGTGACGGTGGCACCCAGGACGACGCTGCGTTGGGTGCACTCGGTGGCGACCCGGCCCGCCTGGCGCTGTAGGTCGGGCTCCTGATCGGCGCTGGAGACGCGGCAGTAGGCAACCGTGCGGCCGCCGGCCCCTCAACAAGGGTGATGCCGGTAGCCAGTTGGCGGGCGGCTACGGGCAGGATGCCCGCATGGAGCCAGTTCAGCGCACTCCTGTACAAGACGCCCTGCGCACCCACTCCGCCGACTTCATGGTGAATACTTCATCGTAGAATTACTCGTTATTGAACAATCAAGCAACCAGCTCCGCACCCCTCGTTCCTTTCGTGGGCCGCGCGTGCGCCATCGGCTGCGCCGGCGCTGTTCAATATTCCCGCCACCACAGGTTGAGCGCGTAGTCTACTTCGAGCCCTGGATGCGAGGCGATGATCTCGGCCGCCAGCCACGGCGGAAACTCGATCCCCACCACGGCCTCGAAATCGGCGCGTGCCTCGAACCGCCAGCGCATCGTCAACGGCCTGCGCTGGAATCCATGTCGCGCCCAAAACCGTTCCACCTGTGAAGGGTCATAGGAAGGAAGAAAACGCTGGAACCAGCCACCGAACGTGCTGCGGGTGGCGTCGTTGTCGATAACGAACGCGAACCCGCCGCGCCGCATGACCCGGGACAGTTCACGCAGTCCCGGCTCGCAGCCCGGGCCGAAGAAGTAGGACCAGCGGGCATGGGCGACCTCGATCGAGGCGTCGGCCACCGGCAGCCGCTGGGCCACTCCCGTCCGCACGGTCACGTTCGTCAGCCCACGCGAACGGGTCCGTGCCGCCGCGGCGAGGTCAACGTGGGGCTCCACTCCGATGACCCGCCGAGCGTGCGCGGCGAACCCGGGCAGGTGGAATCCGGTGCCGCAGCCCACATCGAGCACGTGGGCCCCCTCGATCCCCCGGAGCTCGGCCATAGCCGCGTCGATGACACCGTCGGGATCGACCGCGCGGTTCTCCAACTCGTAGATCCGCGGACTGTTCCATATGTTCGGACTGGGGATCGCTCCGCGCAGCGTAGTGCTCACCTGCCGGACGATAGCGGTACCCCCGCTGTGCGAGCCAACTTTCCTTCGAGCGCATAGGGTTGACGAAGTGAGCGCTATCCAGGTTCCCGAGGCGCCGGTCGTGCTCTCGACGGCGTCGGTCTACCCGGAGAAGACTCCGGCGGCCTTCGAGATCGCCGCGAAGCTCGGATACGACGGCGTGGAAGTCCTGGTGTCGACCGATCCGGTCAGCCAGGACATCGACATGCTGCGCCGACTCTCCGACTACCACCAAATTCCCATCACCGCGGTGCACTCGCCGTGCCTCATCTTCACGCAGCGGGTGTGGGGGCGCGATCCGTGGGGCAAGCTGGTGCGCTCCAAGGAGATGGCCGAGGCCCTGGGGGCGTCGACGATCGTCGTGCATCCGGCGTTTCGCTGGCAGCGCGACTACGCCAAGGAGTTCGAGGCCGGTATCCAGCGGATGAGCGAGGAGACCGACGTCGTCTTCTCGGTCGAGAATATGTATCCGGTGCATATGCGCGGCCGAGAGGTCGTCCCCTACTCGCCCAGTTGGAACCCCCTCGACCGCGATTACCCCGACGTCACCCTCGACCTCTCCCATACCGCGATGTCGCGTTCCGACGCTATGGACATGGCCAAGCGGCTCGGTGACCGGCTCTCCCACGTCCACCTCGCCGACGGTATGGGAGGGCAAAACCTTGACGAGCATCTCATCCCGGGGCGTGGCACCCAGCCCTGTGTCGAGGTGTTGGAACACCTGGCCTCCTCGGGCTACCGGGGACAACTCGTCCTGGAGGTCAATACCCGCAAGGCGGCCGACCGGGAGTCGCGTCAACTCGACCTCGCCGAGGCGCTCGCCTTCACCCGGTTGCACTTCGCCGGAGCGTGGGGGCCCGCCCCCGAGCATGCCGCGTCCACGCAGCGGCCGTTATCCTCCGAAGAACAAGGCGGGCGGGCCTACGAGACCGCTACCGGCGCCAATCGCCGGGAACGCATCGCCATGCGGCGCCGGCCCGACGACTCCGCGCCCCGGCTCTTCTCCGTCGCCACCGACGGCACGGTCGTCGCGGAGTCCTGACCTCCCTTCCCCGCATTCCTCCGGGGCCCGCCGGTCCGGCAGCACAACCGATGAACGCGAAACGGAGTACGGCTCGACAGTCGCACCAGCGCAGAGCCCACCACCGATGCCACGAACGGGACGGCGTCCTGGCGCCACGCAGACCAGGGAACAGATTCTCGACGCGGCGCGCGAGCAGTTCGCCGACAAGGGGTACAACGGCACGACCATCCGCGGGATCGCTCGCGCCGCCGGTGTCGACCCGGCCTTGGTGCACCATTTCTTCGGCACCAAAGAGGACGTTTTCACCGCGGCGATGCAACTGCCCCTCAACCCGCGCGAGGCCCTATGGCGGGTGATCGGCCAAAGCGAGGGCGACCGTGCCGAGACGATCGTCCGGTTTTTCCTCAGCATCTGGGAGGACCCCGAGGGTCGGGCGCCGATGCTGGCCATGGTGCGTTCGGCCACCACCCACGAGCCGGCCACCAGAGCTATCCGGGAGTTCATGGAGACGGTCATCCTCAACCACGTGGCCACCAACGCCGAGGTCTCTCCGCTGCGGGCCAGCATGATGGCCTCTCAACTGTTCGGCATGGTGCTGCTGCGCCACATCATCGGTGTGCAGCCTCTCGCCTCGGCCACCCCCGAGGAGATCGTCCAGATCTACACCCCCGCTCTGCGCGCCGTTTTGGAGCCACCCCAGCCCCCGGAAGGTGCCTCCGAAGTGACTTAGGTTCAAAGGGGGCGTCGCAAGACCGTTGAGCAGCACCGGCGGCGCCTTCCGCTCTCCTTGCCCATGTCGTCTGGTCCTTGCCAGAGCCGAGGCCCGGTCAGCCGTTGACCCTGGCAGAGCGCCGACATAAATTCAACGTATGAAGAATTATGATTCGGTGGTGCATGTCGAGGGACTGCGGGTGCGCCGCGGCGGCAGCGAGGCCATCGCCGGACTGGACTTCGACATCCCGCCCGGGCGCGTCGTCGGTCTGCTGGGGCCCAGCGGATGCGGCAAGACCACGCTGTTGCGCGCCATCATGGGTGTGCAACTCGTCACGGCGGGCACGGTCACCGTCTTGGGCCGTCCGGCGGGCGCGCCGGAGTTGCGCCACCGTATCGGCTATGCCGCCCAGACCCCTTCGGTCTACGCCGACCTCAGCGTTGCCGAGAACCTGCGCTACTTCGCCGCTGTGCTGCGCGCACCGCGCTCCGACCCCGAGCGGGTCATCACCGAGGTGAGCCTGGCCGATCAGGCCCACCAGGAGGTCGGCCGCCTCTCCGGCGGGCAGCGCACCCGCGTCAGCCTTGCGATTGCGCTGCTGGGCTCGCCTGAGCTGTTGGTGCTCGACGAACCCACGGTCGGGCTGGACCCGGTCTTGCGCCAGGAACTGTGGTCGCTGTTCACCGACCTGGCCCGCCGCGGCGTCACCCTGCTGGTGTCCAGCCACGTCATGGACGAGGCCGGCAGATGCGATCTGCTGCTGCTCATGCGCCAAGGGCGGCTCCTCGCCACCGACAGCCCCGACCACCTGCGCCGGCGTACCGGCGTCGACGACCTGGAACAGGTGTTCCTACGACTCATCGAGCGCGAGGGAACCGGCGAGACCACCACCGCAGGCATGGCATCCGCCCAGCCCGACTGTCGCCACGACAGCCACGAGAACGGGGAGTGAACGTGAGTCCGGCGATCACCGCAGCGACGGCGCTGCGCATCCTGCGCCAGCTCAGACGCGATCCGCGAACGGTCGCCCTGCTCCTCGTGGTGCCCTCGCTGCTGCTGTTCCTGCTGCGCTATGTCTTCAACTCCGAGGCGATCTTCAACGGCATCGCCCCGGCCATGCTGGCGATCTTTCCGTTCGTGATGATGTTTCTGGTCACCTCGATCGCCACGCTGCGTGAGCGCCAAAGTGGCACGCTGGAACGTCTTATGACGCTGCCCACCGGCAAGCTCGACCTGCTGGTGGGCTACGCCTGCGCGTTCACCCTGGTAACGCTGGCCCAGGTCACCGTTGCAGTGGGAGCCGCGCTACTACTCGGATTCGAGGTCGAGGGCTCGGTGGCGCTGTTGCTGTTCATCGCCGCTCTCGACGCGCTGTTGGGCGTGGCGTTGGGCCTGCTCGCCAGCGCGTTCGCCCGCACCGAGTTCCAGGTCGTGCAGTTCATGCCCGCCTTCATCATGCCCCAGGTGCTGCTGTGCGGGCTGTTCGCGCCGCGCGAGGAGATGCAGCAGGTCCTGGAGGCGATCTCGTGGGCCATGCCGCTGTCCTACGCCGTCGACGCCATCGACATCGTCAGCACCACTTCAGCCGAGGTCTCGGGGGACCTGGCGCTGGATGTCACCGTCGTCGCCGGATGCATCCTGCTCGCCCTCGTGCTGGCCGCGGCGACGCTCCGGCGGTCTAGCCCGTGATTCCCGCCGTCCCGGCGTAGGCTGGAGGCCCCGGTCCGCGTGGCCGACCCCTCCGCACGTCGCGAGTGCGTAAGGAGCGATGCGATGGTTCTCCGGCAGGCACTGCTATCGGCTTCGGGGAGTCGGCGGTTGCGCGCCTTCGCCGCCAACTCGCCCTTCGCGCGCGGCGTGGTCGACCGGTTCGTGGCCGGGGAGGAGGTCGACACTGTCATCGCCGTTGTGGCTTCCCTGGCCCAGGAGGGACTGTTCGCCTCAGTCGACCATCTCGGGGAGGATACGACCCACCCCCGGCAGGCGGCCCAGATCACTGAGGCCTACATCGGGCTGCTGCGCCGCCTGTCCGAGGAGGGGTTGAGCAGTGCTGCAGAAGTCTCGGTTAAACCTTCGGCCGTAGGGCTGGGGCTGGGCGCCGACGGGGAGGAACTGGCTACCGCCAACGTGGCTCGGATCTGCGCTGCGGCGCGTGAGGCCGGCACTACCGTCACGTTGGACATGGAAGGCCCCGAAAGCGTCTCCGCCACGCTACGCATGGTCCGCGTACTGCGCGCCGATTTCCCGTGGCTGGGGTGTGTACTCCAGTCCTACCTGCGCCGCACCGACGACGACGCTGTGGCCATGGCCACCCCGGGCGCCCGAATCCGGCTGTGTAAGGGCGCCTATGCTCTCGATCCCGCCGTGGCCCACACGAGCCACCGCGAGGTCGACGCGGCCTTCGTGCGCGCGCTGCGTACGCTGATGCAGAGTTCGGCGTTTCCCATGGTCGCCACGCACGACCCGCGCCTTATCGAGATCGCGGGCACACTGGCCGCGCTCAACCGGCGCTCGGCCGACGATTTCGAATACCAGATGCTCTACGGCGCACGGCCCGAGGAGCAGCGCCGCCTCGCCGGTATGGGCGCACGGGTGCGCGTCTACGTGCCCTATGGCCGCGACTGGTACGGCTACCTCCTCCGCCGCCTCGCCGAGCGCCCCGCCAACCTCGTTTTCGCCGCCCGAGCGATCGCGGGACGGCGTTAGCCTCCCCACTCGCCGCCCCGTCCCGGACACGCGGCGGCGCCCCGGCCGAACCGGCCGGGGCGCCCCGATGCGCCGGTAGACCCAGCCCCGCAGGCGGGGCTGGGTTCTGTTATTCGAACGGTTGGGGGACGTTCTTCGTTGGCCCGTGCCTCGAATCGTTTCGCGAACTCGCCGGCCCGCGGGGCGACGGCGGGCCACTCACCCACTCCACCCCACCGCCCACTCTCGCCGAGCATCACAACTAGGGGATGTTCAGCCGGGCCACCTGCGGGTCGTGGTCGGTGGGGCGGCTGCTGAACTCGGCGTTGGCGTGGACGATGTCGAAGTCGTAGCCGGCGGTGACGAGGGCGGGCGAGATGAGGATATGGTCGAGTACCTGGGAGTTGCCCTGGTAGATGTAGCTGTAGCGGTCGTCGTCGGGCACTGTCGCGGGCAGGTTCGTCAGACCCGCCGCAGTGAGCGTGCCCACGGAGGTGGAGAACTCGACGTCGTTGAGGTCACCGGCGACGATGACGCGGGCGTCGGCGTCGACGGCCTCGATGTCGTCGTAGAAGTCGGCCACGATCTGGGCCTGGGCCTCACGCTGGGTTTCGCTGGGGCGGTTGGGCGGCTGGTAGCGGCCGAACAGCGGCTCGTCCCCGCCCTTGGAGTTGAAGTGGTTGGCGATGACAAACAGCGGCTCGCCGTTGAAGTAGAACTTGCCGACCAGGGGCTTGCGGCTGTTGTCGAAGGCGGAGTCGCCCGGCTTGATGCGGCCGGGGTTGTGGCTCAGCGCCACCCGGTCGCCGCTGATCCCGCTGTCGGAAACCGATACGGCGGTGGTGGCGTCGCCGTGGGGGCCGGAGGCAACTGACACCTGGTCGGTGCGGAACAGGAACCCGACGCGGATGTTGCCTTGCGGCTCGCCGCCGTCGGCGTTGTTCTTCGGGTCGATCTGGCGGTAGTCGTAGGTGGGGCCGCCGGCGTCGTCGATAGCGTCGATCAGCTCGCCCCAGGTTTGGTCGGCGTCGGGAGGCCCGCCCTGGGCACCGTTGTTGTCTTGGACCTCCTGCACCGAGATGATGCCGGGCGCGGCGAGGTTGGTGACGATCTGGTCGGCCAGCGCGTCGAACTGGCTTTGCGGGTCGTTGGCGTCGAGGTTGTGCACGTTCATAGTGGCCACCGCGAGCTGGCCGGAGCCGGGCGAGCTGGTGGTCTCCTGGGACAACGAGCCCGACACCCCCGACAGCGACTGGGTGAGCTGGAGCTTGAAGTTGCCGAAGCTGTAGCCGAGTACGCCCACCGCCGGGGCCGAGAAGTGGTCGCCGGTGTCCACGTCGGGGGTGGCGCCGTAGACCACCCCGTCGTCGAGGAGGACACGCTCGGGGTTGGGGTCGTTTTGGCGCAGCACGATCCCGCCGCGGGCGGTGCGCACGGTGGCGTTGGTGCCGTCGTCGCCCAGGACCGGGATCTCGCCGTAGGTGTTGGTGGGGCCGACGGCAACGGGGGTGTCGAGCTGGACGCGCATGCCCTCCAGCGACTCGTAGAAGTCGATGCCGTCGGCGGTGGCGTCGAAGCTGCCGGAGCTTTCCACGCTGCCGGTGGCGTCGTCGTCGATCACCGTGTCCGGCGGCACCCGGCCGTTGGAGCCGATCACGGTGGGGGCGGGCACGGAGGCGGTGCCCAGGTGGGTGACCGAAGCCGAGGTGAGCTCGGTGGTGGTGAGGTTGTCGGTCGAGGAGCCGCCGGGCCGGTATTCGCTGACCGTGCCCTCGACCGAGATCTCGTCCCCCACCGCCACATTCGGTGTGCTGGAGGTGTAGACGAACAGCCCCTCCGAGGTGGCCGGGGCACTGTCGGGGCAGGGGTCCTGGAACCAGAACCCGTTGGAGTCGACCGCGGTGACCACACCGCGCACGTCGCTGACGTCGGAGCCGTCAAGGGGAGAGAGGTGGTGGCTGCCTTGGATGTCGCGGATGCGCGGCGAGGGATAGCCGCACGTGTCGGCCGTCGCCGGTGCGGGGGAGGCCAGGGCCAGCGTCACCGAGGCGGCGGCGATCACGGCGCCGGCGCTGCGAGCGCGTGGGGGCACGGGGACACGGTGCATTGGTTCCTCCAGATAGGGATGGGAGGTTTCTCGCTGTCAGGGAGTTGGTCGGGGCGGCCATCGGGTAGTGCGCACCCGGTCGGGACGCGCGTGAGCTGATGCGGAGGCGATGGGAATGGGGCCGCGACGCAAGGGGGGGCGAGATCGTGGAAGGCGGCAGAAAACCGTCACCGATGGAATGGACTAGTCACTGCAAGAGCTTTTCTTTCGCCGCCGCGAGGAGACGGCGCGATTCTGTTCGGCGGTGCCGGTGGGACGTGGGGACGGCGGGCAGCGGGTGGTGTCGCCGCCTGCCGGGGAAACGGTGGTAGTGCCGCCTGCGGTCCACGGGGTGCTGGTGGCGCGATCGAGGATGCCGCGTCGCACGACTGCGTCCCCTTCCGTTGTCGGCTCGATAGGGCGCCCGCTCCCGGCAGACGCAACGAGCACCGGGAACGGCCTGCCGCGCCAGTGAAGTCATTGGGTGTGACCGCGCCTTATATTCTCAGTTAATCGAGCCGCAAGGCAGGAGGAACTCCATAGCAAAAAGGAAAATCCTTTTAGGTTCTCTTGTTGTTTGCCGTGGGAAGATGTCCGGTTTTTTGGTTTTCGGGTTTTCCTGAGGCAGCGGGGACCGCGCGCCGTTTCTTGGAGTGTTTGGCGTGCGGCACCGGTCGCGGCGGGGGCCGCACGATGTGCCCCGCGCCCGGGCGCGCCGCTACGGTGGGGGGAGTCGAAAGGTTGGGTTCATGATCGCGATCATTGGTGGCGGCAAGATGGGTGAGGCCCTGCTTGCCGGACTGTTGGCAACCGGCTATGACGAGGGCGAACTACTCGTTACCGAGCCTCGCCACGAGCAGGCGGCGCACCTGCGCGAGCGCTACGGCATCGACGTGGTTCCCGGGGCCGACGCCGCCAAGCGCGCTGATGTCCTCATCCTCGCCGTCAAACCGCAGCAGCTCGTCAGCGTCCTCGACGAGCTCGCACCCGAGATGGGGCCGGGCCGGCTGGTCGTCTCCGTCGCCGCCGGCGTAGCCACCGCCACCGTGCGCGAGCGCCTGCCCGGCGACGTCGCCGTCGTGCGCGCCATGCCCAACACGCCCGCCCTGCTGGGCAAGGGCATGACCGCTGTCGCCGCGGCCGACGGTGTCACCGCCGAGCAGGTCGAGCACGCCCAGCGGTTGATGCGGTCGGTGGGTGAGGTGGTGCGGGTGCCCGAGGAGCATATGGACGCCGTCACGGCCCTCTCCGGTAGCGGACCCGCCTACATTTACCTCGTCGCCGAGGCCATGATCGAAGCCGGCGTGCTGACGGGGGTGCCCCGCGCTACGGCACAGCAACTCGTCACCCAGACCATCAGTGGCGCCGCGGCCATGCTCACCGACTCCGGCGAGCACCCGAGCCTGCTGCGCGAGGCGGTCAGCTCACCCGGCGGCACCACGATCGCCGCGCTGCGCGAACTGGAGCGCGGCGGGGTGCGTTCGGCCTTCATCGACGCCGTTGAAGCTGCTCGTGACCGCAGCCAGGAGCTGTCCCAAGGGTGACTTCGGCTGGGCCCCGTTGCCGTTGTTGCGGCTCGTCCTTCGTTAGTGTGAGAGCCACGGGATCGGTATCTGTAACAGGGGGAGGGGCGCATGGGCTGCTCGCTGCGCGTGGCGTGGGACGATGGACTGACCGCCTACAACTTCGGGCCCCAGCACCCGTTGGCGCCCGTACGGGTCGAGCTGACGATGGCGCTGGCTCGCGAGTTCGGCGTGTTCGACACCGCCGGTGTCTCGTTCGTCCCCGTCGAGCCCGCTGACGACAAGTTGCTCGAACTTGTCCACGAGCCCGACTACATCGCCGCGGTGCGCCGCGCCGGCCAAACGCTCGCCCCAGACGACCCCTATTCGTTGGGCACTCCCGACAACCCGGTCTTTGCCGGGATGCACGACGCGGCGGCCCTCATCTCCGGCGCGTCGGTGGCCGCAGCGGGGGCCGTGTGGCGGGGCGAAGCCGAACACGCCGCCAACCTCGCCGGCGGGCTGCACCACGCGATGCCCAACCACGCGTGGGGGTTCTGCGTCTACAACGACCCCGCGATCGCCATCGCCTGGCTGCTGGAGCAGGGGGCCAAGCGCGTCGCCTACGTCGACGTCGACGTTCACCACGGCGACGGGGTGCAGAAGCGCTTCTACGACGACCCTCGCGTGCTCACCATCAGCCTGCACGAATCGCCGGCGACCCTGTTTCCCGGCACCGGTACTCCAGACGAGATCGGCGGCCCCAACGCCGAGGGCTACGCCGTCAACGTGGCGCTTCCCGCCGGCACCAACGACGGGCTGTGGATGCGGGCTTTCCACGCGGTGGTACCGCCGCTGCTGCGCGAGCTCCAGCCCGAGATCCTGGTCACCCAGCACGGCTGTGACACGCACGCGCTCGACCCGCTCGCCAACCTCACGCTCAGCCTGGACGGACAACGCCAGACCTACGCCGAGCTGCATCGGCTCGCCAAAGAGACGGCGGGCGGGCGCTGGGTGCTCATGGGCGGGGGCGGCTACGAGCTGGTCCAGGTGGTCCCACGCGCATGGACGCACCTTCTCGCCGAGGCCGCCGGCTCACCGATCGCCTCCGACACCATGACCCCAGAAACCTGGCGCGACTTTGCTCACACCCGCACCGGGGAAGTTCCGCCCTTGCGTATGACCGACAACCGCACGGTCGGCTACAGCCGGTTCGAGGACGGCTATGACCCCGATGACCCCGTGGACCGGGCGATCCAGGCCACCCGCAAGGCGGTCTTCCCCTGTCACGGGCTCGATCCCAATTTGTGACCCCCACCACAGGCCAAGTAAGGGGGCGGTCTCAATCTGGACAACGTGCGTTGAAATTTTCGGTTAACGGGTATAAGGGTGCCTCGATGATCCGTGGATGTCGGAATTCACGGATTCCGGACCGATAAGGGGGCCCATTGGTCACGCCGCCCTCCCGCGCGGAGCTGATCGAACATATGGTGCGCACCGGTATAGCGGGGCAGGTCGACACGCCCAGGGAGAACAATCTCAAGCACTACCGCCGCCTCGTGGAGGGTGACCCGTACTACCAGTTCGGGTTGACCCACAGCGACGAGTGGTCCTACAGCGACGTCCTCTCCCTGATGTCCAAGAGCTGTGGCGTCGTCGCCGACGAGAACTACAGGTGGGGCATCGACACCATCGACCCCGACCGCACCGCCGATGCGCTTGAGGCGCTGGCCGACCGGATGGCTGAAGCGGCGCGTCGCCGAGAGCGGGTCATGTTCGCCACGGGACACCCCAA
This sequence comes from Salinactinospora qingdaonensis, assembly GCF_039539445.1. NCBI lineage: Bacteria > Bacillati > Actinomycetota > Actinomycetes > Streptosporangiales > Nocardiopsidaceae > Salinactinospora > Salinactinospora qingdaonensis. The sequence goes on from NZ_BAABDD010000017.1 coordinate 12,097, forward strand.
AAACCTGCTCGAAACCTACCAAGTGTGGGCCTCAGCACTGCGCGAGCGCGGGTGCCCGATCGTCACCGCGGCCGGTGGCTTCTCCTACGAAGTCAACGGTTACGAAGGGGAAGTGCCTCCGGAACGGCGGGTTCTCGTGTGGGAAGAGGGAGTCGGCATAGTCGTGGACAACCTGCTGCCTCGCCACAGCCACGACCCGTTCGCGATGCAGGCCGCGCTGGCCGCGCTGGCCGACGCAGGGCAGCCGTGGCCGCAGTTGGTCATCGCCGATCACGGTTTCGCCGGCGCGGCAGGGGAAGCGGGAATTCCTGCTATCGGCTTCGCCGACTCCAACGACCCCGCCCTTTTCGTGGGGGAATACGAAGGAAAAATCCATACAACGGTGCCGCTAGACGACGGTTACCTCACCGAGGATTACCTTCCGCTGTGCGCCTATGTACTGCAACGATCCGGGCTGCTGTGACACGGGAAACAGTTATACCCATCCCTTAAACCTCATCTGGCCCGCCCCTCTCATGTAGCCAGGCCGACAGTAAAACCACTCTTTCAATGCTGTGCACCCGGTTTTACCCTGAAACCGGACGTGTCAGTAGTTACCGATCGGCACACCAGCGTGGCGACGGGCGAGGGGAAGGTCTCCGTGTCCGGGCGAGGATGCGTCACGGTGGCGACAGGCAGGGACGAGAACGCTCACGTCCGGAAGTGAGGGCATCGGAAGATGAGTGGGAATAAGGCTCCGCTGGACGAGGTCAGGTTCTTGACCGTGGCCGAAGTCGCCACGATCATGCGAGTCTCCAAGATGACGGTCTACCGAATGGTCCACTCCGGTGCGCTCCCCGCGATCCGCGTGGGACGCTCCTATCGAGTGCCCGAACGCGCCGTCCACGACTACCTCCGCGAGGCGTTCGTCGAAGCGGGCTAGTCCAAGAACCGGCGCGTCACCCGTTGGGGGCGGTGTTCCCCCCGACCATCGCCCTCCGGGTGCCGGCCACTGTAGAGTTTTTCCGCGGACGGGTGCTTCACCGCCGCCAGGCAGCGCCCCTCCGCGGCTCCCTTCGCCACGCGCACGCCCCTGCTGGCCGCCCGGACGGGGCGCCTGGCGGTTGAGACGGCGCCACCGCCCCTACACGAGGCGGTTCTTCCCACGGCCGAAAGGGAAGCTCCGACCCGCGAGATGAGGAGAAGCCACTCCCTCAGGCCCGGCCAGGGGGGCAGCGGGATCTTCAGCGGCATCTACTACACTGTGTCGTTATCGGAGCAGTGCCGCTTTCACCTGCCGTTTCGAGGTTCCTCACCATGCCCTTTACCCAGCTTCGCGCCCTGACCAGGAGGGGCCCGACGCTGCTGCGTGGCGCTGTCGCCGCCGCTGTAGCGGCGGCACTGGCCGGGTGCGCCGGCGGTGCGGGGGCCGACTCCACCACTTCCGCGGAGCGCTACATCCAGGGTGACGGCTCCACCGCCTCCTTCGCGCCCGAGGAACGTCAGCCCGCCCCCCAGATCAGCGGCGAGACCCTCGAAGGCGACGCGCTGCGCCTGGCCGACTACGAGGGCAGCGTAGTCGTGGTCAACTTCTGGGCCAGTTGGTGCGCTCCCTGCCGCGCCGAGACCCCCGTGCTCCAGGAGGTCCACGCCGAGCACGAGGCGGCCGGACTGGAGTTTCTGGGGATCAACATCAAAGACGACCGGACTGCGGCCAAGGCGTTCGACCGCGAGCGGGAAGTCGACTACCCGAGCCTGTACGACCAGCCCGGCACCATCGCCCAAGCATTCCGCGACACCGTCCCGCCCAAGGCCATCCCCAGCACGATCGTCATCGACCGTCAGGGCCGCATCGCCGCACGCGCCATCGGCCCGGTCAACTACAACGACCTCACCGGCCTTGTCGAGCCCGTGCTACAGGAGGGTGAGTCGCAGGGCGCTGGTTCCTCGTGATCGCCGACACCGTCCTGCAAGGGTCGCTGCTGCTGGCCGTTCCGCTGGCCTTGGCCGCCGGCATGGTGTCGTTCCTGTCGCCGTGCGTGCTGCCGCTCGTGCCCGGTTACCTCTCCTACGTCACCGGCATGTCCGGCGCCGATATCGCCGCCCGCCGCCGTGAACTGGCCGCCCCCGCCGGCGGCGGTAGCGCCGCAAGCACGGTCGCCACCGTCGACGACGTCCTGGCCAGCCGCCGCTGGCCCATGCTCGCCGGCAGCCTGCTGTTCATCGCCGGGTTCAGTGCCGTGTTCGTGACCGTGGGCGCCTTCGTCGGGGGCGTGGGCGGTCTCCTGCTGGACTACGCAGAGCCCATCACCCGCGTCCTCGGCGGCCTCACCATCGTGCTGGGCCTGGCTTTCATGGGGGTCATCCCCGGCCTGAACCGCGAGTGGCGTTTCCACCGGCTGCCCAGCGCCGGCCTCGTCGGCGCGCCTGTCCTGGGGGCCCTGTTCGGACTGGGCTGGACCCCTTGCCTAGGGCCGACCCTGACGGCTGTGCAGACCCTGGCCTTTACCGAAGGCAGCGCCATGCGCGGCGCGCTGCTGTCGCTGTGCTACTGCATCGGGCTGGGGTTGCCCTTTGTGCTGGCCGCGCTCCTCTACCGCCGCGCCCTGGGCGCCTTCGCGTGGGCCAAGCGCCACTACCGCGCCATTACCGTCGCCGGCGGCGCGATGCTCGTGTGCATCGGTCTGTTGCTGGTCACAGGCGCGTGGAGTGGTGTTACGGCCGTCATGCAGACCTGGACCGCCGACTTCACCACGGTGCTTTAGCAGGTGACACCGATTAAGCAAAGCCAATCCACCCCATCCACCGAGCCGGCGTCCACCGAGACCGCCACGGCCGCCGGCTCCCCGCCAGCGCTGTCGCCGTTGGGCTGGCTGCGCTGGGCCTGGCGGACGCTCACCTCGATGCGCACCGCGCTCATTTTGCTGTTCCTGCTGGCGGTGGGCGCCATCCCCGGCTCGATCCTGCCGCAGAACTCGGTCAGCTCCGGCCAGGTCAGCGACTACATCGCCGAACATCCCGAGCTCGGCCCGTGGCTCGACCGGCTCTATCTGTTCGACGTCTACTCCTCGCCCTGGTACGCGGCGATCTACCTGCTGCTGTTCGTCTCGCTGACCGGGTGCGTACTGCCCCGGGCCAAGGCCCACTACCGCGCCATGCGGGCCCGCCCGCCCAAAACGCCGCGCCATCTCTCCCGGTTGCCCTACTCCGCGACCTTCACCACCGCCGCCGCGCCCGAGACCGTGCTCCAGCGCGCCCGCGCCCACCTCAAGGGCTACCGCGCCGACACCTCCCCCGCGGAGCCCGGAGGCCAGACCGCTGCCGGCGGTTCGGTTGCCGCAGAGAAGGGCTACCTGCGCGAAACCGGCAACGTGCTGTTCCACCTGGCGCTGCTGGCGCTGCTGATCGCGCTGGGCGCCGGTTCCTTCCTGGGGTATCGCGGCAACATGCTCGTCGTCGAAGGCGACGGCTTCGCCAACACCGTGCCCTCCTATGACGCCTTCTACCCGGGGAGCAGCGTCGACGCCGCCGACCTCCAGCCCTTCTCCTTCACCGTCGACGATTTCCAGGCCACCTTCATCGAGGAGGGCCGTCTCACCGGCCAGGCCCAGTCCTACAGCGCCGACCTCACCTACCGTGCCTCGCCCGAGTCGCCCGAGCGCAGCCACCATCTCCAGGTCAACCACCCGCTGCCGGTGAACGGCGCTCAGGTGTACCTGCTCGGCCACGGCTACGCCCCGAACTTCCGCGTCACCGACGCCGAAGGGCAGGTCGTCTTCGATCAGGCCGTGCCCTTCCTCAACCGCGGCGAGAGCAACTTCACCTCTGACGGTGTCATCAAGGTGCCCGACATCGGTCCCGAACAGCTCGGCTTCCGCGCCGTGTTCCTGCCCTCGGCCGCCACCGCCGACAATGGTGACCTCGTCTCCGACTTTCCCGGGCCCCGCAACCCCACGGTCACCCTGGAGGCTTACCAGGGCGACCTGGGGCTCGACAGCGGGCAGCCGCAGTCGGTATATCAGCTCTACACCCAGCAGATGGAGCAGATCGACTCCTCCGAGAGCCTGCAACCCGGCGACACCTGGGAACTGCCCGACGGCTCCTCGATCACCTTCACCGGTGTCAGCGACTACATCAGCATGCAGGTCACCAGCAACCCCGCCCGGCTGCCCGCGCTGCTGTCGGCGGCCGTCGCGGTGCTGGGGCTGCTGTGCACCCTGTTCGTCCAGCCCCGTCGGGTGTGGGTGCGGGCCAGGGCCGGTGGCGACGGCACCACCACGGTCGAGGTCGGCGGGCTCGCCAAGACCGACACCCCGGCCACCAACGCCGATTTCCACGAGTTCACCCTGCGCCTCAGCGACGACCTGCGGGAGCGGGCAGCCCCCGAGCAAGGCAGCGAAAAGGAGTAGCCAGCCATGCAACCGCTAGCCGCCCAGCCGGCGATTAACCAGAACCTGGCCTCGGTCAGCGACGGGCTCATCATCGCCATGATCGTGTGTTACGCGGTCGCGCTGTTCCTGTTCGCGATCGAGGCCGCCTACGGCCGCCGGGAGCGCCTGCAAGCCGAGCGCTCCGCCGTGCCGACTGGGGGCGCCACCGCCGGCGCGGGCGAGGGCGACATCGCGACCCTCGGCCGTGATAGCGGCGCGGTGAAGGTCAAGGTGCGTGGCGAGCGCGGCGATGCCAAGGCGCCGCGCCACGTGCTTGGCGCGGTAGCGTTGGTCGTCACCGTCGTCGCGTTCGTGCTCAACGCCGCCCAAGTGGTTACCCGTGGGCTGGCCGCCGACCGGTGGCCCTGGGGCAACATGTTCGAGTTCGTGGTCGCCATCTGCCTGTGCGCGGTAGGCGCGTTCCTGTTCGCGGCGCTTCGCTACAAGGCCCGCTACCTGGGCACGTTCGTGCTGGTACCGGTGCTGCTCCTGTTGGGGATCGCGGCCCGCTGGCTCTACAGCGAGGCCGGGCCGCTCATCCCGGCGCTGCACTCCTACTGGATCGCCATCCACGTCTCGGCGGCCATCATCGCCACCGGAGCCTTCCTGGTGGCGGGCTCTGCGGCCATCACCTACCTGCTGTCCAGCCGCACCGAGGCCAAGCGCGCCCGTGGCGAGCAGGTGACCGGTATCGCGGCCAGGCTGCCCAGCCCCGAGTTGCTCGACCGGCTCTCCCACCGCTTCATCCTGTTCGCGTTCCCGCTGTGGACCTTCGCCATCATCGCCGGGGCGGTGTGGGCCGACGAGGCGTGGGGCCGCTTCTGGGGGTGGGACCCCAAGGAGGTGTGGTCGTTCATCACCTGGGTCGTCTACGCCGCCTACCTGCACGCCCGCGCCACCGCCGGCTGGCGCGGCAGCAAGGCCACCTGGATCGGCCTTGTCGGCTTCGCCTGCCTGCTATTCAACTTCTTCGCCGTGAACTACATCTTCAGCGGCCTGCACTCCTACGCCTAGTAGGGCTTTGGTGTGTCTGAGGTCTGGTGTAAGTCCTGCGCGGGTCTTGGGTATGGGGCTGGTTAGGGGCAGAGGCGCCGAGTGGACACACTCGTGGCCCTCATTCAGATGTCGAGCCGCCCGCCCTTGAGATCTCCCAGGAAGCCGCTCGTGTCCCCGCTGGGAACCGGAGATGGCCGAGTACATCTAGCGCGCACCGTTGAAGCGACACGGTTGGCCGTCGTCTGCCCCTTGTGCGGCAGGCGGGCGCTGACTCAGCTCACTGCACTCAGCCCCGTCACCTCCGATTACTGCGGAGCGATGCACAGCGCCTCCCCCTAATCGAGCCGGGCCGCCTGCGTACTGGTCACAACAGCCTCTGTTGCACGTAGCCATCTTCGTGGGGCTCGTCGAATCGCTTGCCGGCATTGGCGAGGACGGCGGCGATGTCGGGGCCGACGGCCAATGTTCGGCGATCAGTTTGTGCAGCAGGAGCGCGGCGGCCACGGCGTCCCACAGCGCCCGATGGGGGCGTCCCTCCGGGACGAGTTCGTTGACGTGGCCTGTCAGGGCGTGTCGGTTGGTGAGTGTGGTCAGCGATCGCGAGGCGGCCCCGGTGAGTTTGGCGAGTCGTAGGGTGTCGACGATCCCCTTCGGGCGAGCCTCGGGGAAGCGTCATTGCAGCAATCGCCAGTCGACGCCGACATTGTGTCCGACCAGGTATCGGCCGTGGAGCCGTTGGAAGAGTTCGGGCTTCACCGAGGCGGGGGGGGAGGTGCCTGGCGCAGGACCGCATTGGTCAGACCCGGTGAGATCCACGGTCGGCGGGGAACGGGACGGCCGGGGTTGATCAGCGTTTCGTAGGCCTCATCCATCGCCGGGAGGCCACCGGCGAGCGGAACCGTTGCGATTTCGAGGATGGCCTCGTTCTCGCGGTCTTGGGCTCCGGTTCCCTCAAGATCCAGGGCGATCAAGGCCGCCTCGGTCCAGGGCTGCTCGGTCATGGCGGCCTCCCGGTGTGGTGCTCAGTCGTCGTCGTAACGGGCGTGTGCTGTCAGGCGGTCACGGGCTTCGCCGAGCTGTCGTAGCTCGTCCTCGCTTGGCTCGTAGCCTTCCAGAGCACGTCCGTGCGCGGCATGAATATGGGGGTGGTCCACTTCCCAGATCTGGTGTCGCAGTGTGTGCTGAATGGCGTAGCGGCGTTGTTCGCCCAGCGCGTGGGTGAGGACGTGGCCTTCTTCGATGAGAAAGGGGGGCTCAGTGCCGTAACCGAGTTCGGAGAGGACCTGCCGGAATTCGCTGTCGGTGGGAGAGCGGTGGTCGTTGGCGCAGAGTTGGCGCTGCTTTACGGGGCAGATTCGCCGCCTACAAGCGGGGAGAGTAGCCGCTCTTGTGCCAGGCGAGGTTGGTCACGAGAGCTTCCTCTCCTTCAGAGCCTCCAGAAAGCGTCCCCACTCCTGGACGGGAAACGTCAGGTGTCCAAGTTCGCGGTGGTGAGTGTCGCGGATGAAAGCGGTGTGGGGAGTTTCTGCGGCCTCAACGCAGTTGCCCGAGCCGCTGGAGTAGCTGGATATGTGCCAGGTGAGTTGATTCGTGGTCATGGGTTTGCCTGTTTCTCGTCAGTCGCGGTTGCGGTGGATGTCCAGCGCCCGCTGTACCAGCTCCTGTGAGGCCGGCACGTCGCAAGCGTGGTCGTTGAGGCGCTCAAACATCGAGGTATAGGTTTCCAGCTCCGTTGGTTCTTCAAGGTAGAGAGCCCCGCCGCAGTATTCGACGTAGACCACGGTGTGGTTGTGGATCTCGGGGAAGTCCAGGATCACGAAGGAGCCGTAGCCGGCCGGATGACCCCCTGCGGTGAAGGGCAGCAGGCGCAGTTGCACGTTCGGCAGCTTCGACATGGCGAGCAGGTGTTCAAGCTGGCTGACCATGGTTTCGGGGCCGCCTATCTCGCGGTAGAGCGCCGCATCGTTGAGGACCACGGAGAGGTGGAGGGGGTTGTCCCCGGTAAGGCGTTGCTGCCGCTCTTGGCGTACCGTGACTCGCTTCTCCGCTTCTTTCTCGTCGGCGGGAGCGAGTACATCCGCCGCAACGAGAGCGCGAGCATAGTCCGGTGTCTGCACAATCCCGGGGATCAGCTCTGTCTCGTAGGTCCGTAGCCGGGTGGCTTCGGTCTCCAGTCCGATGTAGGAGCTGAACCACTCCGGCACGGCGCCCCGGTACTGCTGCCACCAGCCGCGCTGCCGAGCCGCGCGGGCCACCTCCAACAGCGAGTTTCTGTCTTCGGTGCTAACCCCATAGTGCTCCAGCAGGAGCGCGGCCGTTCCGGGCTCCACCTTGACCTCAGCGCGCTCGATCCGACTCAGGGTAGAGGGGTGCAGGCCGGCATGAGCGGCGGCCTCCTTGCTGGTGATTCCCCGTGCGGTCCTGCTCTCTCGCAGTACACGCGCCAAGGTGCGCCGAGCAACCGTAGGGCTGCTACCGACCACAGCACACCTCCATATCCCACGTGCGACCTCTCCAGTCTGACGTACCTTAAGGACCTTAAAGACCCTAGCTATTTTCTGCACATTGCAAATAAGTTAATGTGACTTGCCTATTGCGGTACCCGATTGCGCGGGGCACACTAGTAGTCATAAGGCGACTGTTCGACTACCGAGAGTTGCTGAAAGGCGGCGTGCGATGCGCCGTAGACACGAAAACGGCCCTGACCCAGGTGCGGCATCACCCAGGCAGGGCCTTAACCTCCGACCTGGTAGGAGCAGGTGAAGGCTCAACGCCTAACTCTAATGACCGATTCGTCCCGCCCGCCACGGCAGCGCCGTCTCCGCGCCACCGCGTATTCGCCCACCTTGCCGAGGCGATCCGCGCTCGTGGTGGGCGTGCTTTGCTGGCGTTGGAGGGCAGCGCCTATCCGGTGCTCTATGTGCAGCGCCATCGGAGCGTGACCGCTGTGGTGGCGGTGTCGTGTGCCGATGGTTGGTGGCTGATCTGGGGGCGCGCCTCGGCCGTGGCGGCCTGTGATGTGGCGGCTGCCGCCGACGCCCTCACTGCCACAGCCGCTCCGCCCGCAGCCCCGGCTCCGTCCTCGTCGACGGGAATCTCGACCGTGGGGCGGCGTCCGGTCCGCCGGGTTCCGTCGCGTTCGGCCAACCTCGTCACCCGCGAGCGCGAGCGGTTGGGGGTGGCCTAGCGGTGACCGGCTACGACGCCCATATGTCGGCCGCTGTCTCGCAGCAGTGGAGCTGTCCCGGTCAGACGCGGCTGTGCCCGCAGCTTCGGCGGCGTACCCGCCGTGCGCTGTGTCCGTTCCCGCGCATCGTCGACGATGCCGAGTTGGTGATGGCCGAACTGTTCGCCAACGCGTGCCGGCACTCGCGTAGCGGCACCGGTGGGGCGACCGTCATCAACATCTCGGCGTTGCCCAGCGAGCTGGTGCTGCTCTCCGTGACTGATGAGGGGCCACGGCCGCGCGCCGACGGGCGCCCGCTCCGGCCGCACCTCAAGCCACTCGACTCCACGGCGCCGGGCCATCGGGGCCTGCGGCTGGTGGCCGCACTTGCCGATGACTGGGGTCACTGGCCCACCGGCGAGGGCGGGAACGCGGTGTGGGCTCTCTTCGAGCCGTCCACCACCGTCTCGACCGCCCGCCTCGACCCGCTGTCCCAACGAAACTGACCGTCCTGGAACCGGGCGGGCCGGCGCACCGCCTATGGCGGGCGGTGCGCCGGCCGCTCTCGCGACGCCGGCCAGGTGCGGGCCAACGTGCGCGGCGAGGCCAAGGCGCCGCGCCATGCGCTCGGATTCGGCGACCTGCACTCCTACGCCTAGGTTCTGGTTTCGGACGGCGGAGGCGTGGGGGCCGCGGGAGTGTGCTTCGTCCGCTCGTGCCTCGATCGCTGCGCGATCTCGGCAGCTTGAGGGGTGGGGCTAGTCGAGATCGCCACGAGTACGCCGTGCGGCGCCCGTCGGACCGTGAGGAATCGCCTGAGGCTCCCCTGTCGGTGCACGGTGCACACGTCCCGGGCGCGGGCGGTGGGGCGGCTCAGGCGTTGGCGGCCTGCCATCGTCGCGCCCGCTCGTCCATGAGCTTGGCCGACGTCACGCCCCGGGTGCGGAACGCGCTGAGGTCGGATCGGATGTCTGCGACGGCGTCTCGCGCCCGGGCCGAGTTGACCCCGTCCATCCACTCCAGCGCGGTCGTCCACGTCGCGCACGCCGCGTCCAGGTAGCCCTGGGCCAGTTGCGCGCTGCCGAGGTCGGCGAGCGTGAGCGCGTAGATACGCGGGTGCGTCGTCGGGTTCCAGCACTGCGACGCATGGCGGTACTTGCCTTCGGCCGCGCTCATGTCACCCATCGCAGCCAGCGCTTTCGCCGTCTGGTTCGCCAGGCGGGCCTCTGCTGGGCCACCCAGGCTGGCCCAGCGCGGCGGCTCGTCGTCGCGTGCGGCGTTCATGAGTGCTTCGGCGTGGCAGATCGCGTCGAGCGAGGTACGCCGGTCGCCCTCGAACGCCTGGGCGCGGGCCAGTGTCAGCCAGAACAGCGACTCCGTCTCGGCGTCCACATACCCCCGAACCCGGGACAGGGCGGCTTCGGCGAGGTCCACGCAATGGTCGTGGTAGCCGTTGTCGAACGCCTGATGGGCGAGGATGCGCAGCACATACCCCGCGTGGGCCTGCGGGTCGGCCTCCTCGGCCAGCCGGAACGCATGCAGGTAGTAGCGTTGTGCCAGTCCGGCCCGGCCCGCGTCGTGGGCCTTCCATCCCGCGAGGTAGGCGAGTTCGGCCGCTGCCCCGAACATGTCGCGGCGTACGGTGTCGCTCGCGAAGTTCCCCTGACAGTAGGCCACGATGTCGGTGGACAGGTACTCCACCACGGCGGAGCGACTGGCATTTCCCCCCAACCGTTCGTCGGCGCGATTGAACACGGCGGTCACTTCGCGGACGGTGTCGACTTCGGCCGCGCCGATGGTCCCGCCGGTTCGGGCCACCCGATTCCGCTCGGCGGCTCCGACGGTCGCGGGGCCGAGTGGAAGCGTCAGCGCGCTGAGCGAGTAGACGGCTGAGTTGAGGAATCTGCGTCGGTCCACGTCGGCCCTTCCCAGGTGAGCGAGGGAGGTCACGGGGTCATCGGCGAATGCGTCGTCAGGATTTGGGTCTTTTGTTGTCGTTAATCCGATTTCCGCTAATGTAACGAATCGTCCCATTTTCCGGGAAAGCGCCTCGGCCAGGAACAGTGCTGTCGTCGGCTTGGGGGGCGTGCCTTTCACCCAATGGGCCACCGCAGCGGAGTTGGTCCGGGCCGAATCACCGTTCTCGGTGGCGATCAGCCGTACGCGACGCGCGAGAGCCTCGTAGGTCAGACCGGATGCCTGAATGGTGCTTCGCAGCGCTTCATTCGGCTGCCGCGCGCTCGACGGGGACACCACCCTCACCTCTTCCACTGCGCCGTTAAGCGCGTTAAGGGATGCCGATTATGTAACCCCTAGTAGTTGGAGGGTAACGGAAGTTAACTGTAGTCGCTGTGGAAAGGCGCGACCACGCAACGCAAGCGACAGAAGGTGGGCGATGACCCCTATAAACGCGCGAGCCATGCCACGACGAGCAGAGAACGGCCAGTGCGCGATCGGAGAGGAGTGGGAGGAGATGTCGGAGGGCCGGCGTCCTTCGCTGCCTAAACGCGCCACCTGCCTGGCGGATCGGGTATCGGTGGCTACGCCGGTCAGCGGTGGAAACCAGCTCGGTTACGCCGCCACCTTTCGGGCTGAGCCCGCGCAGGCGGTGGCGGTGCGGCGGCATGTGCGCGCTGTGGTGGGATTGCCAAGGAGCGACAGCGACACCGTGGAGCTGTTGGCCCAGGAGTTGTTCGGCAACGCGCTGGCCCACTCGCGTTCGGGCGATGGCGGTGAGGTGACGGTCACCGTGACCAAGCTGGCCGGGTGGGTCCAGGTTGCCGTGACCGATGGCGGACCTCGGGCGGACCGTTTCACCACCCCCCATCTGCGTCCGGTCGACCCCGATAGTGAGAGCGGGCGGGGGCTGTTGCTGGTCCACAGCCAAGCCGACCGCTGGGGCGTGGTCTTTCTCGATGACGGGCGCACCACCACCTGGTTCGAGATCGATCGCGACCGCCAACGCATGCGGCGCCGGTGAACGTAGCCTCGACGATGCCCTCCGCTAGGGCATCGACCCCTGCGAACCCCAGGGGCGGTCGGTCCACCGCCGCTGCGCCGGCACGTCCTCCGCCCCCTCGGCGCGACGGCCGGCCACAGGGCTGGGGGAGAGACGGTCGTGGGCCGGCCACGTCCTCCGCTCCCCGTTGCCTCGACGCTCCAGCCAAGCGCTAGCTCACCCCTATCCGGCGGCCACCCCACCCCCGAACGGGTGGCCGCACCCGCCACAGGCTGCTCCGCCTGCGCCCTGCTCCTCCCGCCGTTGGGTCGCAGTGCCCGAGGGGAAGAAGACACACAGCCGCAGTGAGCGTGCCCCCTGAACGCCGCAGTGCTCGGGGCACGGTCGGGTTTTGCCGCAGGCTCTACACGGGCAGGGTGGGGTCGGCGAAGCGCAGGAGGGCACCGATGCCCTCGTAAAAGCGGGTTCGTTCCTCCGGGACGAACACCAGATTCGCTCCGGTCTTGGTGGCAGCACGGATGAGGGCCGCGTCAGCGCGTTCGCGTACCGGTTCCGCCACGCCGATGTCGTGGAGTTCCTTCTCGGTCAGCGCCACCTGCTCGGGGCGGGGACCGATCCACACCTCGCGGTCCTCGCCGCCGCTCGCCACCGACCACAACAGCGTGTCCACTTGGCCGCGTTGCAGGGCATAGCTCACCGCCGCCAGCCCTTCGGTGACCCGTTCCTCGTTGCCTCGCCCCCGTTCGTAGGCGTTGACCACGGCGCGCACCTGCTCGCCGGCGTGCTCGTCCAACCGCTCGCCTACCTCGGTGTGGAGCGCCGTGTTGTCGGCGCCCGCGGCGCGACTGCCCGCCTCGGCTTTCACGGCTCGACCTCGCAGGCCCTCGGGTAGCTTGTCGTAAACCACCCCGCGGACCTGTACCTCACCCGCGATCACGATGACCTCGGCGTGGCTCGTGCGGGCGAAACGCTCGATCTCCCGGGCGACCCGCTCGGCGTTGTGCTTGATCTGCTCCTCTACGGCGCGTTGCATCTGTTTATGGTGTTCGGCACCCTCGCGGGGCTTGTGCGTGGGGTGCTCTTCGCCCTCGACCTGACTCTCGTGGTGCGCTCCGCCGGCGTCGACCGTCGTGATGTCGGCGCCGATGCTGTCGACGACCGCCAGCACGTAGGGAACGTGTTGGCCACGGTGCTTCAGGTAGGGCATGGGGTGGGGGAGTGGCCCCACCCCTATGACGTAGTCCTGCGGTGGCTTCGACACGAGCATGTCGAAGGTGACCTCGCCGTGGGCGGCGAAGGCGATCTGGCCACAGGGGCCGGGCGGTCCTCGGCGGCGGCCGATGACGGTGTCCAAGGCGCTCAGGGTCTGCGTGTCGGCCCCCTGAGCTGCCAGTTCGTCGCGAGCTTTGCTCCAGCGCACGTCGATGGCGTGGTCGGCGTCCTCGGCGTCACGGGAGACGTTGATGTAGACCGAGACGATGGGTGCGGGGAATCCGTACACCGGCATCAGGAACGACAGATCCATGGTTTGCGACCTTCGCCTTCTACTCGTCGGGGTCGTGCTCGGCGGGGCGCTGTGGCACGTGGCGTTCGACCTCGTCGATGCTGTGGTATTGCCCCTCGGGGAGCGCCCGAAGCGCTTGGGCGCTCTTGGGGTCGGCCTCCCGCTCCTCGGCGTAGGCGAGGAGTTGACCCTTGTCCGCCGGGAAGTCCATCCCGTGCAAGGCTTTGCGTACTCGACGCTTGTCCGCACTCGTCATGGCGCACCGCTTATCCTTGTAGGGGCCATCGGTGTCCCCGACCGCCCGGCTGCGGCACTCACCGGGTCACTCGAACATGCCGGCCAGCTCCGGCGGAAGCTGGGCGAGGGTGTTGTCGACTTCACCCTCAGGCGCCCACTCCTGGAGGGTCCGCAGCACCCCCCGCGTCTCCCGTTCGACCGCGTCGAGGTCGGTGGTGCCGATGTCCCCGCTGACCCGGTCCAGGAAGGCTCCCTTGTCGAAGCTCTTGGCCTGTCCACGGCCGTGTTCGACCTCCGGAGTCAGTTGGCGGGGTAGCAGCGCCGCGAGATCGGACATCTGGCCGCCGCTGATGCGCTCGCCCAGCGCCGTCAGGGTCGCACGGGTCACCTGGTCGGCTTCCTCGCGCGAGGTGAGCCCACTCTGCTGCTGCACGCGGGCCAAGAAGTCGTCCATAGCGCTGTCGGAGTACTCCGGCTGCATCGCCGCTCCCTTCTTCGTGCTCCTGGTGTCGGCAGACCACCGTGGGTCGGAGCGCGACGGTGCTCGTCGCCACTTCGTGTCGACGCGGTGGTCTCATTCGGCGGAAGGTAGGCGCGTCCCCTACCTTTCCTGGCCCACTGCCACGGCGACGGCCCGGTAAACACATGGCCGCGGGAGTCCGCGCGCAGGGTCGCTTGTGCGTGCGCTGGGCGGACGCAGTCGATCAACGGAAGCAGGCGCGGCGGAGACGCGGCGGACATCCGCCTTGTTGGCGTGCCGCGCGAACCACGGATACGGTGCGCGCCTCGGGAAATTTACTGGTTTTTCGTGGTGCTCGCGCGATGCCGATATCGAAAAGACGGTTACCGCCGCGTATCTACGTCAAGCCAATCACTGGCCCCTTCGCGGTGGAGGCACCAGACCTCGGGTGCGTTAGTTTCCCGAAGTGTTTGGAATTCAACCGGCTTTGCCGGGCTGTTTTGTTGCGGAATTCTTATCCGACGCTGAAAAATGCTCGCGCTGGAGGCCCGGGCCGGCGGGGTCCACGCCTGGCCGGACCGCTCCATGGGGGAGGGCGACACTGGGGAAGGGCGGGGGTGAGCGGCCCGTCCAAAAGTGGCTGGGACGGGCCGCGGTCACCTGCTCAGGCCGGTGCTCTGGAGCGTTTGGCTAATCCTCAGGGTTGATGCGCCTGTTCAGTTGGCGCAGGAACTCAGGATCGTCGTCTGGGCCGACGGGTCCGGAACCAGAGGTCGGTCCCTCGAAGTCCGACGGGTCGAGATCGTCCATTGACATGGCCGATGGGGGGTCTTCCAGGACCGGTGTATCCGTCGTCACCTCCCCTCCCCTCTCCACTGCCGCAGGGCGGCCGAGGAAGAGCCAGAGTAACGCGCCGACCAGCATAAACACGACGATGATGAGCAGCCACAGGACCTTCGGCAGGTGACGCACATGCTCGGCGGGACTGGTGAGCGCGTCGAAGAACGCATACACCCAGAGAACGATCGAAACCAGTGTGATTAGGGCACCGAGCCACACCATGGTTCTACTCTATCCGTTGCGCGCGGCGCGGCCATCGCGATCGTGTGGTGATGGGTGCGGGCTCGGCAACGCGGGTCAGCGAGCCGTCTCGCTTGCTTCGCCGTGCAGCAGCGCACGCACCTCGGACTCACGGAATCGCCGATGTCCCCCAGGCGTCCGTATGCTGCTGATGCGCCCCGACGCCGCCCAACGGGTCACCGTCTTGGGGTCGACCCTGAAGAGGGAGGCCACCTCTCCGGGAGTCAACAAGCGTTCGCTTCCTCGTTCCAACTTCACAATCCCCCTTCGGGCCCGCTGCGCGGGAAGAGCGGGCGCTTGCCTGGTCCCCTAGTGTGCACGAGTTAGTCCGTTTCCTCCCTAGTTTTCGTAAAAACAACATCGGAAGAGGGAGGATGGACTCATACGTAATTGGAACGTAACACTCTTTCGATTAGCCGTTTCTCGATGGTGAGTCGCCGCAGAGAACGACGCCCGAGGCGCCTCACCGGTTTCATAGCGGGTGAGGGGCACCCCCGCAGTGCGAGCAAACCGCAGCTAACCTGGAAGGCGAGCCGCCGGCCCACGTTCTGGTGCCCGGGCCGTCGCAACGACCCGGCGTGCCCGTGCACGGCCCGTCCCAATCTATTCGCCCATTCGTCTGCTGTGAGGCGGTTTCCATGCGTAGCGTCCTCGCCTATACCGCGTCGCGGCTGCTGCTGTTCGCGGTCGCGCTCGGCCTGCTGTACCTGCTGGGTGCCCGTGGCTTCCTGCTACTGGCGCTCGCCTTTCTCACCAGCGGGCTCGTCAGCTACATCCTGCTCGCCAGGCAGCGTGACGCGATGTCGCAGGTCGTGGCCGATGGTCTCGACCGATTCCGGGGCATGGGGCGCCGTCTCGACGAGGGAGCCGCTAAGGAAGATCCCGGCCAGCCGGTTACCGCCCGCGACAAGCGCCCCGCCGATGATGGGACGGCCACTGCCGGCACCGAGTCGGGGGAGTCGGCCCGCGGCACCGAGGAGTGACCTCCGCCCCCCGCCGTTGGGTCCCCGTCGCCCCCTGCAAGCGCGTCAAACCGGGAACATACCGAGCCGGGCGTGGTACTCCCCGGCCAGCCGCTCGGTGTCGCTGCCGACGTAGAGCCCCCCGTCGGTGACCGTCAGCGCCTCGACGCCGTAGCCGCGGGGCCGTCCTGGGTTCCACGCCAGCGCGCGTCCGCTGCGAGGGTCAACGGCGCCGATCCCTCTGCGCTCGACCGCTCCGGGGCCGGCTTCCTTGTGTCCCTCCGGGTTGTCCAGCCAGCGCTGGTGCCCGCCCACGTAGACGGCCGCACCCGTCACCGCCACCGCGTACAGCGAGTCGCCGCCGGTGTGGTTGACCCACGTGGGTTCGGCGCCGGGCCGGTTCTCGTTCTCCCAGCGGGCGACGCTCTTGCACAGTCCCTCCTTGTCGGCTGGCCCGCCGGTGGTCACCACCGCGAAGTAGGAGCCGTCCGGAGCGAAGTCCATCTGGCGCATGTAGGTGTGCATCGGGGCGTAGTCGCACGGCGCCGCGTAGGCGCGCGTGGACCAGTCGCTCAGCCGCGCCCGCCGGCCGCTGGTGTCGATCATCGCGATCTGGGGACGGGATCTGCCCTCCACGGTGGTGAACGTCCCGTTGATCACCAGTTGGTCACCGTCGGGGCTCAGCGCGAGTTCCTGTACGCGCAGCGGCCCGCTGCGCGGCTGCCCGATGGCGATGTCGAAGCCGGGGTCCACACTGCCGTCGCGGCCGTCGAGCCGGGCCACTCCGCTTCGTGGCCGGCCGTTGATCTCGCTGAACTGGCCGCCCACGTAGAGCGCGTCACCGTGGGTCGCCAGGCGGTGGACCGCCGTGCCTGCCACCTCGGCGGCGAAGCCGGCCACTCGTGTGCCGCCGTTCACCCTCAGGTGGGCGAGTCCGTGCTGGGCCGCGTCGTCGACCTGGGTGAACCGGCCGCCGACGTACACACTCTCCTTAGGGCCGGGCACGATCGACAGCACGGCACCGTCGAGCTCGGGGCGGAAACCCGCCAGGATTTCGCCGCTGCCGTGCGTGAAGGCGAAGATGTTGTCGCGTTGGTAGGTCACCTCTCCTTGGGGATCGGTGACCGCGCTGAACCGGCCGCCTACGACCACGGTGTCGCCTACGCGCGCCACCGCCTTGACGCTGCCGTCGAGTACGTGCGGGGTCCATCCCGCCGGCTGTTCGCTCACCACGCCGGCGTGGGCGGTGGCAGCGATCGCCGGTGAGGTCAACGGGTGGGGCGCCGCCACGGCGAGTGCGCTCAGGGCAGCGATCAAAAACGGACGACTGCGGGGCACCGATGGGCTCCAAGGCACGACGAAAGCTGGTGTGACCACTCATTGTCACACAACGTCCGAATGGCGGTACCCACGGTGATGGAAGTGCGCTGCCTAACCGCGGCGCCGGCGCTGTCCCAGGGGCGGGAGTCCTCGGCCACGCCGTAGGCTTGGGGCATGAAGCGTGCCGATCTCGATAAACAGCCCACAGACGTCGCGGCCATGTTCGACGACATCGCGGCGCGCTATGACCTCCTCAACGGCGTGCTCTCTCTCGGCCAGGACCGCGCCTGGCGGCGGGCCACGGTCAAGGCGGTCGACGCTTACAGCGGCGAGCTGGTGCTCGACTTGGCCGCCGGTACCGGTACCTCTTCGGCTTCCTTTGCCGCCCGGGGGGCGCGCGTCATCGCCTGCGACTTCTCGCAGGGGATGCTGGAGGTGGGCGCCCAGCGCCGCGGGGGCGCGTCACGGCGTGGCGTCACCTTCGTCGGAGGTGACGCGCTGCATCTGCCGTTCGCCGACGAGACCTTCGACGCCGTGACCATATCCTTTGGGCTGCGCAACGTCGCCGACGTCGACCTGGCGCTGCGCGAGTTGCGGCGGGTCACCAAGGTCGGGGGGCGGGTGGTCATCTGCGAGTTCAGCCACATCCCGGTCGAAGTGCTGGATCGGATCTATGGCCGCTACCTCATGGCGGCGCTGCCCACGATCGCTCGGCGCTTCACCGCCAACTCCGAGGCCTACGCCTACCTCTCGGAGTCGATCATGGCGTGGCCCGACCAGCCTGCCCTGGCCGCCCGATTGCAGGCGGCCGGCTTCTCCCGGGTCGCCTGGCGCAACCTCACCATGGGCGTTGTGGCGTTGCATCGGGGAGTCCGTGGCGATTGAGGGGGCGGCATCGAGCGTGCCCGAGGTCCCCGGTCGCAGGAAGTATCAATCTGCCAACAAGGTGGTAGCCAGCAAACCCCAACAAAAGACCCAAACCAGGCATTTTTCCCTTAAAACTACGTTTGTTGGAAACCGCACGTTCGACATGAGGGGTGGGCGGGGTCGCTCGCTGCTTTGGAAAGGTCTAGACTTCTGATTGAGAGGATTGTGAAGCGCTTCACAAGCGGACATGCAGTTAGTGACCCCGATGAGCCGGACCCAAGCGCCATTGCGTCACCATGAGACGCGCAACCGCGCCGAAGCAGTCAGGACCACCCCGTGAGCGAGACAACAGCCACCCCCGCCGCCAGCCAGGAGCACCCCGACCGCGAAGCCGATGTGATCGTCGTGGGGGCCGGTCCCTCTGGCGCTACGGCCGCCTACTACATGGCCCAGGCGGGGCTTGACGTCCTTCTTCTGGAGAAGACCTCCTTTCCGCGTGAGAAGGTGTGCGGCGACGGCCTCACCCCCCGCGCGGTCAAGCAGCTCACCGCTATGGGGGTCTCCTTCGATGACGAGGGGTGGATTCGCAATCGGGGCCTGCGCATCATCGGTGGCGGGATTCGGTTGGAGCTGCCGTGGCCCGAACTCGCCGAGTACCCCGACTTCGGCCTGGTGCGCACCCGCTACGACTTCGACGAACTACTGGCTCGCCAGGCGGTCAAGGCCGGCGCCCACCTGCTGGAGCGCACCAACGTTTCCGAGCCCGTCATCGACGAGCGCACCAACCGCATCGTGGGCGTGCGCGCCAAGAACTCTGACGGTGAGCGGGTCACCTACCGCGCGCCCCTGGTCGTCGCCGCTGACGGCAACTCCTCGCGGCTATCGGTGGCCATGGGCATCCGCAAGCGCGATGACCGCCCCATGGGCGTGGCCGTGCGCACCTACTTCGCCAGCCCGCGCCACGCCGACGACTACCTGGAGTCCTGGCTGGAGCTGTGGGACAAATCCGGCGGCAAGGACGTGTTGCTGCCCGGCTACGGGTGGGTCTTCGGTGTGGGCGACGGCACCAGCAACGTCGGGTTGGGCATCCTCAACTCCACCTCCTCGTTCCAAGACGTCGACTACCGCGGGCTGCTGCGCCGCTGGACCGAGAACATGCCCGAGGAGTGGGGGTTCACCGAGGAGAACCAGCGCGGCAAGATTCGGGGGGCGGCGCTGCCCATGGGCTTCAACCGCGTCCCGCACTATTCGCGGGGGCTGCTGCTGGTCGGCGACGCCGGCGGCATGGTCAATCCGTTCAACGGCGAGGGCATCGCCTACGCGATGGAGGCCGGACACATCGCGGCCGACGTCGTCACGCAGGCGCTCAGCCGCCCCGACCAGCGTGCCCGCGAGCGCACGTTGCTGGCCTACCCGCGCATCCTGCGCGATACCTACGGGGGCTACTACACGCTGGGCCGCTACTTCGTGAAGATGATCGGCAATCCGGAGTTCATGAAGTTGGCCACCTCCCACGGCCTGCCGCGGCCATTGCTCATGCGGTTCACCCTGAAGCTGCTGGCCAACCTCACAGAGCCCAGACACGGAGACGCGATGGACCGAGTGATCAACGGCTTGTCCAAGATCACACCCGCGGCGTAACCGACGCTCGGTACACAGCAGGGGACCAGTAGGTATGACCACTCTGATTAAATGGCCAATCCCACACGTGAAAGCTTTCACATGTGGTTACGTCACCGGATTCGCGAGCGCGCCGGGCTTCGGTGCCCCCCACAGCCACGCGCCTCGTGATGAGAAGGGGAACGGCTGGTAATGGAGCTGTACGCACCCATCTTCGTGTTGGGCGGAATCGGCGTCGCCTTCGTCGTCATCTCGATGATCGTCGGCTCGGTCGCCGGACCCAAGCGTTACAACCGCGCCAAGCTACAGTCCTACGAGTGCGGTATCGAGCCCACCCCGCAGGCCGTCGGTGGCGGTCGTTTCACGATCAAGTACTACCGCACCGCCATGCTCTTCATCGTCTTCGACATCGAGGTCATCTTCCTGGTGCCGTGGGCGATCCACCTCGACGCTTTGGGGCTGTTCGGCCTGATCGCGATGATCCTCTTCCTTGTCAACGTCTCCATCGCCTACGCCTACGAGTGGCGCAGAGGCGGCCTGGAATGGGACTAAGGCCACCGGCGGCGTTGACGCGACCGCGTCACCGCTGCCTGCTCGCCGCAATCGGGGCGTACCCACCCGCGTCGCCCCCGCCGTCACCGATACCGGACAACCGGAAAGGAGGTTCGCCCGATGGGACTTGAGGAGAAACTGCCGAGCGGGTTCTTGCTGACCACCGTGGAGCAGGCCGTGGGCCTGATCCGCAAGTCGTCCATGTGGCCGGCGACCTTCGGGCTGGCCTGCTGCGCCATCGAGATGATGTCGGTGGGTGGCCCCCGCTACGACATCGCTCGCTTCGGCATGGAGCGCTTCTCTGCCACGCCGCGTCAGGCTGACCTGATGATCGTGGCCGGTCGGGTGAGCCAGAAGATGGCCCCCGTGCTGCGCCAGATCTACGACCAGATGTCAGAGCCCAAGTGGGTCATCGCGATGGGTGTGTGCGCCTCCAGCGGCGGCATGTTCAACAACTACGCCATCGTGCAGGGCGTCGATCACGTCGTTCCTGTGGACATGTACCTCCCCGGCTGCCCGCCACGCCCCGAGATGCTGATGGACGCCGTGCTCAAGCTGCACGACAAGGTCCAAAACACCAAGCTCGGCGCGCACCGCGAGCACGAGATCGAAGAGGAGGAGCGGCGCCGGCTGCGCACTCTTCCCCTGGTTGAGCAGACCGAAGGGGCGGCGTCATGAGCCCCAATGAACATGAAGGCAAGCCTAACCTAAACGGGGATGAGAATCTCCCCGAAAAGGCGGGTGAGGAACGTCTCAATTCGCCCGTCGTCCGCAAGGGCATGTTCGGCGCCAAGACCTCGGGGGACACCTCGGGCTACGGCGGGCTGTTCGTCCGCGGCCAACCGCCGCTGAGCTCCCAGCGGCCCTTCGCCGACCCCGACGACCCCGCCACCGCCTACTTCGACGACGTCGCCGACGCCCTTGAGCGCTCGCTGGCCGAAGCCGGGTCGAGCTTTGGCGAGGCCATCGAGCGGGTCGTGGTCGACCGCAGCGAGATCACCTTCCACGTGCGCCGCGAGGCGCTGCCCGAGGTGGCCCGCCGGCTGCGCGACGATCCGCAATTGCGCTTCGAGCTGTGCATGGGGGTCAGCGGGGTGCACTACCCCGCCGACACCGACCGCGAGCTGCACGCGGTTTACCACCTGCGCTCGATCACCCACAACCGGCAGATCCGGCTTGAGGTCGCCTGCCCCGACGCCGATCCCCACATCCCCTCGATCGTGGCGACCTACCCCACCAACGACTGGCACGAGCGCGAGACGTGGGACTTCTTCGGCATCATCTTCGACGGCCACCCCGCTCTCACCCGCATCCAGATGCCCGATGACTGGGATGGTCACCCACAGCGCAAGGACTACCCGTTGGGCGGTATCCCGGTGGAGTACCGGGGGGCACGGGTCCCGCCGCCGGACGAGCGGAGGTCGTACGCATGAGCACCACGAGCACCGAAGCCTACGTCGACATCTCCGGTGGCGACTGGGAAGAGGTCGTCCGGGAAGCCCAACAGGGCAGCGCGGATCGCCTCGTCGTCAACATGGGGCCCCAACACCCCTCCACCCACGGGGTGCTACGGCTCATCCTCACCCTTGACGGCGAGACGGTCACCGAGGCTCGGGTAGGGATCGGCTACCTGCACACCGGCATCGAGAAGAATACCGAGTACCGCACGTGGACCCAAGGCACCACGTTCGTCACTCGCATGGACTACCTCATGCCGATCTTCAACGAGGTGGCCTACTGCCTGGCCGTGGAACGGCTGCTGGGCATCAGCGACCGCATCCCCGAGCGGGCCAACGTGATCCGTGTGCTGATGATGGAGCTCAACCGGATCTCCTCGCACCTGGTGGCCATGGCCACCTTCGGCATGGAGCTGGGCGCCACCACGATCATGACCAACGGCTTCCGCGAGCGCGAGCTGGTCCTCGACATCTTCGAGCTGATCACCGGCCTGCGGATGAACCACGCCTACATCCGCCCCGGCGGAGTCGCCCAGGACCTGCCGCACAGCGCCGCCGGCAAGATCCGGGAATTCCTGGCCGAGATGCCCAAGCGCCTGCAAATCCTGCGCAAGCTTCTCGACGCCAACCCGGTCTACCTGCAACGCACCCGCGACGTGGCCCACCTGGACCTGTCGGGCTGCATGGCGCTGGGCGTCACCGGTCCCATGCTGCGCGCCTCCGGCTTGGCCTGGGACCTGCGCAAGGCCAAGCCCTACTGCGGCTATGAGAACTACGAGTTCGACGTGCCCGTCTCCGACGGCTGCGACGTCTACGCCCGCTACCGGGTGCGCGTGGCCGAGATGGAGCAGAGCCTGCGCATCATCGAGCAGTGCCTGGACTTCCTCGAACCGGGGCCGATCATGATCGACGACGCCAAGATCGGCTGGCCGGCCAAGCTCGCCATCGGCAGCGACGGTATGGGCAACTCGCCCGACCACATCGCCCACATCATGGGCACCTCCATGGAGGCGCTCATCCACCACTTCAAGATCGTCACCGAAGGGTTCCGGGTGCCGCCGGGGCAGGCCTACACCGCAGTGGAGAGCGCCAAGGGCGAACTCGGCTGCCACGCCGTCAGCGACGGCGGCCCGCGCCCCTACCGGGTGCACTTCCGCGACCCCTCATTCACCCACCTCCAGGCGGTCGCCGCGATGTGTGAAGGGGGCACCGTCGCCGACGTCATCGCGGCGGTGGCCAGTCTCGACCCCGTGATGGGAGGGGTAGACCGCTAATGGCTTTCTCCGAGGAGACGCGCGCCCGACTCGACATCGAGGCCAAGGAGATCATCGCGCGCTACCCCAGGTCACGATCTGCGCTGCTGCCGCTGCTGCATCTGGTGCAAGCAGAGGAAGGCTACGTCAGCAACGACGGCATCGCCTTCTGCTCCGAACACCTGGGGCTGACCGCCGCCGAGGTCACCGCCGTCGTCACCTTCTACACCATGTACAAGCGCCGGCCCACCGGCGACTACCACATCGGTGTCTGCACCAACACGCTGTGCGCTGTCATGGGCGGCGACGAGATCTTCGCCGCCCTCAAGGAGCACCTCGGCGTGGGCAACGACGAGGCCACCGAGGACGGTCGGGTCGCCGTGGAGCACGTCGAATGCAACGCCGCCTGCGACTTCGCGCCGGTCGTGATGGTCAACTGGGAGTTCTTCGACAACCAGACGCCCGAGTCGGCCAAACAGTTGGCCGACGACCTGCGCCTGGGTAACGACGTGCGCCCCACGCGCGGGCCCGACCGGCTCTGCACCTGGAAGCAGGCCTCCCGCATCCTCGCCGGGTTCCCCGACGACCACGCCGGCGAGGGCCCGCAGGCCGGCGATCCCTCCCTGGTGGGGCTGCGGCTGGCCCAAGAGCGGGGCTGGCAGGCGCCCGACCCCGACAACCTCCCGACTCCCGACGCCGGCGACACAGCCGAAGGGGGGCAGTGATGACCACGCTCACCCCGGTCCTGTCCAAGAACTGGGACCGCCCCGACTCCTTCACCCTCGACGCCTACCGCGAAACCGGCGGCTACGAGGCGCTGCGCAAGGCGCTGACCATGGAGCCCGACAGCATTGTCGACCTGGTCAAATCCGCCGGCCTGCGCGGGCGCGGCGGAGCCGGCTTCCCCAGCGGCATGAAGTGGGGGTTCCTGCCCAAGGACAACCCCAAGCCGCGCTACCTGGTGGTCAACGCCGACGAGTCCGAGCCGGGTACCTGCAAGGACATCCCGCTCATGCTCGCCAACCCGCACGCCCTCATCGAGGGCATCGCGGTCGCCTCGTATGCCATCAAGAGCAACCTGGCCTTCATCTACGTGCGCGGCGAGGTGCTGCACGTGATCCGGCGGCTGCACCGCGCCGTCGCCGAGGCCTACGAGGCCGGACTGCTGGGCCGCGACATCCTCGGCAGCGGCTTTGACCTCGAGGTCGTCGTCCACGCCGGCGCCGGTGCCTATATCTGCGGCGAGGAGACCGCTCTGTTGGACTCGCTGGAGGGCTACCGTGGCCAGCCCCGCCTCAAACCGCCCTTCCCGGCGGTGGCGGGCCTGTACGCCTCGCCCACCGTCGTCAACAACGTCGAGTCCATCGCCAGTGTCCCGCCCATTGTCGCCAACGGCGCCGAATGGTTCACCGCCATGGGCACCGAGAAGTCCGCCGGGTTCGGCTTCTTCTCCCTGTCGGGCCACGTCGCCCGCCCTGGCCAGTACGAGGCCCCGCTCGGCGTCACCCTGCGCGAGCTGCTCGACATGGCCGGCGGTATCCGGCCCGGTCACCAGTTGAAGTTCTGGACCCCGGGCGGCTCCTCCACGCCGATCTTCACCGACGAGCACCTCGACACCCCGCTCGACTTCGAGTCCGTCAGCGCCGCCGGCTCCATGCTGGGCACGCGCGCCTTGCAGATCTTCGACGAGACCACCTGCGTCGTACGGGCGGTGGGCCGCTGGATCGCCTTCTACGCCCACGAGTCGTGCGGCAAGTGCACCCCGTGCCGCGAAGGCAACTACTGGATGGTGCAGGTGCTCGACCGGCTGGAGAAGGGCCAAGGCGACGAGAGCGACCTCGAGAAGCTCCTCGACATCTGCGACAACATCCTCGGGCGCGCCTTCTGCGCCCTCGGCGACGGTGCGACCAGCCCGGTCACGTCCTCCATCAAGTACTTCCGCCAGGAGTACATCGATCACTTCGAGCGCGGCGGCTGCCCGTTCGACCACACCAAGTCCACGGTGTGGGGTGGTGCCTAGTGCGTACCGGCCCCGCCCGCCACGCTATGGGGGCGGCTCCGGCCGCCGCCAAGCCCGCCAACCCGCACGTACCGACGCGATCGAGAAGGGAGGCAGAGTGACCGTCACGACCAGCACGACCACAGGGGGCACACCGGACGTGCCTCCGGAGGACCTCGTCACCGTCACCATCGACGGCTTCCAGATTCAGGTCCCCAAAGGCACGCTGGTGATTCGTGCCGCCGAGCTGCTCGGCATCCAGATCCCCCGGTTCTGCGATCACCCGCTGCTCGACCCGGTCGGCGCGTGCCGCCAGTGCCTCGTGGAAATCCCCGACGCCGGCAACGGGCGCCCCATGCCCAAGCCGCAGGCGTCGTGCACGATCACCGTGATGGAGGGCATGGTCGTCAAGACCCAGCTCACCTCACAAGTGGCCGAGAAGGCCCAGCGCGGCATCATGGAGCTGCTGCTGATCAACCACCCGCTGGACTGCCCCGTCTGCGACAAGGGCGGCGAGTGCCCCCTGCAAAACCAGGCCATGTCCACCGGCGGCGGCGAGACGCGCTTCACCGACACCAAGCGCACCTTCCCCAAGCCCATCCCGCTGTCCACCGAGGTGCTGCTCGACCGCGAGCGCTGCATCCAGTGCGCTCGCTGCACCCGGTTCTCGGCTCAGATCGCCGGCGACCCCTTCATCGAGCTGTTCGACCGCGGCGCCGAGGAGCAGGTCGGCACCGCCGACGGCCAGCCGTTCCAGTCCTACTTCTCCGGTAACACGGTGCAGATCTGCCCCGTGGGCGCCCTCACCGGCGCCGCCTACCGGTTCCGCGCCCGCCCCTTCGACCTGGTCTCCACACCCAGCGCCTGCGAGCACTGCGCCTCCGGCTGCGCACTGCGCACCGACCACCGCCGCGGCAAGGTCACCCGGCGCCTGGCCGGCGACGACCCGCAGGTCAATGAGGAGTGGAACTGCGACAAGGGCCGGTGGGCCTTCACCTACGCAACCCGGCCCGACCGGCTCAAGCAGCCGCTGGTGCGCGACGAGGACAGCCGCGAGCTGGAGCGGGCCTCCTGGCCAGAGGCCCTCACCCTCGCCGCGCGCGGCCTCTCGCGCGCTCGCGGGCGCGTCGGCGTGCTCACCGGCGGGCGCCTCACCTTGGAAGACGCCTACGGCTACGCCAAGTTCACCCGCCTCGCCCTGCGCAGCAACGACATCGACATGCGCGCCCGCGTCCACTCCACCGAGGAGAGTTCCTTCCTCGCCTCGCGAGTGGCCGGAACCGGCATCGGCGTCACCTACACCGACCTGGAGAACGCGCCGGTGGTGCTGCTCGCCGGGTTCGAGCCCGAGGAGGAGTCCCCCATCGTCTTCCTGCGGCTGCGCAAGGCAGTCCGCAAGAAGGGGCTGCGGGTGTTCTCCGTGGCATCGCACGCGCCCCGCGGTCTGGCCAAGACCGAGGGCACGCTCATCCCCACGGTCCCCGGCGACGAGGCCACGGTCCTCGACGACCTGGGCGACCTCGCGCCCGAGGCCAAGGAGGCACTGCGCTCCCAGGGCGCGATCATCCTCGCTGGCGAGCGCCTCGCCGAGACCTCCGGCGCGCTCTCGGCGGTGACCCGGCTCGCCGACCGTACCGGCGCCCGGCTGGCCTGGGTACCGCGTCGGGCGGGCGAACGGGGCGCCCTCGAAGCCGGCGCGATGCCCAACCTGCTGCCGGTGGGCCGCCCTGTGGCCGACCCTGACGCCCGCGCCGAGGTGGCCCGCACCTGGTCAGTGGCCGACCTGCCCGAGGAGCCGGGCCGCGACACCGCCGGCATCATCGCCGCAGCCGCCGCCGGGGAACTCGACGCCCTGGTCATCGGCGGGGTCGACATCAACGACCTGCCCGACCCCGAGGGAGCCCGTGCCGCTTTGGCCCGGGTGCCCTTCATCGTCAGCTTGGAACTGCGCGCCAGCGACGTCACCGACCGCGCCGACGTGGTGCTGCCGGTGGCGCCGGTCGCCGAGAAGTCCGGAACGTTCGTCGACTGGGAGGGACGGGGACGGCGCTTCGACGACGCCCTCCAGGTGCCCGGTTCCCTCTCCGACTTGCGGGTGCTGGCCGCCATCGCCGACGAGATGGACATCCATCTCGGGCTGCCCGACGACGAGGCCGCCCGCCGGGAACTGGCCGCCCTGGGCACCTGGGGCGGGCCGCGCCCACCCGAACCGGTGGACGCGCCCACCGAGCCCCCCAAGCCCGCTGCCGGCCAGGCCGTACTGTCGACGTGGAGCATGCTGCTGGGCAACGGGCGCATGGAGGACGGCGAGCCCTACCTCGCCGGCACCGCGCGTCCCACCGTCGCCCGCCTTTCCGCCGCCACTGCCGCTGAAGTCGGCCTCGCCGACGGCGGCCAGGTGCGGGTCACCGGCGACACCGGCTCGGTCAGCGTGCCCGTGGCCCTGACCGACATGCCCGACCGGGTGGTGTGGCTGCCGGCGAACGCCCACGACTGCGCCGTGCGCCGCGACCTTGGGGTCGCGCCTGGGGCGGTCGTGACGCTGGCGGCCGACGTCGTGCCGACGCCCAGCCAGGACGGCACCATCGAGACCGCGGGGAGCCAACAGTGATGCCCGACCCGCTGACCGGAGCCAACGCCACGAGTTTGCTCGCCGCCGAATCGTCGCTGCGGGCCTTCGGCACCGACCCGTGGTGGATCATCCTGATCAAGGCGCTGGCGATCTTCGTCTTCCTGATGCTGTGCGTGCTCATGATGATCATGGCCGACCGCAAGGTCATGGGCCGCATGCAGCAGCGCCACGGACCCAACCGCTTCGGCCCGATAGGGTTGCTACAGTCGCTGGCCGACGGGGTGAAACTGTCCCTCAAAGAGGACCTGATCCCGCGCAACGTCGACCGCGCGGTCTACATCGCCGCCCCCATGATCTCGGCGATCCCGGCCTTCGTCGCGTTCTCGGTGATCCCGGTGGGGCCCGAGGTCTCGATATTCGGCGTCATGACCCCGCTCCAGCTCACCGACCTACCGGTGGCGGTGCTGCTGGTGCTGGCGACTGCCTCCATCGGCGTCTACGGCATCGTGCTGGCCGGCTGGTCCTCGCAGTCGCCGTACCCGCTACTGGGCGGGCTGCGCGCTTCAGCCCAGGTGATCAGCTACGAGATCGCCATGGGTCTGTCATTTGTGGCGGTGTTCATCTACTCGGGGACGCTGAGCACCTCAGGCATCGTCGAAGCCCAGCAGGGCATGTGGTTCGCCATCGTGCTCTTCCCCTCCTTTGTGATCTACGCGATCACGATGGTGGGCGAGACCAACCGGCTGCCCTTCGACCTCGCCGAGGGCGAAGGCGAGATCGTCGGCGGGTTCATGACCGAGTACTCCTCGATGAAGTTCATCATGTTCTTCCTCGCCGAGTACGTCAACATGGTCACCGTCTCCGCCCTGGCCGTCACCCTCTTCCTCGGCGGCTACCACGCGCCGCCGCCCCTGACCATGTTCTGGGCCGGAGCCAACGAGGCGTGGTGGCCGGCCCTGTGGTGGCTGCTGAAGTTCATCCTGGTGCTGTTCGGCTTCATCTGGGTCCGTGGTTCGCTGCCCCGGGTGCGCTACGACCAGCTCATGCAACTGGGCTGGAAGGTCCTCATCCCCATCCAGCTCGTGTGGATCACGGCCGTGGCCACCATCCGGGTGCTGACCACCCAGGGCTACCCGACCGCGGTCACCGTCGCCGTCATCGTCGGCTTCGTTCTCGCCGTGCTCGCGGTGATCACCGTGTGGGGCCGCTCCACCGACCTCAGAAAAGCCCGAGAGGCCGCCGAGCGGGCCGAGGAGGCCGCGGCACTCCGGGACAACCCGATGCACGGCGGGTTCCCCGTGCCACCCATGCAGGCCGACCACTACGGCAGCAGCGTGCCGGCCGAGGAGCCCCGCACCCCGCCGTTGCCACCGACACCACCAGCCACACCGACCTCAACCGACAAGCGTGAGGAGGTTACCGGTGCTTGATTGGCTTAATCCCGTGAAGGGGTTCGGCGTCACCTTCCACACCATGTTCAAGAAGGTGGACACCATTGAGTACCCCGAGGTGAAGACACCCACGATGCCGCGGTTCCACGGGCGTCACCAGCTCAACCGCTGGCCCGACGGGCTGGAGAAGTGCATCGGGTGCGAGCTGTGCGCTTGGGCCTGCCCCGCCGA
Organism: Salinactinospora qingdaonensis; assembly: GCF_039539445.1. Classification (NCBI taxonomy): domain Bacteria; kingdom Bacillati; phylum Actinomycetota; class Actinomycetes; order Streptosporangiales; family Nocardiopsidaceae; genus Salinactinospora; species Salinactinospora qingdaonensis. The sequence goes on from NZ_BAABDD010000017.1 coordinate 41,132, forward strand.
CGCCATCTACGTCGAGGGTGGCGACAACACCGAGGAGGAACGTTACTCCCCCGGTGAGCGCTACGGCCGGGTGTACCAGATCAACTACCTGCGCTGCATCCTGTGCGGCCTGTGCATCGAAGCGTGCCCCACCCGGGCGCTGACGATGACCAACGAGTACGAGATCGCCGACGACAACCGCGAGAGCCTCATCTGGACCAAGGAGCAGCTCCTCGCGCCCCTCAAGGAGGGGATGGAGGCGCCGCCGCACCCCATGTACCTCGGCGACACCGAGGAGGACTACTACCGCATGGGCCGTGGCCAGGCGGAGCATCCAGACGGTGAGAAGAACAGCGAGGCCGTCTAAGTGAGCGTCATCCCCTACCAGACCACGGCTGTGAGCGCCGTGTCCGGTGCCGAAACCGCGGCGTTTTGGGTGCTGGGCGCGATCATCGTGCTGGCCGCGCTCGGTGTGATCCTCAGCCGTAAGGCCGTGTACTCGGCCCTGATGATGGCCGTTGTGATGATCGGTCTGGCCGTCTTCTACGGCATCAACCAAGCGCCGTTTTTGATGGTCGTCCAGATCGTCGTCTACACCGGTGCCGTGCTGATGCTGTTCCTGTTCGTGCTGATGCTTATCGGCGTCAGTTCGGCCGACTCCCTTGTGGAGACGATCAAGGGACAACGGGTCCTGACAGTGGTGATCGGACTGGCCTTCCTGGGCGCCCTGACTACCGGCCTGACCCGCATCACCGTGGCCGGTCCGGTGGGGCTCAGCGCGGGCACGGGTGTGGCCGGCGGCAACGTGCCCTGGCTGGCCACCGAGATCATCTACCGCTACGTCATCGCCTTCGAGGCCACGGGGGCCCTGTTGATCACGGCCGTGCTCGGCGCGCTCGTGCTGGCCCACTCCCAGCGCCTCAAGGCGCGCCGGACCCAGCGCGATCTGTCCAAGGACCGCGTCCACGGCGATCACCTCACCCCGCTGCCCGGTCCCGGCGCCTACGCCCGTCACAACGCCATCGACATGCCGGCGCTGCTCCCGGACGGTTCGGTCTCCGAACTCTCCCTCAACCCGGTGCTGTCGGCGCGTGATCCGCGCGACCAGTCGAAGGTGCCCCAGGACATCCAGCTCGGTGCCGCCCCCACGCCCGGGGGCGCCTCCGACTCGGCCTGGTCCAAGGAAGGCCACCCCACCGACGCGGTCGAGGGCGAGGCAGCCGAGGACAGCACTGACGACAACGGCGAGCAGGACGGAGAGCGCTCATGGACCCGATGAACTACATCATCCTCGCCGCGATCCTGTTCACCATCGGTGCCGTCGGCGTGCTGATCCGGCGCAACGCGATCATCTTGTTCATGTGTGTCGAGCTGATGCTCAACGCCTGCAACCTCGCGTTCGTCGCCTTCGCGCGCATGCACGGCAACATCGAGGGCCAGGTCGTCGCGTTCTTCGTGATGGTCGTCGCCGCCGCAGAGGTGGTCGTCGGCCTGGCGATCCTCATGCAGATCTTTAGGACCCGCAGGTCGGCGTCGGTTGATGACGCCAACCTGCTCAAGCACTGAAGGGGCGGGCCGACGTGACGGCACATCTCGCCGCTGAAGCACACGCGGTCACCGCCGCGGCCAGCGGAGCCATCCACTCCTACGCCTGGCTGCTGATCGCGTTCCCCCTCCTCGGCGCCGCGGTTCTGTTGCTCGGTGGCCGGCGCACCAACGTGTGGGGGCACTGGCTGGCCGTAGCCATGCCGCTGGCCAGCTTCGTCTGGGCAGTCCTGGCGCTGATCCAACTGCTGGGCTACGCGCCAGAGGAACGCAGCAGGTCAGTCGAGGTCTACCAGTGGATTTCGGTGGGCTCGTTCGAGGCCAACGTCAACCTGCTGCTCGACCCGCTGTCGATCAGTTTCGTGTTGCTCATCACCGGCGTGGGCTCACTCATCCACATCTACTCCGTGGGCTACATGGCCCACGACCCCGGCCGGCGGCGCTTCTTCGCCTATCTCAACCTGTTCATCGCGGCGATGCTCGTCCTCGTGCTCGCCGACAACTTCGCACTGCTGTTCCTCGGTTGGGAGGGTGTGGGCCTGGCCTCCTACCTCCTCATCGGGTTCTGGCAGTACAAGTCTTCGGCGGCGGTGGCCGCCAAGAAGGCGTTCCTGATCAACCGCGTCGGCGACGTCGGCCTGCTCATCGCCATCATGCTGATGTTCACCACATTCGGCACGGTGGCTTTCGGCCCCGTCTTCAACGCCGTCGGCGGAGCCGGTCAGGGCGTGCTCACCGCGATCGGACTGCTGCTTCTGCTCGGCGCCTGCGGCAAGTCCGCCCAGTTGCCGCTGCAAGCGTGGCTGCTCGACGCCATGGAGGGCCCGACCCCCGTCTCGGCGCTCATCCACGCCGCCACCATGGTCACCGCCGGCGTCTACCTCATCGTCCGGGCCGGCCCCGTCTTCGAGGCCGCGCCCACCGCCCAGCTCGTGGTGACCATCGTCGGTGCGGCCACGCTGCTGGCCGGCGCCATCATCGGGTGCGCCAAGGACGACATCAAGAAGGCCCTGGCCGGCTCCACGATGAGCCAGATCGGCTACATGACCCTGGCAGCCGGGCTGGGGCCCATCGGTTACGCCGCCGCCATCGCCCACCTCGTCACACACGGCTTCTTCAAGGCCGGCCTGTTCCTCGGCGCCGGCTCGGTCATGCACGGCATGAACGACGAAGTGGACATGCGCAAGTTCGGCGCCCTCCGCACGGCCATGCCGATCACCTTCGCGACGTTCGGGCTGGGCTACCTCGCCATCATCGGCTTCCCGTTCTTGTCGGGATGGTGGACCAAGGAAGGCATCATCGAGGCCGCGTTCGCCTCCGGCGGCACCGCCGGCCAGATCCTGGGGTGGGCCGCGCTCGTCGGCGCCGGTCTGACCGCCTTCTACATGTCGCGCGTGATGTTCATGACGTTCTTCGGGGAGAAGCGCTGGGACGACGGTGTCCACCCGCACGAGTCGCCGGCCTCCATGACCGTCCCCATGCTCGTGCTCGCCGTGGGGTCGGTGGGGCTGGGCGCCGTCCTCGTGTTCGGCTACCAGTTCGCGCTGTTCCTGGAGCCGGTCGTGGGCGCCCCCGAGCACCACGAGTTCAGCCTCACCCACATGGTCACGAGCTGGACGAGCCTCACGGCGCTCGGATTCATGATCGTCGGTGTCGCCGTCGCCTGGCTGTACTACGGCCGCGCAACGGTGCCACGCACGGCGCCCAAGGGCAACCTCGTCACCGTCGCCGCTCGCAACGAGCTGTACGGCAACGCCATCAACGAGGGCCTATTCATGCGCCCCGGCCAAGTGCTGACCGCGAACACGACCACCTTCGACACCAAGGTCGTCGACGGTCTCGTCAACGGTGTCGCCCGGCTGGTGCGGGAAAGCTCCACGGGCCTGCGCCGCATGCAGACCGGGTTCGCCCGCACCTACGCCCTGACGATGCTCTTCGGCGCGACCCTCGTCGTGGCGACGTTGGTAGTGAGGATTTGACAAGCCAATGACCATCCCCTGGCTGACTCTGGCCATCGCGATCCCGGCGCTGGGCGCGTTGGGCGTGGCCGTGACCCCGCGGTTGGCGGCTGAGGCCGTCAAACGGGCGACGCTGGCCGTCACCCTGCTCACGCTCGCCGTGGTCGCCGTGCTGGCCGTGAACTTCGACCCCTCCGGGGCGCGTTTCCAGTTCACCGAGACCTACCCCTGGATTCCGCGGTTCGGCGTGCACTACGCGGTGGGCATCGACGGCATCGCGTTGGTGCTCATCGCCCTCTCCGCCCTGCTGGTACCGCTGGTGGTGCTGGCTGCCTGGCGCGAGTTCGAGGTCTCGGACCCCGCCGCCGACCCCGCCGGCGCCGCCCAGAGCGCCCGTGACATCCGGGGCTACTTCGCCCTCATTCTCGTCCTTGAGGCGATGATGATCGGGGTCTTCGCCGCGACTGACGTGTTCTTGTTCTACGTCTTCTTCGAGGCGATGCTCATCCCGGTCTACTTCATGATCGGGCGCTATGGCCGTGGCCCCGCCGCCCAGCGGCGGCAGGCCGCGGTGAAGTTCCTGCTCTACAGCCTCCTCGGCGGGCTGTTGATGCTGGTGGCCGTCATCGGCGTCTACTCCTTCAGTGCCGCGGCCGGACAGGGCACGTTCCTGTGGTCCGACCTGGTGGGTGCCGAAGGACTCCTGGCCGGTCTGGACCCGACGGCGTCGCGGTGGCTGTTCCTGGGCTTCTTCGTGGCCTTCGCCATCAAGGCCCCCATGTGGCCGGTGCACACCTGGCTGGCCCCCGCCGCGGGCTCGGCGCGCCCCGGCACGGCCGTGCTGCTGGTGGGGGTGCTCGACAAGGTCGGCACCTTCGGCATGCTGCGCTACTGCCTGGAACTGTTCCCCGGGGCGGCGACGTGGTTCGTGTGGCCGGTGGTCGTGCTGAGCCTGATCAGCATCATCTACGGCGCGATCGTCGCGGTCGGCCAGAGCGACATGCTGCGGCTCATCGCCTTCACCTCGGTCTCGCACTTCGGGTTCATCACCCTGGGCATCTTCGCCATGACCTCGCAGGGCCAGTCGGGTGCGACGCTGTACATGGTCAACCACGGCTTCTCCACTGGCGCGCTGTTCCTCATCGTCGGATTCCTCGTGGCCCGCAACGGTTCGGCTGCCATCGCCGACTACGGCGGCGTGCAGAAGGTGGCGCCGCTGCTGGGTGGAACCTTCCTCATCGCGGGCCTGTCGAGCCTGGCCCTGCCAGGACTGTCGCCATTCGTCAGCGAGTTCCTGGTGTTCCTCGGCACGTTCGCCTTCAACCCGGTGCCCGCGATCATCGCCACTGCCGGTGTCGTGCTCGCGGCCCTCTACATCCTCTGGATGTACCAGCGCACCATGACCGGCCCGACACCCGAGCGCGTGAGCGGGCTGCGCGACCTCTCCGGCCGGGAGATGTGGGCGGTCGGGCCGCTCATCGCACTCATCATCCTGTTCGGTTGCTATCCCCAGCCACTGCTCGACGTCATCAATCCGGCGGTCGGCCACACCATGCAACAGGTCGGCGTCACCGACCCCGCCCCCGCGATCGGTGACCAGGTCGCCGAGAGCCAGGAAGGAGCGAGCGAGTGATCCCCGCCATCACCCCGACGCTGGCGGCGCCACTGGCCGCCGCCCCCACCGTCACCGACCGGCCCCCCGAGATGGACTACGGGCTGCTCTCCCCGATGCTGGTGGTTTTCGCCGCCGGTGTGATCGGGGTGCTCATCGAGGCGTTCGCCCCCCAGCACCAGCGGCGGCTGTCACAGTTCGTGGTCGCGCTGGCCGCCCTGCTGGGTGCGTTCGTGCTGACCGTGGGGCTCGTGGGGCAGTTGCCCGAGCAGGGTGCCGGCGTCGGGGTCGCGTTCGCCACCGTCGCCGTGGACCGACCCACCCTGTTCCTGCAAGGCACGATCCTGGTGCTAGCAGTGATCAGCCTGCTGCTCATCGCCGAGTACCGCCAAGGGGAGAGCACGTTCTCGGCCCAGGCCGCCACCGTTCCCGGCAGTGAGGAGGAGCGCGCCCACGTGCTGGCCGGCTCCCAGCACACCGAGATCTACCCGCTGGTGCTGTTCGCGGTGCTGGGGATGCAGTTGTTCCCGGCCGCCAACGACTTCCTCACCATGTTCATCGCACTGGAAGTCATGAGCCTCCCGCTGTACCTGCTGTGCGGGCTGGCGCGGCGCAGGCGACTGTTCTCGCAGGAGGCAGCCGTCAAGTACTTCCTCCTTGGCGCTTTCTCCTCAGCGTTTTTCCTGTTCGGCATCGCGTTGATCTACGGCTACGCCGGCTCGGTCCACTTCGCCGACATCCACGCCGCCATCTCCGGCAACGGCTCGGCTCTGCTCGACAACGGTGAGCCGCTGCTGCTGGCCGGTATCGGCATGGCCGGAGTCGGCCTGTTGTTCAAGGTCGGTGCGGTGCCCTTCCACAGTTGGAAGCCCGACGTCTACCAGGGGGCGCCCACCCCGATCACCGCTCTCATGGCCTCCTGCACGCTGGTCGCCGCCTTCGGTGCGCTGCTGCGGGTCTTCTACGTGGCCTTCGGGGGAGCGGTGTGGGAATGGCGGCCGATGATGTGGATCGTGGCCATCCTCACGATGGTGCTCGCTGCCGTCATCGCCGTGACTCAGCGCGACATCAAACGGCTGCTCGCCTACTCCTCGGTGGTCCACGCCGGCTTCATCCTCACCGCCGTCGTCGCGGCCAGCCCCGCCGGGCTCGCCGGAGCGATGTTCTACCTGGCCGCCTACGGGTTCACCACGGTGGGCGCGTTCGCGATCGTCACACTGGTGCGCTCCCACGAGGGCGGCGGCGAGGCCGGGGAACTGTCGCAGTGGGCCGGGTTGGGCCGGACCTCTCCGCTGCTGGCCGGAGCGCTGGGACTGTTCCTCCTCGCCTTCGCCGGTATCCCACTGACCAGCGGCTTCATCGGTAAGTTCGCGGTGTTCGAGGCCGCGGTCGCCGCGGGAGCGACCCCGCTGGTGGTGGTCGGTGTGCTGAGCAGCGCCGTGACCGCGTTCTTCTACGTGCGCATCATCGTGCTCATGTTCTTCAGCGAGCCGTCCGCCACCGCGCCGCGCGTGCTGCGTCCCAGCGGGCTGACCGGCTCGGTCATCGCCATTGGGGTGGCCGCGACCCTCGTACTCGGTGTCTACCCGACGCCGGTGCTGGAGCAGTTGCTGCCCCAGCCGGTATCGGAGACCGCGACCTCACAACCGCCCGCGCTCGACATGTTCGTGCGGTGAGCGGCCCACTCCAGCGGGTGGCTTTGGCTGTTCAACCGGGGTCGGATACCTTGACTAATCGACTGGTCGGTTGTTGTTGATTCCCAGGACGCGCGATATGTCTGGTTTGGAAATATCGCGCGTCCTTACTGACATGTGGAGCTTGCAGGTGAGCGGTGCTGTCCTGAGCGATTTTCTCGCTCTGCCGAGTATCGATGCGACCCTCGCCCAGGAGGTCCAATCCGATTTGGACCGCGTCGAGGACATGTTGCGCGATACCGTCGCCACGAGTGACCCATTGCTGACCGAGGCGGCCACCCACCTGCTCTCCGCTGGAGGTAAGCGGTTCCGCGCCACCCTCGTCCTGCTGGCGGCACGGTTCGGCGACCCCTACACGTCCGAGCTCGTCCCCGCCGCCGCAGTGGTGGAGCTCACCCACGTCGCCACCCTCTACCACGACGACGTCATGGACGAGGCCGACCTGCGTCGTGGCAAGACCAGCGCCAACCAGCGCTGGGGCAACTCCATCGCCATCCTCACCGGCGACCTCGTCTTCGCCCGCGCCTCGGAGATCCTCGCCGACCTCGGTACCGACGCCGTGCGGCTCCAGGCCCAGACCTTCGGGCGGTTGGTGCAGGGCCAGGTGCTGGAAACCGCCGGCCCTCGCCAAGGCGCCGACCCGCTCCAGCACTACCTCAACGTCATCGCCGACAAGACCGCCTCACTCATCGCCTCCTCCGCCCGGTTCGGCGCCATGTTCGGCCGCACCGATCAGCAGATCGTCGACACCATCACCCGCGCCGGCGAAGCGCTGGGCATGGCCTTCCAACTCTCCGACGACATCCTCGACGTCGCCAGCGAGACGACCGAATCCGGAAAAACCCCCGGAACCGACCTGCGCGAAGGTGTGCTCACCCTGCCCATGCTGCACGCGCTGCGCGACCACGACCCGGCCAACGAGCGCCTGCACCAGCTTCTGGGGCGCCCCCTCGACGATGCCGAGACCGAGGAGGCGCTGCGGCTGCTGCGCGACCACCCGGCGATGCACTCGGCCCGCGCCGACCTGCGCGTGTGGTCGGAGAAGGCCCGAGCCGAACTCGCCACGCTCCCGGCGGGGCCGCCCCGCAACGCCTTTGAAGTGCTCTGCGACTACGTCGTCGAACGCTCCGGCTAAGCCCCCGTCCGCCCCGTCGGCCCGCGGGTCATGAAACGGTCTGGTCTTGGTAAGGCCCAGGTCAGACTGGTATCCGACCCGACGCAGCAGGGTACTCCGCCATCAGGCCCCCCACCGAGCACGGGGGATCGCTCACGCGGCGTGGCTGGTGAGGAACCGATTCGGGGAGGATGATGCGCCGTGGCGCCACCATTGGGAGCCCAGCAGCTCATCGGGCACCGGTTGCTGGACATCGACGGAAACATCGTCGGCAAGATCGGTCAGGTGTACTTCGATGACCAGACCGATGCCCCCAAATGGATCACGGTTCGCACTGGGTTGTTCGGTACCCACGAGTATTTCGTGCCGTTACGAGGGGCCCGCGCGATGGAGGAAGGGCTCCAAGTGCCGTTCGACAAGGACACCATCAAGCGGGCACCAAGCATTGATACCGACCGGCACATCTCCCCCGACCAGGAGGACATCGTCTACGACCACTACGGGATGCGGCCCGAGGTGCCAGAACAACGCGCCGAGGACGCCCCCCGAGGGGGGAGCGGGTTCACCGTGGGGCGGCACCGCCGTCCCTCGACCGACGATCCGCACACGCCCAGGGCCTCCTGACTCCAGCGGGAGCCGGCGGGTGCGCAGCCGGCCGGCACCCGCTGTGCCCGGCACTGGGTTCTGTTTTTCGGACAGGCGGCGAGGATAGGTGGCGGGCACAAGCGGGTGAGCGCCTCCGCTGTCGCCCCGAGGATGACGAGACGGCGCGGCGATCGAGGCAGGAGCGGAGGAAGAACACTCCCACACCCCCCAGTCGTCCGAAAAACAGAGCCTGGGCCCGGGCTTCGGGCCCTGACTTCCGAAACGCTCAGCCACGCCCGGCGTCGGCCGTAGCCCGCTGTGCTCGCTCCGCAGAGCGCCGCACGGCGCCGGCGCGCGCCGCCCCCACCATGTCCACGGCGAACACCGCCAGCGCGGCCCACACGACGGCGAAGCCGATCCAGCGGCTGAGGACCATCTCCTCGCCGAACACCAACCAACCGATCAAGAATTGCAGTGTCGGGGTGATGAACTGCAACAGCCCGACCACACTCAGCGGTACGCGGTAGGCGGCCAACCCGAACAGCAGCAGCGGTACCGCTGTGAGCAGCCCGGAACCGGCCAGCAGCAGGCTGTGGCCGAGTGAGACGTGCCCGAACGTAGCTGTTCCCTGTGATTCCAGCCATAGCAAGAAGCCCAGGGCGGGCGCGAACAGTACCGTCGTCTCGATCATGAGACTCTCCGTGCCGTCGAGCCGCACGAACTTCTTCAACATCCCGTAGGTGGCGAAGGAGAACGCCATGCCCAGCGACAGCCACGGCGGCGCGCCGTAGGAGACGGTCAACACGCCTACGGCGAACGCCCCCAGCCCCACAGCGGTCCACTGCGCCCGGCGCAGTCGCTCCCGAAACACCAACACTCCCAGCGCCACACTCACCAGCGGGTTGATGAAGTAGGCCAGCGCGGCTTGCAGCGTGTGCCCGGAGTTGACCGTGTAGATGAACAGTCCCCAGTTGACTGAGATGGCCAGCGCCGCTCCGGCCAGCAGCGTCAGTCGTCGCGGACTGCGCACCACGCCGAGGAGCCAGCGCCAGTGTCGGCGCACCGCCAGGATGAGCCCTACCGTGGCCAGCGACCACACCATCCGCTGTGCAAGGATCTCGACCGAGGAGGAAGGGCTCAGCAGCGGGAGGTAGAGCGGAAAAAGGCCCCACAACAGGTAAGCGCTGACGCCATAGAGGACACCGCGATTCGATTCGGACACGCGGTTCACTTTACGCAAAGCAACAAAACGAGAATAGTAAGTTTCACTTAAGGGTACTGTTTAGTGCTGATACCGGCGCGAGCGGCGGCTCCGCTGTCGGCGTTTGGAGCGGCCGTATAGCCTGAGGGCATGTTCGGGTTCGCGAAGACGACGATGGTCGAGCGCGACAGGGCGCTGCCCGGCCGCGAGACGCCGATGCCGGTTCCAGACCGCCACGAGGTGCTGGGCACCCCACTCACACCGCCCTACCCGGAGGGCTCCGAGATCGCCGAATTCGCCATGGGCTGCTTCTGGGGCGTCGAGCGCGCCTTCTGGCGGTTGGGTGAGGGGATCGTCACGACGGCGGTGGGCTACGCCGGTGGCTACACCCCCAACCCCACCTACGAGGAAGTGTGCAGCGGTAAGACCGGCCATACCGAGACGGTGCGGGTCGTGTTCGACCCCAAGCGCATCTCCTTCGCCGAACTGCTCAAGGTCTTCTGGGAGGGCCACGACCCCACCCAGGGCATGCGACAGGGCAACGACGTCGGCACGCAGTACCGTTCCGCGATCTTCTACCACTCCGAAGCCCAGCGCGCCGCGGCCGAGAGCACGCGCGACGCCTTCCAACCGGTGTTGACCCGTGCCGGCTATGGCCCCATCACCACCGAGATCGCCCCGGCCGGGCCGTTCTACTTCGCCGAGCACTACCACCAGCAGTACCTCTCCGACGCCAAGAACCCCTTCGGCTACTGCGGCGTCGAAGGCACCGGCGCCACCTGCCCCGTCGGCGTCGCCTCCACCGAGAGTTGAGGGCGCCGACAGGCCAACTCCAGCGCAGTCACTGTTGCGCCTCGCAATCCCATCCTTAGCGGTGGGATTCTTTGGTGAAGCCTGGACTACTCTTTGTGGCTACTCTGAGTCGTGGATTTTACTCGAAACGAAGTTTCTTTTATTGCGTTCATTGCGAATAATTCGGATGGAAGGTGTGTGTCACCGTCGTACTGTGAGGAGCGGCCATGACTACCCTGTCGTCTCGTCCTGACGAGAGCCAGGCACGCGCTGCACAAGACGCTTTGCCTCATGTCCGCCGCTATCTCCAAGAGCACCCAGGGGAACCGACTGAGGTCCCCGTCGTCATCGAGGATGACCGCGAGGCATTGGTGCTTCCTCGCGTGGCGCTGGAACTCCTGGCCGGTGTACTGGCACACATGGCCGCTGGTCGCGGTGTATCGATCGTTCCCGCGAATGCCGAGCTCACGACTCAGGAAGCTGCCAATCTCTTGAACGTCTCCCGGCCGCACCTCATCGGATTGCTCGATGCGGGTGAGATCGAGTTCCGTAAGGTGGGTACGCACCGTCGAGTCCGTGCGGACTCCCTTCTTGACTACATGCGTGGGGACGATCAACGGCGTCGCGAGGCGGCCGACGAACTGGCAGCCATGACCAGGGAATTGGGTCTGGACTGACATGGCGTTGTGGTCGTCTACGACGCCAATGTCCTTTATCCGAATACCCTGCGGGACCTCTTGATTCGGATCGCCCAAGCGGGGCTGGTGCAAGCCAAGTGGACACACCAGATCCTCGATGAGGTTTTCGACAACCTTCGGGAGAATCGGCCGGACCTGTCGCCGGATGCACTGGACCGGACCCGCAAGCTCATGTTGGCTGCCGTTCGCGATTGCCTGGTCACCGGCTACGAGCCGCTGATTCCGGCTTTGTCTCTGCCGGACCCCGCCGACAGGCATGTCCTCGCTGCCGCCATTCGAGCCAAGGCGCAGGTCATCGTCACATCGAACCGGCGAGATTTCCCTGAGGACGCGCTGTCCGATTGGGAAGTTGAGGTCAAGAGCCCCGACGAGTTTGTTCTTGACCAGATTCACCTGGACAGAAAGGTTGTTTGGTCGTGCGCTCAGCAGATCGTCGACGCTTGGCGTAGGCCGCCCGGGACAGTTGAGGACGTTCTCGCGCGTTTGGAGCGCAACGGTCTACTCCAAGCCGTGGCTGAACTGCGATCGGAGTAGCAGGCTCCTCGCTCTCCGCGCCTTGGCGGGCCCCGGCGGAGGCGCCGAGCCGCCGAAGCCCGCACTAGGTCACGTAGCGCGACGCGAGGAAGCAGGCGCGACTAGAAGCTGCCCTTGCCCTCTTCCAGGTGGTTCTCGACCACGTTGCAGCCGTCGCTAGAGACGCCCGTGAGCTGTAGGACGTCTGCGCAGATCGGGATGGTGACGTTTTGCACGTCGGCGTTGTTGTCGGCCTGGGCGGGGCCCGCCAGCGCGCCGAGGGCCAGCGCGGAGGTGGCAATCAGGCCGGAAAGGGTAGCAATGCGCTTCATAACATCCTCTTTCATCATTGGGCGGCGTGTCTCACCGCCCAATGACAACTTAACGTAGTTATGGCAGTGCTTTGTGTGATTCTTTAGGGCTGCTCGAAAAAAGGTCACGCTTGACTCGGCAAAAAGGGTGATCTGGAACGTGGCTCGCCAGGGGAACGGCCGGTACCACCGGCCACGGCCACAAGCCGCCTACCGCTGCGCGGGTCGGCCGTTACCGGGAGCCGCCCTCGGAGCGGCTAGCGAGGGCGCACGAAGGAGTAACTAGGGGAGGGGCATACGTCCCGTTCAGGGGGCACACGACGAGCCGTCGCGGCGTAGCAGTGGCGCCCTGATGGCTGCGTGACTCCACTCAGCCGTTACCGACCCGGGCGGTAGAACCGCGCGGCCTCACCTAGGCACAACTGTCCCGCGACGGCGCCAGCCAGGGGCCGTTGGGCCGCAGCCCTGCTCTGCGACGCTGCACCGGCGCCAGCCACGGCAGCACCCTCCACACCACGGTGCCGAGGGGCCGGTGGCCGCCGCGCGGCACCACGGTGCGGGTAAGGAGCGCCGGCTAGCCGGTCACCACTGCTGTTGGCTGTATCCGGGGTACTGCTGGCCGTACCCCGGATACTGCTGGCCGTACCCCGGCTGCTGGGCATACCCCGGGTACTGCTGGCCATAGGCCGGCTGGCCGTACTGCTGGCCACCGGGGTACTGCTGCCCGCTGGGGTAGTGGTACCCGTAGGGATCGGCCTGCTGCTGGTAAGGCTGCTGCTGCCCTGTGCCGCTGTGCTGGACGGCGGGATCGGGCCGAAACACGAACAGTTGCGCCGGCTCGCCGTTGGCGTCCGGACTGTAGGAGGTCTGTTCCAAGCGCCACCCGGCCTCCTCGATCCCTTCGAGGATGCGGGTAAGTCCCGGCCGGACACTGCTGGCGGCGTCATCGTAGGTATTGACCCGCAACTGCGCCACGAACATTCTTCGCCGCTGCTGCGCGGCCACCTTGGCGTGCTCGACGACGGTGCTGTCCCTCACGACCTGCGTCACGCTCATCTGCCACCCGTACCCATCTGCCCGTTGCCGGGCTCGCCCTTGCCGCGCTCCTCCGAGGCCCGCCGGCTACCGTGGCCCGGCAGCGCCGGGGGAAACACAGGGCAGGGGGAGTCGCGCCTCTTATCATGCCCTCTGTGGTCAGCTATGGGCCACAGGGATCGCAGTCGGCTACGCGCCGATGCTTGCCACCGCGTCGGCGATGGGAGTGTTGCCGCCGACCATCTCCAGCACGTGACCGATCGTGGTGGGGGCGTCGAGCAGCGCCACCAACACCGCGGCGACGTCTTCACGGCTCACATCGCCGCGTTCGACCTTAGGAGCCAGCCACACCCGGCCGGTGCCCTCATCGTTGGTGAGGCGCCCCGGCCGTAGGATCGTCCAGTCCAACTCCAGGCTCCGCCCCCGAATGTCGTCATCGGCGGCCTTCTTCGCCCGGATGTAGGCCGCCCACACCGGCTCGGCGTCCGGCGCCGGCCCCTCGTCCACGGATATGGCCGAAACCATGAGATAGCGACGAACTCCCGCCAGCGACGCGGCGTCGGCCAGCAGCGCGGCCGCGTCGCGGTCCACCGTCTCCTTGCGGGCCGCACCGCTGCCCGGCCCCGCGCCGGCGGCGAATACGGCGGCGTCGGCCCCCATCAGCTTCTCGGCCAGTTCGGTGACTGTGGCCGACTCCAGGTCGATCACTACGGGTTCGGCGCCGACGGCGCGGACGTCGTCGGCGTGGTCGGGGTTGCGGATGAGTCCCACAGGTGTGTCGCCGCGCGCGGCCAGCAGCCGCGCCAACCGCAGCGCGATCTTCCCGTGTCCTCCAGCGATGACGATACGCATACCGGCAGGCTACGTGCTCAGCGCAGTGTCCGCACCGCCGCCCTCGCCCAGCGGCATCGCCGCGTTCGCCCGCACTCTCGGCCATACCACGGCCGCGATGGCACCCCCTAAGAGTGGGGCCAGCAGGAACAGCCACACCTGCTCCAGAGCAGTCCCACCCTCGAAGAGCGCGGGCCCCAGCGCCCGCGCCGGGTTGACCGAAACCCCCGTCACGGTCAGATTGAGCAGGTGGAGCATCGCCAGCGTGCCGCCCGCGAACGGGCCATGCAGCCGGGTCAGGCCACGGTCGACGATGGCGATGGCCACGAGGACCAGCGTGCCAGTCGCGATCGTCTCTACGGCGAGCGTGCCGTAAACGTTGGCCGTCTTGCCATAGGAGTTGGCGCCCAGTACGCCGGTCTGGTCGGTTATGCCGCCGAAGGTCACCAACAGCCACAGCACCGCCGCGGCGCCGATCGCTCCAGCCAGTTGCGCGGCGATGTAGCCCATCGCACGCACGGCGCCTATGCGCCGCGACAGCAGCATCCCCACCGTAATCGCCGGGTTGACGTGACAGCCCGAGGTCGCCCCGATGATCTGAACCAACGCCATCAGCACCAGCCCGAACGCGAGCGCGACACCGACCAGCCCGACCCGGTCGAGGCCGAACACAGCGCTGCCTACCCCAAAGAAAACCAGCGTGAACGTGCCGAACGCCTCAGCGGTCACTGCACGCACTTCCCCCACCTCCGCACCGATCATCCCGTCATCCCGCAGGATCACGCGCAAATTATCCGCTGCCGCTGTGCCACGACAGCGGCCACTCCGGCGCACAGCTACCGCACACGACACAACAACGGCCGCGTACCCCACCTCGCGGGGTACGCGGCCGTTGTTCACCGCACGGCGAGTCGGGTCTTAGCCGACCGTCCAGGTATCGCCGCTGGCCAACAGCGCTCCCAAATCACCGTCGCCCTGCTCGGCGGCGGCGTGGGCAACCTGTTGGTTCATCCGCTCGTCGTAGGAAGGCTGCTCGACCGATCGGAAGATCCCGACGGGCACGTGCTCGAAGGCCGGATAGTCCAGCCGTGACAGCGCGAAAGCGTAGCCGGGGTCGGCGCGGTGCGCGTCGTGGCGCACCAATTGGTCCTCACCGATCTCGGCGGTGTCGGCCACAGTCAGCTCGCCGTACTCACCCCGTACCACGCCCTTGCCGTTGCCGAAGCGCAGCGGCTCGCCGTGCTCCAGGCGCAGCAGCCGCATCTCCCGCTCGTCGGAGTCCTTCAGCGGCGCGAAAGCGTCGTCGTTGAAGATCGGGCAGTTCTGGTATACCTCGACGAACGAGGCGCCCTTGTGGTCGGCGGCCGCGCGCAGCACGCTCGTCAGGTGCTTGCGGTCGGAGTCGATGGTGCGCGCCACGAAGCTCGCCTCCGCGCCCAACGCCAGCGACACCGGGTTGAACGGCGAGTCCAGCGACCCCATCGGCGAGGACTTGGTGACCTTGCCCGACTCCGAGGTCGGGGAGTACTGCCCCTTGGTCAACCCGTAGATGCGGTTGTTGAACAGCAACACGTTGATGTTGACGTTGCGCCGCAGCGCGTGGATCAGGTGGTTGCCGCCGATGGACAGTCCGTCGCCGTCACCGGTGATGACCCACACCGACAGGTCGGGGCGGCTCGCGGCCAGCCCCGTCGCGATGGCGGGGGCCCGGCCGTGGATCGAGTGCATCCCGTAGGTGCTCAGGTAGTAGGGAAACCGGGACGAGCACCCGATACCGGAGATGATGACGATGTTCTCCCGCGGCACCCCCAATTGGGGCAGGAACCCCTGGAACGCGGCCAGGATCGCGTAGTCACCGCAGCCCGGGCACCAGCGGACCTCCTGGTCGGATTTGAAGTCCTTCATCTTGTAGCTGGCGTCGCTGCGCGGCACCAGCTCCAGACCCCCGGACCCCTCCGCCGGGGAGAAGTCGTTGTCACTCGGCACCGTCGATGACCTCCTGAATGACGCCCGCGAGCTCTTCGGCCTTGAACGGCAGCCCGCGGACCTTCGTGTAGCTGATGACGTCGACCAGGAACCTCCCGCGCAGCAGCAGCGCGAGTTGGCCCATGTTGATCTCGGGGACGAGCACGCGCTCGTAGGAGCGCAGCACCTCACCGAGGTTCTCCGGGAAGGGACTGAGGTGGCGCAGGTGAGCCTGGGCGACCTTGCCACCGGCCCGGCGGATTCGCCGCACGCCCGCGCCAATGGAGCCGTAAGTACCGCCCCAGCCAAGGACCAGCACGTCGGCGTCGCCGGAGGGGTCATCCACCTCCAACGGCGCGATGTCACGGGCGATGCCGTCGATCTTGCCCTGCCGCGAACGCACCATGAGGTCGTGGTTGGCCGGGCTGTAGGAGATGTCGCCAGAGCCGTCGCTCTTTTCGATACCGCCGATGCGGTGCTCCAAGCCCGTCGTGCCGGGCACCGCCCAGGGACGGGCGAGTGTCTCCTGGTCACGCAGGTAGGGCAGGAACTTGCCGTCCTCCCCGTTGGCCTCGGTGGCGAAGTCCACGCTCAGGTCGGGCAGCTCCGCGACGCCGGGAATCCGCCACGGTTCGGAGCCGTTGGCCAGGTAGCCATCGGAGAGCACCACGACCGGAGTGCGGTACTGCGTCGCGATCCGCGTGGCCTCGATCGCGATATCGAAGCAGTCGGCCGGCGAGCGCGGCGCCAGGATCGGCAGCGGCGACTCCCCGTTGCGGCCGAACATCGCCATCAACAGATCGGCCTGCTCGGTCTTGGTCGGCATGCCGGTGCTGGGCCCGGCGCGCTGCACGTCGATGACGACCAGCGGCAACTCGGTGGTCACGGCCAGCCCGATCGTCTCGGCCTTGAGCACCATGCCCGGACCCGAGGTGGTCGTGACTCCCAGCGCCCCGCCGAACGCGGCGCCCAGCGCCGCGCCCACCCCGGCGATCTCGTCCTCTGCCTGGAACGTCCGCACGCCGAACCGCTTGTGCTTGGACAGTTCGTGCAGGATGTCCGAGGCCGGGGTAATGGGGTAGGAGCCGAGGAACAGCGGCAGCCCCGACAGTTCCGAGCCGGCGATCAGGCCGTAGGAGATGGCGAGGTTACCGGTGATGTTGCGGTAGGTGCCCGAAGGCAGGGTGGCCGGCTTGATCTCGTAGGAGACCGCGAAGTCCTCCGTGGTCTCACCGAAGTTCCACCCGGCCTGGAACGCCGCGATGTTGGCCGCCATGATCTCGGGCTTCTTAGCGAACTTGTCCTTAAGGAAGCCGAGCGTGCCCTCGGTAGGCCGGTTGTACATCCACGACAGCATCCCCAAGGCGAACATGTTCTTGGCGCGCTCGGCGTCCTTCTTGGAGATGTCGAACTCCTCCAGCGCCTTGATCGTCATCGACGTCAGCGGCACTGCGCTCACCTTGAACTCCGCCAGCGACCCGTCCTCCAGTGGGCTGGTGGCATAGCCCACTTTGTTCAGGTTGCGCTTGGTGAACTCGTCGGTGTTGACGATGATCATGGCCCCGTTGGGGACGTCTTCAATGTTGGCCTTGAGCGCTGCCGGGTTCATCGCCACGAGGACATTGGGAGCGTCCCCAGGCGTCATGATGTCGTGGTCGGCGAAATGGAGTTGGAAACTGGAAACCCCGGGAAGCGTCCCGGCGGGAGCCCGGATCTCGGCTGGGAAGTTCGGCAGCGTCGACAGGTCGTTGCCAAACGACGCGGTTTCCTGGGTGAAGCGGTCACCGGTCAACTGCATGCCGTCACCGGAGTCGCCCGCGAAACGAATGATGACGCGATCGATTTGTTGGACCTGCTTGGTCACTGAGATCGCTGACCTCCTTGACGAGCCGCTGAGTGGGAGGTTGCGGCTCAGGTTTTGTCTCAAGTCTCGCCACGATGGCGCGCACCAAGCACTCACTTGGCTCGTGGCTGGGGCTTCATTACAGGCTCATCAACAGGGGCCTCATCTTCAGGCTATGAGCGCGCCGTAATGCCAGTGACCGGCCGCGCTGTCGCAGCCAGGTGACCCTTACCACGGGGCAGGCCCACGATGTTCGCGTGTGACCGCGGTTGGGGCCGTGGCGAATGAACCCCTGTCTTAACTACCGGAAAAGACGACAGAGCGCGCTGGCGATGCGGGCCAGGTCCACGTGCCGTCGCTGGACGAGCACAGCACCGGGAGCGGCGGGGACGGGGCCCGAGGTGATAGCGGTCACCCTCGCACTATAGGACGTCGAGAGCCGATCGTCCGCTTCAGGTGGTTGATTTCACAACTCTGCGGACAACAAGCGCACGATCCAACAAGGATAAGGGTAAGCCGGGGACATTCCAGTTCCCTGCCGAGGCGTGGGTCTTGGCGCGCCACAGCCCCCCGCCGCCGGGTTCTGATGGAGCACGCCCCGCTCATGGCCGACCGCGAAGGTGGCAAAGATCATGCCAGGTGAGCAGTTGGGAACGGAACAGCCCGACCCGGACGTTTGTATCGGTGCACGGGCCCTGAAGGGGCCCAGAAACCCGAGGGAGGCCGGGAAACGCCGTGCGTGGTAACACGATCCGTGCCGCCGCTCTCCTCGCCGGTCTCTCCGTGACGGTCGTCGCGTGCGGGTGGATTCTGGCGGGGCGAGCTGGCCTACAGATCGGGATCGTCACGGCCATCGCGGGCAACGGCATGGTCTTCTTCTTCGCCGACACGCTCGTGCTGCGCGCCATGCACGCCCGCCCCGTCAGTGAGATCGAGCAACCCGATCTGTATGCGCTGGTGGGAAAGCTCGCCACTCAGGCTCGCCAGCCCATGCCGAGGGTCTACCTGTCGCCCACCCCGGCTCCCAACGCCTTCGCGGTGGGGCGTACGCAGCGCCGCGCTGGCGTGTGCTGCACCACGGGCCTGTTGCGGCTCCTCAACGAGCGGGAGCTGCGCGCGGTACTCGCTCACGAGCTGGCGCACATCCGCCGCGGCGACACTCTGGTCTCCTCGGTCGCCGCGACCCTGGGCACGCTGATCACCTCGTTGACTGCGCTGGCTCTGCTGCTGCCTCTAGGGGACTCCGAGGACGAGGACGTCCCCAACCTGCTCGGTGGCCTGCTGTTCCTGTTGCTGGGGCCACTGGCGGCGGCTGTCATTCACGCCTCGGGCAGCCGGGCCCGCGAACACCGCGCCGACGAGGAGGCAGCTCAGCTCACCGGCGACCCGATGAGCTTGGTCAGCGCTTTGCGCAAGATCCAAGTGGGCGCGGGAATCCACACGCTGCCCGCCAACCGGGAACTCCTCAGTGCCGCCCACCTGATGATCACCCACCCGTTCCCCCGCGGGGGGATGGGCCGTCTCTTCGCCGCCCACCCGCCCCTGGCCGAGCGTGTCGACCGGTTGCGGCGCATGGCCGGCTTATGAGCGGTTTTTCGGGGCTGCTGGAGGCTTCGCCGCGGTTTCGCTGGCCGCGGGGCTGTGCCGAGCTGTGGGGCGTCCCCGCTCAGCCGGCAGCGCTATGGCTGGGCGGGCGGGGCGGTGCTCCGCCCGCCCAGCGCGCCGGCCCACGGTGGGGTCGACCTGCTACCGATAGTTGATGAACTGCAACGCGATGTCGAGGTCCTTCTCCTTCAGTAGGGAGATCACCGCCTGAAGGTCGTCGCGCTTCTTGGAGCTGACGCGCAGTTCGTCGCCCTGGATCTGGGCTTTCACGCCCTTGGGGCCCTCATCACGGATGATTTTGGACAGTTTTTTGCCGTCTTCAGCCGAGATGCCCTCCTTGAGGGGGACTCCCAGCCGGTACTCCTTGCCGGAGGATTTGGGCTCGTTGTCGGTATCGAGGACCTTCAGCGACACCCCGCGCTTGATGAGCTTCTCCTTGAACACCTCCAGCGCGGCCTTGACCCGTTCTTCGGAGTTGGCCCTGACCTCCACGCCCTGCTTACCGGACCAGGTGATCGTGGCCCCGGTGCCTTTGAAGTCGAAGCGCTGAGAGAGTTCTTTGGTGGCCTGGTTCAGGGCGTTGTCGATCTCCTGCCGGTCAAGTTTGGAGACGACGTCGAAACTGACTTCGGACGCCACGTGCGCTCGCACCCCCGATGATCGTCACTTTGAATCCGGCCCCCGCCGGGTGGCCGGTGCTTAACGGCGACGCGGCTCGCCCGTCGGGGCACCGCGTCCGCTTGTGAATAGGCCCGAGCTTAGCCCGCGAACCACCGGGGGACCCGTCGAGCCTCGCAGTGGTTCGCGGCGTAATCGATTTCGTGTCAGGGCGCGGTCTCCGCTATGATCGTGCATGCAGCGACAGCGAGTCGCCGCACCCCAGGCAGGTTGCCCGAGCGGCCAAAGGGAGCGGTCTGTAAAACCGCCGGCTCAGCCTTCCAAGGTTCGAATCCTTGACCTGCCACCCAGCGGGAACAGCCCCTGACCAGCATGTCCGCGGTCGGGGGCTGCTCTTTGCCGGCCGGGGCTCCGCCATGGTTTCCCTGTGTTCCTCTCAAGGCGGGGACCGCTGCGGCCGATAGACGGCGAAGTACCGGCACTTGCCGCCGATGCGTGTCCGCGCCCCCCATGTGTCAGATCAGTTCGTTTCTGGCTCCGATTCTCTCCTCGGCTGCCATGGTGCGGTCTGCAACGGGGCTCACATGGCCGCCGCAGCCGGCCGTGAGTCCAGAAACGGCGTAGGCCTCGCTCGTCATCCTTTCGAATCTTGATTTACCGTTACAGGTAGTTTCTTATATGTACAAATCAGACATATAGCAATCAGTCATGCCAGCTTTGATGGACCTTGCAGAAGTGGTAATAGTTGTTACTTCTATTTCCCCAAGGGTGACAAATAGTATTTTGCCTTTTCGTGGTAGATGTCACCTCCCGGAGGATCTTGTGCTGAGGAAGTTCACAGCCGCTGCTTTGATCGCCGGTACCGCTGCGGGGTCGGTGCTGATGGCCGCTCCGGTGCAGGCGGCTGACCAGCCGTCCACCTGGCCGCCGCAGCTCGTGCCAGAGCAGGTGTGTGATTCCCCCATTGGTTCGCTCGTGGGCACTGCGGCTCCGCTGGTCTCTCCGATCATCGGATGCACCGACGGCTCGAGTCCGTCGGTCGGCTGACAATCTGTACGGACCGTCCCGGTCTAGCGGTGCGAGTCCGGCGCCGAAATGGGGCATAGACCGTTTCTTCGGTTGTCCTTCCCATAAATGAAGAAGCGCCGAAAACTCGTAAATTCATCGACCCTCCCACCCACCGGAAGCCCGCTGCTGTGCGGAGCCTCCGGGGGGTTTCGTGTTCGGCGTGCTCTCGAGACGTGCCGCTGCGGTAGGGCGCGCCAAGGAGGGCGTTCTTTTATGCGCCCTGCCCGCTTCTGGCATATCCGCGCCCGGCGGTGGACCTTATCTCGCGCGCGAGCCGCCGATTGCGTCGTGCGGCCGGCCCTGCGGCAGCTCCATCCCGATAGCGCCGTTACGGCCGTCGCCTCCCGTGCACTCGCCGGCGAGCTTGGCCTCCTCGCCGTCCGTCGCTACCCATACCTCCGCTCCTGCGGCGCCGGAGGTGCCCGCTGGGCCACAGGCGGCAGGCACATCAGAAATGGCATAACCCCCATTTATTATCGTTGTTTATTTTCCCAATTTCTTGTGTCAAACAAGATCTATATGTGCGAATCGGACATATTGCAGGGCGTTGTTCTGGCTTTGACAAAATCCGGGGGAGTGGTGATGATGAACAACGTCCGCCGCGATTAAGGACGCCAACCGGCGTCCTGTTTGATTTCATTACGAAAACTATTCCGGGGGATCTTGTGCTGAAGAAGTTCACGGCCGCCGGTCTGATCGTCGGCGCCGCTCTGGGGTCGATGCTGATGACCGCTCCGGCGCAGGCTGCCGATCAGACGTTCAACCAGAATCTTCAGGTTGTGCCGGTCACGGTGTGCAACGCCAACGCCAGCGTGCTTGGCATCACCGTGCCGGTGCTGTCGCCGCAGACCACCGGCGACTGCACCAACGGCCCGGTTCAGACGGCTGTCAAGTAATTACACCTCGCACGAATCGCCCCGATTTAACTGATCTTTTGGAAAGAGGAATGACCATGCTGCGTAAGTTCGGAGCAGTCGGCGCTATCGCGGGTATCGCCATGGGTGCTGTTTTCGCCGCCAGCCCTGCCTACGCCAGCCACGGCAACGGCAACGACCAGAACTACAACCAGAACCTGCAAGGTGTTAGCGCGGCGGTGTGCAACACCAATGTCGGCGCTGCTGTTGGTGTTGTCGTGCCGGTGCTGTCGCCGCAGACCACCGGCGACTGCGTCAGTGGCCCGGTCAACACGATCGTCAACCAGTAGCCAACAACCGACGAGTCAGCGAAGAGAGGAATCACCATGCTGCGCAAGATCAGCACCCTGGGTCTGCTCGCCGGTACGGCCATCGCGCTCTCCAGCGCCCCGGCCCTGGCTACGCACGGCAACGGCGATGACCAGAACTACAACCAGAACCTGCAAGGTGTTAGTGCGGCGGTGTGCAACACCAATGTCGGCGCTGCTGTTGGTGTTGTCGTGCCGGTGCTGTCGCCGCAGACCACCGGCGACTGCGTCAGTGGCCCGGTCAACACGATCGTCAACCAATAGTGGGGGCCGCGATGCTGCGCAAGCTCACCGCCGCCGGACTGGTGGCTGGAGCGGCCCTGGGAGCGGTACTCATGGCCGCTCCGGCGCAGGCGGCTGACCAGCAATTCAACCAGAATCTTCAGGTTGTGCCGGTCACGGTGTGCAACGCCAACGCCAGCGTGCTTGGCATCACCGTGCCGGTGCTGTCGCCGCAGACCACCGGCGACTGCACCAACGGCCCGATTAACACCACGCTCAGCTCCAAAGACGCCTATGAGGCCATCCCACAGGAAGGCAGCGGCAGGCAGAGTGGGCAGGGTGAGAGCCCCGGCTACACCGGTTACTAAGCCCCGGTTCGCCGCCAGGGGGTAGCCGCCCCCCTCCTCCTGGGCCCACCGGCGTCGGGAGGGGCGGCTGTCATCCCCCGGAGCCCGCCACCGAGCGGAGGCTCCGGGGGATTTCCGTGTTCAGGGCGGCACCATGGTTCCGTGTGGAAAAGCGCCCATCGCGCGTCCATCCCACTCCCTTGTGAAGAGTGCGCATAATATTACTCGCAGTGACACGAATGGGGCGTTGCGGCTTCGGAGCCAAGGGAGGAACGCATGAGGACGGTACGCGCGGTCGCTGTCGCATGCTCACTCGTCATCCTCGCCGGGTGCGGCATCCACAACTTCGGCGCTGCCGCAGGGGGACCGGCCTCCTCAGCCGAACCCCCTCCCACGCGATCGCCGCTCGTCCCCTCCGCATCCCCCAGTCAGGAGGCGAGCGTCTTCGTTTACAACACCCATGACGCCGAGCGGGGCACGAAGTCGCAGCGCCCGCGCGGGCTGACGCTCTCAGAGTTCACCACTGTCACCGACATGCAATGGCGCTCCTGGGGCGGCCAGAGCGCCGCCGCCACCGGCCGGCTCAGCGGCACCTGGTGCCTGCCTGCGTGCCAAGAGGAGCCCTACGACGTCACCATCGAAGTGAGTGCTCCCACCGAGGTGGCCGGTACTACCTACTACACGGAGTACACGTTCGCCGCTCCGCTGGCGATACCCAGCGAACTACGAGACAAGATGTACCAGGCTGACGACGGTACGCTCATGCTGCCCGGCGAACGGCGTGCCAGCTCCCCACCCTCGCCGACCACCTGAGCACAGGCAGGCACCCCTTGACCGCGGCAGCTTTGTTCGTGCCCTGCTCACGGTCGTTCAAAAACAATGAAAGCGCAGGTCAAAGGCGTGTCATTGCCTCTGTAGGGGCGTCGGTTCGCCATCTTCCGGACGCGGGAGTGGCCTGAGGTCTTTAGTCTGCTGAGTTGTGGGTGATTCAGCGCATCAGGTGAGAGCCATCGACCCCCGTCCCACCGGGGAGACGACGGGCCCGATCCATCGGGCGGAGAGCGAGGGCGCCACCATGGACAACCACCCGACCGCGCGGCGTGGTCGGGCCGCGCTGCTGCGCTTGGCCGCGTGGTTCGACACCTCCGACACGGCCACGGCACACGAGGTCTTCACAGCCGCGTTCGCGATGCACGCCGCCCGCCATCTCGGCGGCGCCGGCGACACGACGACAGCGGTCACCACGAGCTGGTGGCACGCTCCCGCCGCCGACACGTCGGCCGCCCACCCGGCGGGCGCCGCGCCGCCCGCGCCCGCCCAGGATCACAGCGCCCAACAGGCCCGGTTGCGCGATGCCGCCGAAGCCGCCGCCCACTGGCGCCAGTCCGCTGCCCAGGAAGTGCGCAGCCTGCTCGCTGCCCCCACCGACGACGACGCCCGACTTTCCCTGTCCTCGGCCGCCCTGGACGTGCTCATGGAGCTGCTCACTGCGGCACTGGGCTCAGGTGACGCCACCGCGGGCCGGGTCTCCGCCGGTGATATGGAGTTGGACCTACGTCTGCACGTCGATCACGCCCCCGAGGCCACCGTCACGTTGTGTGAACCCGAGGGGGAATTGCTGTTGCAGGAACTGCGCATGCATGTGACCCGCTACGATCCCGAAGCGGTCTCAGCTGACACGGGGGGCCACACGCCGCTCGCCAAAACCGGCCACCATCACTCCGAGGAACGCCTCGTGCGGCAGCCCTGAACGGCCCCTCGCCCAGTCAGGGCCGGTACCGGACCAGGGAGGGAGAACGGTACACGTGTCTTCGAGCCAGGATGTAGCGCTCACCGTGGAGCGCCAGGCCGTGGCACGGCGACTGCTGGCCGAGCCACTATTGACCGCGCGCCGCCATCCCGACGAGCTCGCCGTCGCCCAGACGCACGCCGAGTGGCTGGTCCGGCGGTTCCGCCAAGTCCTCGCCTACCCCCTCACGGTGGCCGACGGTTACGCCCGCCTGGCCAAGCAGGGCATTGTCTCCACTGTCGCCCAACCGTTGACCCGACCCAGCGGAGCCCACTTCACCCCGCGCGCCTACACCTATCTGGCGCTGTGTCTGGCCGCGCTCGGTGAGGTCCCGCCGCGCGTCACCGCCGCCCGCGTGGCCGCCGATGTCCGCTCAGCGGCCCACGAAGCCGGTATCGACCTTGACCCCGAGGAACGGATGAGTGAGCGCCGTGCCTTCGCCGCCGCCATGTCACGCCTGGTCGACTGGGGAGTCCTCACCGAGACTCAGGGAACGTTGGCGGCTTACGCCGCCGACGGCTCCACCCTGGTCGAATTCCACGTTGACCACGATGCCGTGAGTACGGTGGTCGCTCACCCGCCCCACGCCACCGCCGAGCGCGACACCTACCTGCGCACTATGGACAGCGCCCCTCTCCTCAACGAGGCCCACGCCGCAGAGCTGACCATCCGTCGGCTCCTGGCCGAGACCACCGTCCTCTACCGAGACGATCTGGAGCCACGGCAGCGCGACTGGCTCACCCACCACCAGTGGCGGGCTGTAGCTGAGCTGGGTGACCTCCTGGGCTGCGACGCCGAGATCCGTGCCGAGGGCGTCGCCCTCATCATGCCCGATGAGGCCGCCTCCGAGGTCAAGGTCACCGACCGCGCCACTCTCTTCCCCAGCGCCGACCCCGTCGGCCAGGCCGCTCTGATGCTCGTCGAACGCCTTGTGGGCGCACTGCGTGTTCCCGGCGGCCGCGCCCACGCCCTAGACGTCCCGGCCCGTCTGCTCAGAGACGAGTTGACTGACGTGCTCAGCACCGGCCCCGGCACTGGTCGCCCGTGGTCCCGCACGGCCTTCAGCTACCTGCCGGGAGCCGAACAGCACCAGGAGCAGATTCTGGGTCTGCTGACCCAGACGCGGCTCATGGACCGGCCCAACCCGGGACTTGACCCCTTCGAGGGGTGGCGGCTCTTGGCCGCCGCCGCGCGCTACGGCAGCGGAGCCACCACCGCCGGTCGCGAAACGGAGGGTCCGCAATGAGGGTGTCCCTGTCCCCCTCCACGGCCGCCACCCGGTCCCAAAGCGCTAGCGGGAACGCGGCGCCCCCCAGTATCCGGGACAATGGCGGGACCGCCGATCCGCTGAGCACGAGCGGCGCCAACGTCGCCGCCAACGCGATCGGCGCAGTGAAACGACCAGCCCAGGAGCACCGAGCGGAAGGCTGCCGATGACCGACGATGGGCACCCCGCGGCGACCTCCGAGCGCGCCCGTTTGCAGCGGTACCGGCTCAACCGGGCCGGCATTCACAATGTCTGGCAGTACGACAACCACGTGTTCCACTTCGCGGACGGACGGTTGCTGCTGCGGGGCCGCAATGGCGCGGGTAAGTCCAAGGCGCTGGAGATGCTGCTGCCGTTCCTGCTCGACGGCGACGCGCGCCGTCTCGACACCACCGGCACCAGCCGAACCAGCCTGCGCTGGCTGATGCTCGAAGGGCGCACCGCCACTGAGACCGGCAGCCCCGATGAGGATGACGGTGCCGCCGACACCGTCGATGACGTGGCCACGAGCACTCTCGGGCATCTGTGGGTGGAGTTCACCGGCCGTGGCCCCGATGGTGAGGAGCGTTGGCGCACCCTCGGTGCCGCCATTACCGCCTCGGCGGCCACCGCTGAGGCCCGCGCCGTGTTTTTCGTCACCGAACGCCGCATCGGTGTGGACCTCGACCTGGTTCGCGACGGGCGCCCGCTGTCCATCGAAAAGCTGCGGGGCGAGATCGGCGCCGAGGACTGCTACGAAACGCCCGCCGCCTACCGCGCGCGCGTCATGCGTGAACTCTTCGGTATCGATGACCCGCGCCGCTACCGCAACCTCATGCACCTGCTCTACCGGTTGCGCCGCCCCACCGTGGGCGAACGCATCGAGGCCGGGGAGCTTGTCGCGGTCCTCGCTGAGGCGCTGCCCCCCATGGACGAGTCCGTGCTCGACGAGGTGGCCCGCAACATCGCCGACCTCGACGACGCCCGAGCCCGCCTCACCGCCCTGCGCAGCGCCAAGGAGCAGACTGACGGTTTCCTCGACGACTACCGTCGCTACCTGCACGGCAGCCTGCGGCGCCAGTCGCGCATCGTGCGCGAGCAGATCGACGCCCACGAGCGTCGCGACGCCGAGGTCACCCGCCTGGAAGCAGAACTCGACGAGCTCGTCGCAACCGAGAGCTCCATCCAAGAGGAGCGCGACCGGCTGCGGCGCACCCGCGACACCGCCAACTCTGACGCGGCCACTCTCAGCGCCGGCTCCCCGGGCGCGCCGGCCCCCTCCCAGACCGAACAGCAGGCCCGCTACGCTGCTGTCACCGCCTACATTCGCGCTGCCGAGGCCGCCTCGGCCGCCGCCGGCCATGCGCTCACCAGCGAGGAGTGCACCAAAGACCGGCTCACCGCCGACATCGCCGCCATCGATCGTGACCTCTCCGAGCTGCGCGCCCGCCACGCTGAACTGGCCGCTGACGCCGAGGAGGTTGGGCTCGACCTCGCCGAGTTGGGGCACGTGCCCGAGACCATCCCCACCATCCTCGCGCCCCGCGAAAGCGTCACCCACGTCAGCCTCGAAGGGTTGGAGCAGGCCACCGAACGCGACCCGGTCCACGGCATCGACCTGGACCATCTGCGCGGCCTGCTCGCCGAGCTACACGACCGGCTCACTCGGGCCGATACCTGGGCGGCCCAGCGTGAGGAGGCCGCGACCGCACTGCGCGACCGCGCCATCGACCTCACCGCCGCCCAACGCCGCGAGAACGGACTCGCCGCCGAAGCCGAATGGTGCGACAGTCGGCTCGAACGCGCCCGCGAGCGCGAGCGCGCCGCCATCGACGGCGTCCGTGCGGCCAGCGCCGCCTACGCCGACTCGCTGCGCGAGTGGAGCGCCTCGCTACGCGCGGCCGAACCCGACGCCGATCTCACAGCTCCCCTGGCCGAGCTGGAAGAAAAAGTCGAACTTCCCCTCGACGACTCCCTGCGCGTGCTGGAAACCACCGTCTGCGACGAGGTGACCCGGCACGCCTACGCCATCGTCGACCCCCTGCTGGAGGAGCTGCGCACCCGCCGCGACACCACCGTTGGCGAGGAGCGGGAACTCGCCACCGAACTTGACGAGCTCTCCGAACGCCGCGGCGCCATCACCGACCACATCGCCGCTCCCGCCCCCTCCTGGGTCGCGGCTCCGCGCGACGAAACCGCCGGCGCTCCCTTCTATCTCGCCGTGGACTTCGCCGACGGGGTGACCACGGCCCAGCGCGCCGGCCTGGAGGCCGCCCTGGAGTCCTCAGGACTCCTCGCGGGCTGGATCACCGCCGCCGGAACCGTCGTCTCTGCGTACACCCGCGACCTGCTGCTCACCCCGGGGCCGCCCCGCTCCGGCCCCACCCTGCGCGACGTGCTCGTCCCGGCCGCCGGAACCGGCGTGGATACCCACGTCGTCGACGCCCTGCTCGCATCGATTTGCCTCAGCGAGGGCGACAGCGAGGACAGTGACGAGCACGGCGACGAGTCCGACACCGGCCGTGCTGCTGAGACAGCCGACTCCCACGAGGCCAGCGTGATCGGGCTCGACGGCCGCTGGCGACTGGGGGTGGCCTCAGGGTGCCACCACAAGACCGCGCCCGAGTACATCGGTGACGAAGCGCGTACCGAGGCCCGCGACCGCCAGTTGGCCAAGATCGACCGGCGTATCGCCATCGCTGAGGCGCTGCTCGCCGAAGCCGGGGAGCGCCGCGGCGACATCGAGCACCGCGCCACCGTCCTGACCGAGATCGCCAGGTCCGTGCCTACCGGTGCCGAGCTCACGTCGGCGTGGGCGGCCGTGGACAACGCCCGCGCCTGGTTCTCCGAGGCCGAGCGTGACCACGCCGCGGCCCAGCGCGCCGCTGAGGCCGCGCGCGAGACCGCTCTCGACGCGCGCGCCCGCCTGTTGGAGATGGCCGACGAGCACGCCCTGCCCCGCGACCGCGAAGAGCTGACCACCATCCTCACCGCGCTCGCGCGGCTGCGGGTGCGCATCAGCGCCGCCCATAGCGACCTCGAAGCCCTGGCGGTGCTGTTGGAGGAGTACCGCGGCCACGTCCAAGAGTGGGAGCGCGCCCGGGCCGACCGGGTCCTCGCGGAGGACGCCCGTACCGCCGCGATCGGCGACATGATCACCGTCCGCCGCGAGACTGAGCTCACCGACCGCGCCCGCTCCGCCGCACCCGAACAGATCGACACCGCGATCGCGGAGGTCCGTTCCCGCGGCGAGGAAGCCGCCAACCACCTGCCTGAGCTCGAACGGGCCGCCCAGCGCGCCCGAGACGACCGCGTCGCCGCCGAGACCCGCCACGACGTCGCTGTGCGCGAACGCGCCGAACAAGCCCGCCGCGCCCTCGACGCCGGCGCCACCCTGCGCGCCATGCTTGGCCCTAGCGGCACTGTCGCCGCAGATGGTACCGCCACCGCCGGCACGCTGCTCAAGGCCGCCGGGTGCGAACACATCGCAGAGCCCACCGGCCCGCTCGCCCGCTACGACACCACCGAAGGCGACACCGACAGCGGCGAGGAACTCGCCAAACGCATCGAAGCCCTCAACGCGCTGCTCACCGACGTCGAGGCCGCCATCGACGGCGACAGCGCCGGCGATCTCGCCGACAGCGACATCCTGGGCCGCCGCGAGGAGCTGCATCGCGCCCTAGCCTCAGGCGGCCCCGCCAACGCCCTCACCGAACTCACCGAGACCGCCGGTGTGAAACGGGTCACCGTCCACGACGACGACGGCTCCCACGACATCACCGTCTACGCCGAACGCCTCGACAGCGCGATCCAGCAGGCGGAGGAGACCGTGGCGCTCCGGGAGGAGGAGGCCTACGAGCGTCACCTCCTCGGCGACCTCGCCAGTCACCTCTCGCGCCAGATCGAGGACGCTCGGGCCCTCATCGCCACCATGAACGACGTGCTCAGCGAGGTGCACACCTCCCAAGGGCTGGGGGTGCGCCTCGACTGGCGGCTGGCTCCCGACGCCGACGAGGACATCACGGCGGTCGTGCCGCTGCTGGAGCGCCCCGCCGAGAAACGCAGCCGGGTGGAGACCACGCGGCTGCGGGACGCACTGCGCCGCTGTATCGAGGCGATCCGCCGCCTCGACCCCACGGCCACCACCGGCGCCCAGTTGCGCGCCGCCCTCGACTACCGCTCCTGGTTCTCCTTCACCGCCTATGTGACCAATGCCTCGCAGTCGGGCCGGGAGCGCAGGCTGAGCCATCGCACCGCCCTGAGCCAAGGCGAGCAGCGCGTCATCGCCTACCTGGTGCTCTTCGCAGCGGCAGCGGCCCAGTTCGGCGCGCTGGCCGCCGAGGCCCCGCAGAGCCCTCGCCTCATCCTCCTCGACGACGCCTTCGCCAAGGTCGACGAACCCACCCATGGCCGACTGCTGGGGATGCTCGTCGAGCTCGACCTTGACTTCGTGCTCACCTCGGAGCGCCTGTGGGGCTGCTTCCCCAGCGTTCCCAACTTGCACATCTACGAGTGCCTGCGCGATCCGGCCGAACCCGGCATCGCCACCTTGCACTTCACCTGGGACGGCAACCGCCGCCGTCTCAAGGGCGTGTGAGCCCGCTCAGGCCCAGCCCCTCCTGTCCCGGCCAGGCGCACGCGCGGCGCCTGGCCGCGGAGTGAGGCCGCAGCGCTGCCCCAGCCGAGGCATCGGTGCCCCCAACCGCGCATGCACGGGATGCCCGTGGCCGGCCATTTCCGCATCGGCCTACTGGTTTTTCCCGACCTGTCCTAATGTGCAAGGGCAACGTCAAGGATGAAGCGGATGTGGTGACGAACGTGACGACGGCCTCTACAACGTTCGCCGCAGAGCCGCCAGGCTCCGGAGAGGAGCCCGCCCTGGGTGGCACTGTGGGAAGCAGGCTCGCCCACGCGCCGCTGGACCCCCAGGCTCGCCAGTGGGTGGCGGCGGCCCTGCACGGCGACGACGCCCTCGCCGCTTGCGCGCGCGGCGAACAGCTCGACCTGCCCCTCCCAGCCGATCCCGCTCCCAGCGCGCGGCGGACCCGCCGCAGCTATCTGCGGCGTATCCAGGTACAGGGGTTTCGGGGGATCGGGCGCTCCGCGGCGCTGGAGTTCTCCCCCGGTCCGGGACTCAGCGTCATCGTCGGCCGCAACGGCTCCGGCAAGTCCAGCTTCGCCGAGGCCACCGAGGCAGCCCTCACCGGCCGCAACCTGCGCTGGGACGCCATGCCCACGGCGTGGCGCGACGGCTGGCGCAACCTGCACGTCGAGGACCGCACGCAGGTGACGGTGGACCTGTGCCTGTCCGGCGACGAATCTGTAACGCGCGTCACTCGGCTGTGGGAGGGCGACAGTGTCCGTTCTGCTCGCGGCGAGGTCGTGTTCCCCTCAGGGGAAACCGGCTCGCTGCGCAGCCTGGGGTGGGGCGAGGAGCTGGTGCGCTACCGCCCCTTTTTGTCCTACGACGAGTTGGGCCGCGCCGTCGCGGGCCGCGCCGCCGAGCTGTACGACACGCTGACCACGCTGCTGGGGTTGACCGAACTCACCGAGACCGAGCGCCGCCTCGCCAAGGCATGCGACCGGCTGGCCAAGCAGGAGAGTCGCCCCCGACGAGACCTGCCCTACCTGGTGGACCAGCTCAACCGCAGCTCCGATCGCCGGGCGGCCCGGGCGGTGGCGATCCTCAACTCCGACTCCATCGACCTTGAGGCGCTCGCCGCCATCGCCGCCGACGACGGCCCCGCCGACCCGTCCCAGCACGTCGTCCTGCGCCGCCTGCGCCGGCTCTCCGTCCCCGAGCGCGCGGTAATGACCGACGTGGTCAACGAACTGCGCGGCGCTGCCATGGAGCTGGCCATGGCGGCCGGCACCAAGGGCGACCGGGCGCGCGGCGTCATCGACCTGCTGCGCCGCGCCATGGAACACCACGAGCGTCACCCCAACGAGGCCAACTGCCCCGCGTGCGGCACCAAGAACGTCCTCGACGCCGACTGGCAGCGTCGTGCCCGCGCCGAGATCGCCTCCCTCGAACCCATCGCCGCCAGCGCCGCCGCAGCCTATGAGCGCGCCGACAACGCCCGCGACCAGGCGCGGTTCCTCATGGCGCCGCCGCCCTCCTGGCTACCTGCTGACAGCGAACTCGGCCGCGTGTGGGCGGAATGGGCCGACGGTGCCCGCCTGACCGACCTCAGCGAGTTGGCCGACCATATCGAAAACACTGGGCGCCGGCTGCGTTCCACGGCGATCTCCGCCCGCAAGGAGGCCACCGAGCGGCTGGCCGACCCGACCGACGGCTGGGCCGAGTTGGCCGAACAGCTCTCGGCGTGGGTCGACGACGCTCGGGCGGCCATACGCGCCCGAGATCTGCTGGGCCCGGCGGAACAGGCGCTGAACTGGTTCACCGGCTTGGCCCGCGAGATCCGGGCCGAGCGGCTGAGCCCACTGGCCACCCACGCCGAGCAGGTCTGGCACCGGCTACGCCAGGAACGCCACATCGATCTGGAAGCGCTGCGTCTGGTCGGTCGAGGCGCGCAACGTCGGGTCGCCGTCGATGTCAGCGTCGACGGCACCGACAGCGACGGCAACGCGCCTGGCCTGCTCAGCCAGGGCGAGTTCCAAGCCCTGGCGCTGTCGATCTGCCTGCCGCGCACCCTGGTCCAGGGCAACCCTTTTGGCTTCCTCGTCCTCGACGATCCGGTGCAGGCCATGGACACCGAGACGGTCGAAGGACTCGCCGACGTGCTGGCCGAAGTCGGCCGCCATCGCCAACTCATCGTCTTCACCCACGACACCCGGCTGCCCGATGCGCTGCACCGTCTCGGCCTGCCCGCGGCGATTCGCACCATCGAGCGCGACGCGATGTCCAACGTGTGGGTGACGGAGTGAAGGGAATAAAAAGGGTGCCGCGGGGCCTATGAGCAGCAGGAGGGCGCCGAGTTGGCAGTGGACCCCATAAGCGCTGTATAGTCGTCACCGACGCCAACGGCGAACCCCTCCGGGGGAAGCCGGAAAGCGTGCCCCTTTAGCTCAGTCGGCAGAGCGTCTCCATGGTAAGGAGAAGGTCTACGGTTCGATTCCGTAAAGGGGCTCCACCACTTGATGAGGCCGGGGGCCTCGGGTGGGCGACCGACGGAAATACGGTTCGTCGGCTATATCGGGCTCCGGTAGCCTGGGAACTGGCTTCGGAAGCCCGAATCCTGGCGGAGTAGCTCAGTAGGCAGAGCAAGCGGCTCATAATCGCTGTGTCGTCGGTTCAAGTCCGGCCTCCGCTACTGTCCTGCGCGTCCTCCCACAACGAGGAGGAACGCGGGCTTTTCAATGTCCGTACGTCGTTTTCGCGAGAAAGGCACTCCAACGTGGCTGCCACCGACGTGAGGCCGAAGATCACCCTGGCCTGCCAGGAGTGCAAGCATCGGAACTACATCACCCGCAAGAACCGTCGGAACAACCCCGACCGTCTTGAGCTGAAGAAGTACTGCCCGAACTGCCGGACCCACCGCGACCACCGGGAGACCCGCTAGCCTCAGCTCGCCGCGGGTGGTGAGGAGGCGCCCACCAGCGCCGGAGGGCGGTGCTCGACTGGAATACAGCCAGGGCAGCGCCGCACTTAAGGACGTCCGGTGCCGCCAACGGCGTGGCTTCATCGCTCTTTAGCCCAGTGAGCTGCATCAGCTCACTGGGCTATTACTGTGTTAGGGCCTGTAACCGCGAGCGGCGCGACCGCGGCGACAGAGGGCACCACAGCGAGAGAGGACGCCAGTGACGATCAACCGCGACCTCGTGGGGCGGGTCTATGAGTCCACCGAACCCTACGAAGTGACCCGTGGCAAGATTCGGGAGTTCGCCGAGGCGATCTCCGATCCCAACCCCGTGTTCCGCGACACCGCGGCGGCTAAGGAGGCCGGCTACCCCGACGTCATCGCACCCCCCACTTTCCCCATCGTCATGGGCATGCAGGGCACGGGGCAGATCTTCGTCGACCCAGCGGTGAATCTGGAATTCTCCGGGGTCCTCCACAGCGAGCAACGGTTCCGTTACACTCGCCCAGTCCAGGCCGGAGACGTCGTCACCACCACTACGACTATCTCCGCGATCAAGACCATCGGCCGCCACGAGGCGATGACCCTGGAGAGCGAGATCTCCACGGTCCAGGGGGAGCACCTCGTCACCGCCACCAGCACCCTCCTCGTGCGCGGCTCCGCCGAGCAGGACGCCAAAAAGTAGGGGAGCAGGGACAATACTCATGACGGCAGCCCTCCGCTACGCCGACGTCGAGATCGGCACTGAACTGCCCGAACGGACCTTCCCCGTCCGTCGCCTCGACCTGGTCCGCTACGCCGGTGCCTCCGGCGACTTCAACGAGATCCACTGGAACGAACGGGTCGCCAAGAGCGTCGGCCTGCCCGACGTGGTCGCTCACGGCATGTTCACCATGGCCCAGGCGTGCAAGCTCGTCACCGATTGGGCAGGCGACCCCGGCGCTGTCGTCGAGTACGGCGTGCGCTTTTCCACTCCCGTCGTCGTCCCCGACGACGACACCGGCGCCGAGATCACCGTCACCGGCGCTGTCACCGACAAACGCGACGACAACCAGGTCGTCGTCACGTTGACCGTGCGTTCCGGCGGCGCCAAGGTCCTCACCCGCTCCACCGCCACCGTCCGGCTCGCCTGACACCCCCGCGCTCCCGGTAACCGGCAAGCCCAGGAGAGGTAAGCGCAGTGCCCGCTGTCCCCGAACACGATGTCGCACTCGCCGGCTACACCACGCTCGGAGTCGGCGGCCCCGCAGCCACCTTCATCGCCGCCCGTGACACCGACACGCTCGTCAACCTCGTCGCCAGCACCGACACCGCCCGCGAACCGTTGTTCGTGCTCGGTGGCGGCAGCAACGTCGTCGTCTCCGACGCCGGTTTCCCCGGAACGGTCGTGCACGTCGACTCCCAAGGGGTCGCCTTCCATGCCGTGGACGAGCACACGGTGCGCCTACGCGCCGAGGCCGGAGTGGAGTGGGAGCCTCTCGTGGCGCGCTGCGTCAGCGAGGGACTCAGCGGCGTCGAATGCCTCTCCGGCATCCCCGGGCGGGTCGGCTCCACCCCGATCCAAAACGTGGGCGCCTACGGCCAAGAGGTCAGTCAGACCATCACCGAGGTCCTCGTCTACGACCGTGAGGACGGGCGCCGACGCACCCTCAGCAACGCCGAGTGCGGTTTCAGCTACCGCGATAGCGCCTTCAAGGGCACAGACCGCTACATCGTCTGCCATGTCGTCTTCGAGTTGACGCGCTCGGAGTTGAGCCGCCCCGTGGGCTACGCAGAACTCGCCCGCACTCTCGGTGTCGAGATCGGTGACCGGGTTCCCCTCGCTGACGCCCGTGCGGCCGTCTTGCAGTTGCGCGGCGGCAAGGGGATGGTGGTTGATCCGGCCGATCCCGACAGCCGCAGCGCCGGATCGTTCTTCACCAACCCCATCCTCGACGCTGAGGAATTCACGGAACTGCGCAAACGGATCGCTGAGACGCTGGGGCCCGATGTCGAGCCGCCCGCCTACCCCGCCGGCGACGGCCGCGTGAAAACCTCAGCCGCCTGGCTCATCGACCGTGCCGGCTTCGGGAAGGGCTACGGGTCGGGGCCAGCCCGCATCTCCAGTAAGCACACCCTCGCCCTGACCAACACCGGGACGGCCACCGCCGCCGATCTGCTCGCCCTCGCCCGAGAGGTGCGCGCCGGTGTCGCCGAGGCCTTCGGCGTGACGCTGGTCAACGAGCCGGTCCTCGTCGGAACCTCTCTGTAGCCCTCCCTTCTCTCCCGTTCGTTCCGCTTTTCCGGCACCTGCCGGAAGGCAGCGGCGGGTGGGGTGCGTGGGGTGTTCTTTCGCCGCTCGTGCCTCGATCGCTTCGCGATCTCGGCAGCCTTGGGTGGCGCTGGGGCTAGGGTGAGGTCGGTGAGGTCAGGGCCGTCGTGATCGCGGCGAGGTGTGTCCGCTCGGCGGCCCTCGCGGATCAGAATCGCCGAACAGACACACCTCGCCGCCCCACGTCACCCGCCCCACCCAGAGCGGACAGCTAGTCCCGAGCCCGGTGCCCCGGAGCCGCCCGGGCACCTCTCCGCGGCTTGCTCGCCCCCGATTTCCATCCGTTCCCGCGGCGATACCGGAGGCGAAGCCGTGGCCAAAAACACGGAAAGCCATGCGGAATAATTTTCTTTGGCTGGGCGAACATTATTATTGGCCATTCTTGCGAGAGTGAATCGCTGCGCCAAGAAATTGCCACACCAAAATTCGCTGTTATAGTCGAACCTGCCGCCGGGACGTGGATGCCGTCGCTTTCCCGCGGCGAACTGAGGCGGGTCAACGGCTGGAGAGCTGCTGAAAACAGCGGAGTAAAGCCATCCGAGTGGAATCGTGAAAAATCACGACTCGGCAGTGTCGCCGAGTGGTGAGACCGCTTCGCGGTAACGCCCGCATGTTGTTGCGTTTCCGTGCAGCGGCACTGAGGGGCGGATGTATTCTCGTGGTATTCCTTACGGCGCTCGGAGCGAGCACGACGGCCATCTTTCTGGCGGAGATGGGCGACAAGACACAGCTCGTCGCGATGTCGCTGGCAACCCGTTACCGGATTTCTGCCGTCCTGCTCGGCATCACGCTGGCCACCGTCGTCGTTCACGCGGGCAGCGTGCTCATCGCCGAGGCGCTCGGACTGGCCATCCCCACCGACTGGATGAGTCTCCTCGCCGGCCTGGCCTTCATCGGCTTCGGGGCGTGGACGCTCCGCGGAGACGAACTCACCGCGAAGGACGAGGAACGTGCCTCCCGCCGCGCGCGCTCGGCCGTCATCTCGGTCGCCCTCGTCTTCTTCGTCGCCGAACTCGGCGACAAGACGATGCTCGCCACCATCACCGTCGGCACCAGCCACCACTGGCTTCCCGTGTGGGTCGGCTCCACCGTCGGCATGGTGCTCGCCGACGCCGTCGCCATCGGGGTGGGGGCGGCCCTCGGCAAGCGGCTGCCTGAACGCGCGCTCAGCGTGACCGCGGCTGTCCTGTTCTTCGCGGTTGGAGCCGTGATGACCGTCCACGGTGCCCTCATGTTCGCCGGCTGAGTGCCTTCCAGGCAGCGTGCCGCGCCGCGCGGCGGTTCGCCTTCCCACCCGCTCGCGTTGCCGTCTCAGCTCGCCGGTGCGGCCGGCGGTGTCGCCAGCCAAGCGTCCACGCCGGCCAGCAGTTCCTTCTTGCGGGTTTCGGGCGCCCCCGAGCCGCGGATGGACATCCGGGCCAGCTCGGCCAGCTCCGGGTCGGTGAAGCCGAACACCGTGCGAGCGATCTCGTACTGCTCAACCAGGCGCGACCCGAACAGCAGCGGGTCGTCGGCCCCCAAGGCGATCGGCGCACCCGCGTCGAACAGGTGCCGCAGCGGCACGTGGCCCAGTTCCCGCGCCACCCCCAGGCCCACGTTGGAACTGGGACACACCTCCAGGGTGACCTCCTGCGTGGCGATACGTTCCACAAGGTAAGGGTCGTCGATAGCGCGCACCCCGTGCCCGAGCCGGTCAGCTTCCAGCGAGTCCAGGCACTCCCGCACGCTGCGGGACCCTTCCAATTCCCCCGCGTGGGGGGTCGAGAGCAGCCCCACGCGCCGTGCGATCCCAAACGCCCGCTCGAAGTCGAGCGCCCGCCCGCGCCGCTCGTCGTTGTTCAACCCGAACGACACCACGCCGCGCCCGGCGTATTGGGCCGCCAGCCGCGCCAGCACTCGGGCGTCCAGCGGATGGCGGGTCCGGTTGGCCGCGACCATGATCCCAATGCCCACCCCAGTGGCGTCCTCAGCCGCGCGGGCGGCCTCCAGCACCAGCTCCAGCGTGGCGGTGAGCCCGTCGAAGCGGGAAGCGTATCCGCTGGGGTCGATTTGGATCTCCAGCCACCCCGAGCCGGCCGCACGGTCGTCCTCGGCGGCCTCCCGCAGCAGCCGGAACACGTCGCCGGGCTCGCGCACCACGGAACGGGCGATGTCGTAGAGGCGCTGGAAACGGAACCATCCCCGCTCGTCAGTGGCGCGCAACTGCGGTGGCCACGCCTCCACGAGTGACTGCGGCAGGTGCACGCCCCGCTCTGTGGCGAGTTCCACCAACGTCGCGTGGCGCATCGATCCGGTGAAATGCAGGTGCAGATGAGCCTTGGGGAGGGAAGAGATCGGGCGTTGCATCAAATCCTCCTGAGGGGGCCACCGGCTTTAGTCGGTGGGGGAATCGGGTTGTCCGCGTGCCGGGGCGGGGAAAGCCGAACCGCCGTTAGGCGGTCCGGCGTCCACCACAAGACGCGTCTAATAGACCTGTGGAGCGTGTATATTGCTCTCGTGTCTGTGACGCGCAAGGTTCGCCGGTTCTCCGGCGGCGTGTACGACCTCGGCCTCCACGTGGTGTGGTGCTCAAAGTACCGCCGCCCGGTACTCGGTGGCCGCGTCGCGGACCGGCTGGAGCAGTTGATCAGGTCCAAGGCGGACGAACGCGGGTGGGAGATCATCGCAGTTGAGGTGATGCCCGACCACGTGCACCTGTTCGTCAAGCACGACCCCAAGGCATCGGCGTCATATGTCGCCAACCAGTTCAAGGGGTTCACCTCGCGGATGCTGCGTGAGGAGTTCCCGCACCTGAAGTCACGGCTTCCTACCTTGTGGTCGTCGTCGTACTTCGCCGCATCCGTTGGGGCGGTCAGCGCCGACATGGTGCAGCGATACATCGACACCCAGGGGGAACGCCCGTGGAAGAAGGAGGGGGAGGCTTGAACCGCGCTTACAAGTTCCTCCTCCGACCGACGGAACAGCAGGTCGGCGCGCTCACACGGATGCTGCGTGACCACTGCTCGCTGTACAACGCCGCACTCCAAGAGCGACGCGACGCCTACGCCCACCCTTCGAAGACGAAGATCACCTACGGCGACCAGTCGGCACAGCTCAAAGAGATCCGCGCGTTTGATCCCGGGCGGCAGGGGCGTTGGTCGTTCTCCTCCCAACAAGCCACGCTTCGCAGACTCGACACGGCGTTCCAATCGTTTTTTAGGCGGGTGAAGGCCGGTCACAAGCCCGGCTATCCCCGCTTCCGGGGGGTGGGCCGGTTCGACACGGTGGTGTTTCCCACAGACGGGGACGGCTGCCGGTGGGACTGCACACCCCACGATGCGGTGACCCGTGTGCGGTTCCAGGGTGTGGGGCATGTGCGTGTCCACCAGCACCGCCCGGTCAAGGGGCGTGTGAAGACGGTCAGCGTCAAGCGCGAGGGCAACCGGTGGTTCGTGGTTTTGGCCTGCGACCAGGCACCGGACGAACCCTTGGAGCCGACCGGGCGTGTGGCCGGGATCGACATGGGTATGGCCTCCTTGCTCACCACAAGCGAGGGTGAGCACGTTGACAACCCCCGGTTCCTCGCACGGTCCTGCGAAAAGCTGGCGGAGGCGCAACGGCATCTCGACACCTTCCCCAAGAAGGTCAAGGCCAAGAACCGCGCTCGTAAGCACAAAGCCGCGCAAGCCAAGGTGTCGCGACTGCACGCAAAGGTGCGGCGCCAACGCCTCGACCACCACCACAAGGTCGCGCGTGATCTGGTTCGTCGGTTCGACGCGATCGCACACGAACGCCTGAACATCGCGGGCATGACCAAGAAACCCGCACCCAAGCCCGACCCCGAACAGCGAGGCGTGTTCCTTGCGAACAACGCCGCCGCTAAGGCCGGGCTGAACAAGAGCATTCAGGATGCGGGTTGGGGGGTGTTCCTGGGAATCCTCGCGTACAAGGCTGAGAGCGCCGGTCGCGTGCTGGTTCCGGTGGACGCCCGCAACACGCCGCGCACCTGCCCGCGCGAATCGTGCGGGCACACCAGTGCGGACAACCGCCCAACACAAGAGAAGTTCCGCTGCCTCCGGTGCGGCTACACAGAGCACGCCGACCGGGTGGGAGCGGTCAACGTCGGTGTAAGGGCCGGGCTGGTCCTTCCTGTCGCCTGAGCGAAGACAGGAAAAGCCCGCCGCTTCAGCGGTGGGAGGAGTCACGACCCAAGGGTGCCCTACCGTGACCATGTCCGTCGCACGATTCGACGGGAGGACGCGGCTGCCTCGGTGCCGCGTCCTCGAGCGCCGATAGCCCGGTGCCCTGCTCAGGCCACCTCCCCCAACAGCTTGGCGATCCGGCCGACGCCTTCAGCCAGGTCGGCATCGCCCAGCGCGTAGGACAGCCGCAGGTAGCCAGGGGTGCCGAACGCCTCGCCCGGCACGACGGCGACCTCGACCTGCTCCAAGATCAGCTCGGCCAGTTCGGTGGAGCTGGTGGGGCGCTTCCCGCGGATCTCCTTGCCCAGCACGTTCTTGACCGAAGGGTAGGCGTAGAACGCGCCCTGCGGCTCGGGACACACGACGCCGGGGATCTCGTTGAGCATGCGCACGATCGTCTGTCGGCGCCGGTCGAAGGCGGCGCGCATCTGCGCGACGGCGTCGAGGTCGCCCGAGACGGCGGCCAGGGCGGCGGCCTGCGACACGTTCGCCACGTTGGAGGTGGCGTGCGACTGTAGGTTGCCCGCCGCCTTGATGACGTCTTGCGGACCGATGATCCAGCCCACGCGCCACCCGGTCATGGCGTAAGTCTTGGCGACCCCGTTGACGACGAGGGTGCGGTCGGCGATCTCGGGGACCTCGACAGGCATCGAGGTGAACTCCGCGTCCCCGTAGACCAGGTGCTCGTAAATCTCGTCGGTGAGCACCCACAGCCCCTTGTCGACGGCCCACTGTCCGATCTCGCGCACCTGCTCCGGGGGGTACACCGCGCCCGTCGGATTGGAGGGAGAGACGAAGACCAGGACCTTCGTGCGCTCGGTCCGAGCGGCCTCCAACTGTTCGACGGAAGCCAGGTAGCCGGTCGACTCGTCGGTGACCACGTAGACCGGCACGCCACCGGCCAGCTTGATGGACTCGGGGTAGGTCGTCCAGTACGGGGCCACGACAAGGACCTCGTCGCCAGGGTCGAGCAGGGTGGCGAACGACTCGTAGATGGCCTGCTTGCCCCCGTTGGTCACCAGGATCTGGCTCGGCTCCACCCGGTATCCCGAGTCGCGCAGCGTCTTGGCCGCCAGCGCTTCCTTGAGTTCAGGCAGCCCCCCAGCCGGCGTGTAGTGGTGGAACCGCGGCTCACGGCAGGCCTGAGCGGCGGCGGCCACGATGGGCTCGGGCGTGGGAAAGTCGGGCTCCCCGGCGCCGAATCCGATAACGGGTCGGCCGGCGGCCCGCATCGCCTTTGCCTTGGCGTCCACAGCCAGCGTCGCTGACTCGGAGATGCCGCCGATACGTGCAGAAATACGGGGTCGGTCAGTCATGTTCACATGCTTTCATGGGTGGTCCAGCGCTTTTCC
This sequence comes from Salinactinospora qingdaonensis, assembly GCF_039539445.1. Classification (NCBI taxonomy): domain Bacteria; kingdom Bacillati; phylum Actinomycetota; class Actinomycetes; order Streptosporangiales; family Nocardiopsidaceae; genus Salinactinospora; species Salinactinospora qingdaonensis. Next base: position 82,310 of record NZ_BAABDD010000017.1, read on the forward strand.
CGAAAGGGTAGTGACGTGGGGCGGATCGGCGTGGCTCAGGAGCGCCCTTCCCCTGTCGCGCGGAACGGTTCACAGCAGCGGTGCTGTGCGCAGGGAGTTCGCACGTGAGTGTGCTCCGGTATCAATGGCGGTGCAACGCCGTCAGCCTCACGGGTTGGTGCTAAGTGGGGATAGGGCATAGACTCTTGCACCCGATGGCCCCGACGCGGGGCGGACCCGAGAAATATCTCGCGCGTTCGCTGTCGTTACCGGCTATCGTGGTGAACAACGAAGTAACACCAAGGGCAGTGGCTCAATTGGAAGAGCACCGGTCTCCAAAACCGGCGGTTGGGGGTTCGAGTCCCTCCTGCCCTGCAAGGTACGGCGCGTAAGGAAACGTTCTCCAGCGCTCGATCAGCGGTCGGCGGGCCGTACGGGCCAGCGGGAACATCGACGGCTAAGGATCGCAAGGTGACACAGACGGACGCCGACGCAAAGCCGGAGAAGCAGCCAAAGCGTCGCACGGGTCCGGTGACCTTTACCAAGCAGGTCGTCGGTGAGCTCCGTAAGGTTCGCTGGCCGACGCGCCGTGAACTCATCACCTACACGATCGTGGTGATCGTGTTCGTCATCGTCATGGTCGGATACGTCTACCTGCTCGACCTCGGATTCGGCGAGGCCGTCACCTGGCTCTTCGGTTTGGTGGCCGCGGGCTAGACCGCACAGACGCCTTGAACGGCAATTGGTCTCAACACGTCAATTGAGATCGTAAGCTGGCGTTATCGGCCGTTAGCGTATTGGCCTGGCCAACTTCGCGCACCGGTCGGCAGTGCGTAACCGACGAGAGAAAGAGCAGCCGTGTCCGAGTCCCCACTGACCTCTGACGACTTCCCTGACGAGGGGCGGGAGCAGTCGGTAGCGGAAGAGACCGGTCGGCGGGCCGATCAAGCGGAGGCTGCCGAGATGGCTGCGGCGCTGCGGGCCGCCGGAACCAACACCAACGACACCGGTAACGGTGACGAGGCCGCGGAGCTTGGTGCCGACGCCGAACCGCTGCCGAGTGACGAGCGAGCAGCCGAGGGGGAGACGGCCGAAGCCGAGGAAGAAAGCGGTGCGGCCGACGAGACTCCCCAGCTCGATCCCGTCGAAGAGTTCAAGATCCATCTCCGCATGCTTCCCGGGGATTGGTACGTCGTCCACACCTACGCGGGTTATGAGAAGCGGGTGAAGGCCAACGTCGAGAGCCGCACCCAGTCGCTCAATATGGAGGACTACATCTTCCAGACCGAGGTCCCCACGCAGGAGGTCACCGAGGTCAAGAGCGGCAAGCGCCAGCAGGTCACCGAGAAGGTGCTGCCGGGCTATGTGCTGGTGCGCATGGAGCTCACCGACGAATCGTGGGCCGCCGTCCGCAACACCCCGGGGGTCACCGGGTTCGTGGGGCTGTCTAACCGCCCCGCTCCGCTCAGCTTGCAAGAGGTCGCTGATCTGCTGGCTCCCGAAGCCGAGGAGGAGCCCCAGGAGGTCAAGAAGAAGGAGACGGAGCCCAGGGCCGACGTCGCCTACCAGGTGGGCGAGTCCGTCACTGTGATGGAGGGGCCGTTCGCCACGCTGCCCGCCACGGTGAGCGAGATCAACCCCGACACGCAAAAGCTCAAGGTGCTGGTCTCGATCTTCGGCCGGGAGACCCCGGTCGAGTTGGGCTTCAACCAGGTCTCCAAGATCTGAGGCAGCACGTAGAATTGGTGGGTCCGTCTCTTGGGCGGTCCCACCACGCTCCGCTATAGCGGAAACGCGCGCGCCGCTCCTTAGGCCCCGGCGGCCGTGCGGTCAGCCACGTTCGTGGCGGTGAACGGCGAGCCGGCACCGCCGGCGCCGGCCGTTCGCGTGCCGCGCGCCCGTGGTGGTAACGGGGCCGTATTTCGTACCACACCAGGCAAAGGACCCGAAATGCCTCCGAAAAAGAAGGTCGCGGCGCTCGTCAAGGTTCAGTTGCCCGCTGGCCAGGCCACGCCCGCCCCGCCCGTCGGTACCGCTCTCGGTCCGCACGGCGTCAACATCATGGACTTCTGCAAGCAGTACAACGCTGCCACGGAAGGCCAACGCGGCAGTGTCATCCCCGTAGAGATCACCATCTACGAGGACCGTTCCTTCACCTTTGTCACCAAGACGCCTCCGGCGCCCAAGCTCATCCTCAAGGCCGCCGGCATCGACAAGGGCAGCAAGGACCCCAGCCGCAACACCGCCGGTGCCATCACCCGGGAGCAGGTGCGTGAGATCGCGCAGACCAAGCTGCCCGACCTCAACACTCCGTCGCTCGACGTCGCCGAGAAGATCGTGCTCGGCACCGCTCGTTCCATGGGCATCGTCATCAAGGACTGAGGGTCTTCACCGTTTCCCCGCCTTGAGCGTGCCCATGCCGGCGGGAAGCCGCCATGGCGGCAGCCCGTCGTTTCGATGGTCCCGCCGACCGTCGAATCCGTGGCAGGGCCAGGCGCTGGTCCGCACACCACACGTCCTTTCATAGGAGTTCAACAGTGAAGCGCAGCAAGAACCACCGCAAAGCCGCCGAGAAGGTGGACCGCAGCCGGCTGTACGCGCCACTCGACGCGATCCGGCTCGCCAAGGAGACCATCTCCGTCAACTTCGACCCCACTGTCGAGGTCGCCCTACGCCTGGGGGTCGACCCTCGCAAGGCCGATCAGATGGTCCGTGGCACCGTGAACCTGCCGCACGGCACCGGTAAGACCGCCCGGGTCCTGGTCTTCGCCACCGGTGACCGTGCCGAGCAGGCCCGCGCCGCCGGCGCTGACTTCGTCGGAGACGACGATCTGGTCGAGGAGATCCAGAAGGGCTTCCTCGACTTCGACGCCGTGGTGGCCACGCCCGACATGATGGGTAAGGTCGGTCGGCTGGGCCGCGTGCTCGGTCCCCGCGGCCTCATGCCCAACCCCAAGACCGGCACGGTCACCCCGGATGTCACCAAGGCTGTCAACGACATCAAGGGCGGCAAGATCGAGTTCCGCGTCGACCGGCACGGCAACCTGCACTTCATCATCGGCAAGGCATCGTTTGACGAGCGGTCGCTGCTGGAGAACTATGTCGCCGCCGTCGACGAGATCGTCCGGATCAAGCCCTCGGCCGCCAAGGGCCGTTACCTCAAGAAGGTCACGATCACCACGACCATGGGTCCCGGCATCCCGGTCGACCCCAACGCCAGCCGCAGCCTCAGCACCGCCGCTGCCGCCTAGGCACGCCGGCTCGCCATAGCGCGCAACAGCGTCCCGGTTCCTCATCGCAGGAGCCGGGACGCTGTTTTTCGGTCTCATCGCGCCCGGCCTGCTGCATCGGTGTCATGTTCTGCCGTGCGCAGGCACTCCCAGGCCCCACCCTCTGGTCTTTTCGGAGGGTGGAAGCGACCCCGGCAACCCTTTAAGACCCGCGGGGGCACACAGGACGGCTGTCACCTCGATGGAAACCGTTCACGCCGTGGTCGCGCCGCAGGGACGCATGTCCCACCCCTTTCCCCCAAGCAAACCAATGTTGGAGCTGCAATGTTGCGCAAGATAGCGGTGGTCGTCACTGGGAGCGCTCTCACGATGGCTGTTGCGGGCTGCTCTACTGCCGACGGCAACGGCGACGGCGATCCCAGTGCCGACCAGTCCAGCGCTTCGCCCTCGGCCGGTAGCGCATCCGCCGCCCAGGCCGAGGGCGATCAGTCGGCTGCCACCGAGGCGGTCGCCGAGGCGGTTAGCCGGGTTGCCGACGCCACGTCCTACCGTTTCAAGATGACGTCCTCTGGAGAGGCCTCCGGAGAGTCCGCGCAACCCGAAGGCGACTTTTCCCAGGAGATCGTCTACACCAGCAACCCTGAACCCATCTACAAGATGAATGTTCCCGTGACCCCCGAAACGACCACCCTCGGGGTAATCCGTGGCGACGAACTCCTTGTGCAGGGCGACCCCTCTATTGGGATGCCCCCCTGGATGCGCATGGAGGTCCCTCCCGAGGTTCAGAAGCAACTCCAGTTAGATCCACTGGCCCTGATACGCCAGCTACTGGCCAGCGAGGACGTCGAAAAGGTGGGTTCCGAGGAGGTCAACGGGGTCGCGACGACCAAATACGAAGGCAGCTATGCCGTTGAAGCCGCTCTGGAGCAGGTCCAAGACGAGCAGGCACGGCAGAGCATACGCAGCCTCTACGAGGAGGAGGGCGCCACCGAGGTGGACTTCCAGGTGTGGGTCGACGCGGACGGGCTGCCGCGCCGGGTGGGCGACAAGGCCGGAGACTCCGCCGGTGTTGAGTTCCTGGAGTTCAACCAGCCGGTCGACGTCCCCTCTCCCGCCCCCGACGAGATTCAGGACATCGACGGACTGATGGGCAACCCCAACGCCCAGTAGCCCTCCGCTCGCCGTTCCTTGAAGACACGGGGCCGGGAGCCACCAGGCTCCCGGCCCGCTACATCGACGTCGCGTTCTTGCGGTGTGCAGCGGACGCACGGACCGACCCTTCCGGTCTTTGGAAGGCCGTATGCGACCACAGCCAGCACAGGGCGGCTGCCACCTCGATGGAAACCATTCACGCCGCGGTCGCGTCCCAGGAAAGTGGGGCTCAATAGCCTTCTCCTCACACCCCTCTAGCCAATCGACGTTGGAGCTTTAATGCTGCGCAAGATAGCGGTGGTCATAGCCGGTAGCGGGCTTGCACTGGCCATCGCGGGATGTTCTGCCGCTCCCGGCGGCGACGAGCCGAGTGTCGACCAGTCCAGTGGCGGCGATTCGAGCGCCGCCCCCTCCGGCGGCAACGAGGCGAACACCGATCCCTCAGGTGGCAGCGAGGCGAGCACCGAGGACTCGGGGATCGATGTGTCGGGCATCGCCGACACGATCAAAAACCTGGTCAGCCAGACCAGCGAGGTCAGCTCCTACCGGGCCGAGGTCTCCCTGTCGGGCGACAACCTCGGTGCCGCCGCGACCGAGTCCACCCAGGAGCTCATCTACACCACTGACCCCGAGCCCACCTACAAGATGGTGATGACCGGTACCGAGGGCATGGGCGGCACAGTGCTCATGCGCGGCGACGAAGTCCTGGTGCAGGGCGATCCCTCCATCGGCGCGTCCGCGTGGATGCGCGTGGAGATGGGCAGCCAGTTCCAGCAGCAGCCCCAGCAGGACCCGGTGGCTGAGATGCGCAAGCTGTTGGCCGCCGAAGGAGTCGAGAAGGTTGGCTCCGAGGAGGTCAACGGGGTCGCCACCACCAAGTACGAGGGCACCTACGCCATCGATACCGCTCTGGAACGGGTCCAGGACCAGCAGACCAAGGAGACCGCGCGGCAGTTCTACGAGCAGATGGGTGTCAGCGAGATCGCCTTCCAGGTGTGGGTCGGCGGGGACGGGTTGCCGCGCCGGCTGGTTACCGACGCCTCGACGTTTGTCACCACCATGGACTTCCTGGAGTTCAACCAGCCGGTCGACATCTCCTATCCCGGCCCTGACGAGATCCAGGATATGGGCGGCATGATGAACGACCCCAACGGCCAGTAGCTCCAGGGCGAGCTCGGCCGCCTCCGGCACACGGGGCCCGGGCCAGCGTGCCCGGGACCCGTCGTCTCGGGCACGCGGTTCGGACCACTGCCGTGTGTCCAGTAGGATTGACAGCACCGAAGACCGCCGGTCGTCACCTCTCACGGTGACCTAAGGTTCCATGCGAATGGGCGGCCCGCGCAGGTGTGATGTGAGCTTGAGGACGTGTGAGTCCATGACGGACTCCGCACTACCCACGCCCCGCGCACGTGCGCTGGGGCGTTTTTCATTGCCTCCGCCCGCGCCGCTGGCTCCGCGTGACCGGTGTTCACTGTTGGAAGGAGTCCCATGGCGAAACCGGAGAAGGCAGCCGCGGTCGCCGAGATGGCGGATGAGTTCCGCAACTCGACCGGCGCCGTGCTTGCCGAATACCGTGGGCTCAGCGTGGCGCAGATCTCTCAGTTGCGCCACACTCTCGGCCAGAACGCGCGCTTTCGCGTCGTCAAGAACACGCTGACCAAGATCGCCGCCACCGAGGCCGGCCTCGACAAGCAGGTGCTCGACCTGCTTGAGGGCCCCTCCGCCATCGCGTTCGTGCGTGGCGACGTGATCGAGGCCGCCAAGGGCCTGCGTGACTTTGCGAAGGCGAATGCGCCGCTGGTGATCAAGGGCGGTGTCATCGACGGTAAGCCGATGTCGCCAGAGGAGATCACCAGGCTGGCCGACGTCGAGTCCCGCGAGGTCCTGCTCTCGAAGATGGCGGGCGCGCTCAAGGCCAAGCAGAGCCAGGCCGCCGCCGCGTTCGACGCGCTGCCGTCCAAGGCCGTCCGGCTGGCACAGGCCCTGCACGACAAGCGAGCCGAAGCCTAACCACCCCTGAACCTGGCCGGCGCACCCGCGCCGGTGTCGATGACTCCGCCGACCGCCGGAGGCGGTCGCGCTGGAAGAGGAAAGAGAGATCACCATGGCCAAGCTCAGCACCGAAGAGCTGCTCAGCGCGTTCGAGGAGATGACCCTCCTGGAGCTGTCGGAGTTCGTGAAGCAGTTCGAGGAGAAGTTCGACGTCACCGCCGCCGCTCCGGCCGCGGTCGTCGCCCCCGGTCCCGGTGGCGGCGGCGAGGCTGCCGAGGAGGAAGAGGAGCAGAGCGAGTTCGACGTCATCCTCGACGCGGCCGGCGACAAGAAGATCCAGGTCATTAAGGAGGTCCGTGGCCTCGCGGACCTGGGTCTCAAGGAGGCCAAGGAGCTGGTCGACAACGCGCCCAAGCCGCTGCTGGAGGGTGTCAGCAAGGAGGCCGCCGAGAAGGCCAAGGAGACCCTTGAGGGCGCCGGCGCCACCGTCACCCTCAAGTAGGCAGCAGACACTCGCCTCCGGCCGGGCTGCGGCCGGTTCGCGGTGGGCGGTCATCCCGGGTGGGGTGGCCGCCCTGTCTGCTCCCAGAGGGCGGTGCATGGCAGCCTGTGGCCGGCCGACCTTCGGCGGGGATACATCGGTGTCTTCGCCCGTCCCAAATCGTCCCGGTTGAGGGTGCACAGACAGACAGTTGGATTCGACGTGAGCAGGCGGCCGGGCCGACCGTTTCCCCCTGATCTCCGCCACGCTGGTCTCGCGTCCGTGTCGCGACGTTTCGGGCCTGATCCGGCGCCGCTCCTCGACTGTTTTCTGCCACCGGCGAACGGCCCGCGTCGCCATGGCTCCGGTGGAAGGCAGTCGTCTCCATGTGAACGGCAAGCGAGCTATCTGTCGTTTATGTTGGCAAATGTCCAGAATCGCCGCTGTCGCCGAGGTTCTGGGGAGATTGGGGGAGAACTTCTAGACATTCCCTGCTGTCGACCCGCTCACACCTGTTATGAGCTGTGTGACCTCTCACGGCGGCGCAGGGCAGCTCGTCGGGGCCCTGGGCTTGACGGATCAGCCTGTTCGGGCGATGCTGCCAGGTGTCGTGAATGACTTCGGGGGGCGTGGTTGGACAGCGGTGTAGTATTCGGCTACACTGCCCTTTTGCGCTGCCCTTTGACGATTCCCGTGCCAGAGCACGTACCCTGCGTCCAATTCCTCGGTGATTGGACCCGCCTGTACGTCCTCTACTGAGAACCGCCCCTTGCCCGGCGGTTCTTCGCGTTAGAGTCGTCCGGCGTGCGCGCATCAACCGCCACAAGCCTTCGGAAGGACCCCTGTTGGCAGCCTCGCGCAACGCCTCCGCTAACGCCCTTGGTCCGAACCGCGTCTCTTTTGCCCGCATTCAGGAACCACTCGAGGTCCCCGACCTTCTCGCGCTACAGACCCAGTCGTTCGACTGGCTCCTCGGTAACGAGAAATGGCGTACCCGAGTCGAGGCGGCCCGTAACGCAGGCCGTAAGGACGTTCCGGAGCAGTCTGGTCTCGAAGAGATCTTCGAGGAGATCAGTCCTATTGAGGACTTCTCCGGCACCATGTCGCTCTCGTTCCGCGACCATCGGTTCGAGCCGCCCAAGTACTCCGAAGAGGAGTGCAAGGACAAGGACATGACCTACTCCGCCCCGATGTTCGTCACGGCGGAGTTCATCAACAACGACACCGGCGAGATCAAGAGCCAGACGGTCTTCATGGGCGACTTCCCGCTCATGACCGCCAACGGCACCTTCATCATCAACGGCACCGAGCGTGTCGTGGTGTCGCAGCTTGTCCGCTCGCCCGGCGTGTACTTCGACCACCAGCTCGACAAGACCTCCGACAAGGACATCTATGGTTGCAAGGTGATCCCGTCGCGGGGGGCGTGGCTGGAATTCGAGGTCGACAAGCGCGACTTCGTCGGTGTTCGCATCGACCGTAAGCGCAAGCAGGGCGTCACCGTCCTGCTCAAGGCCCTGGGGTGGACTACCGATCAGATTCTGGAGCGCTTCGGCGGCTACGAATCGATCCGTAACACCCTGGAGAAGGACCCCACGGCAGGCACCGACGACGCGCTGCTCGACATCTACCGCAAGCTGCGTCCGGGCGAGCCGCCCACAAAGGAGTCCGCGCAGACGCTGCTGGAGAACCTTTACTTCAACCCCAAGCGCTACGACCTCGCCAAGGTCGGTCGCTACAAGATCAACAAGAAGCTGGGGCTGGAAGCCGAGTTCACCCAGGGCACGCTGACCGATGATGACATCGTCGCCACCATCGATTACCTCGTGCGGCTGCACGCCGGAGAGGAGGAGTTGGAGCGGCCAGGGGGCACGTTCCCCATCGAGGTCGACGACATCGACCACTTCGGCAACCGGCGGCTGCGCACGGTCGGAGAGCTGATCCAAAACCAGGTCCGGCTGGGCCTGGCGCGCATGGAGCGCGTCGTCCGGGAACGTATGACCACCCAAGACGTCGAGGCCATCACGCCGCAGACGCTGATCAACATCCGGCCGGTCGTCGCCTCCATCCGGGAGTTCTTCGGCACCAGCCAGCTCTCGCAGTTCATGGACCAGACCAACCCGCTGGCCGGACTGACCCACAAGCGGCGGCTGTCCGCGCTGGGTCCCGGTGGGCTGTCCCGTGAGCGCGCGGGCATGGAGGTCCGTGACGTTCACCCCTCCCACTACGGTCGGATGTGCCCGATCGAGACGCCGGAGGGTCCCAACATCGGTCTCATCGGCTCGCTGGCCGCCTACGGTCGGGTCAACTCGTTCGGGTTCGTCGAGACGCCCTACCGCAAGGTCGTCGACGGCAAGCTCAGCGACGAGATCTCCTACCTCACCGCCGACGAAGAGGACCGCTACGTCATCGCTCAGGCCAACACGCCGATCGATAGCGAGGGCAACCTCTCCGACGTCCGGGTCCTGGCCCGGCGCAAGGGCGGTGAGTTCGAGGCCGTCGCGCCCAGCGAGGTCGACTACATGGACATCTCGCCGCGCCAGATGGTCTCGGTGGCCACGGCCATGATCCCGTTCCTCGAACACGACGACGCCAACCGGGCGCTCATGGGGTCCAACATGCAGCGTCAGGCGGTGCCGCTGCTACGCGCCGAGGCTCCGCTGGTGGGCACCGGCATGGAGTACCGCGCGGCCACCGACGCCGGTGACGTCATCGTCACCGAGCAGGCCGGTGTGGTCGAGGACGTCACCGCCGACTACATCACCGTGCTGCACGACGACGGCACCCGCAAGACCCACCGCGTCTCCAAGTTCCGCCGCACCAACCAGGGCACCTGCTTCAACCAGCGCCCGATCGTGGAGGAAGGCCAGCGCGTCGAGGAGCGTCAGGTGCTTGCCGACGGTCCCTCCACCGACGAGGGCGAGATGTCGCTGGGCAAGAACCTCCTCGTGGCCTACATGTCGTGGGAGGGTCACAACTACGAGGACGCCATCGTCCTCTCGCAGCGACTGGTGCAGGACGACGTCATGTCCTCGATCCACATCGAGGAGCACGAAGTCGACGCCCGCGACACCAAGCTCGGCCCCGAGGAGATCACCCGCGAGATCCCCAACGTCAGCGAGGAAGTCCTCTCCGACCTGGACGACCGCGGCATCATCCGTATCGGCGCCGAGGTCATCGACGGCGACATCCTGGTTGGCAAGGTCACGCCCAAGGGTGAGACTGAGCTGACCCCCGAGGAGCGGCTGCTGCGTGCCATCTTCGGCGAGAAGGCACGCGAAGTGCGCGACACCTCGCTCAAGGTGCCGCACGGCGAGTCCGGCAAGGTCATCGGGGTACGGGTGTTCAGCCGTGACGACGGCGACGAGCTTCCGCCTGGCGTCAACGAGCTGGTCCGTGTCTACGTCGCCCAGAAGCGCAAGATCACCGACGGCGACAAGCTCGCCGGTCGGCACGGCAACAAGGGTGTCATCGCCAAGATCCTGCCGCAGGAGGACATGCCGTTCATGGAGGACGGCACGCCGGTCGACATCGTCCTCAACCCGTTGGGTGTTCCCGGCCGTATGAATGTCGGCCAGATCCTGGAGATCCATCTGGGCTGGTTGGCCAAGAGCGGCTGGAAGATCGACGGCAGCGACGAAGGGTGGCAACAGGCGATGGAAGCCATCGGCGCTTCCGACATTCCATCCGACAGCAGGGTCGCCACCCCGGTCTTCGACGGGTTGCGTGGCGACGAGCTCAACGGTCTCCTCGCCTCCAGCCGCCCCAACCAGGACGGCGACCAGATGGTCGACCAGAACGGCAAGGCGGTGCTGTACGACGGCCGTACCGGCGAGCCGTTCCAGGAGCCCATCGCCGTCGGCTACACCTACTTCCTGAAACTGCACCACCTGGTGGACGACAAGATCCACGCCCGCTCCACGGGTCCCTACTCGATGATTACGCAGCAGCCGTTGGGCGGTAAGGCCCAGTTCGGCGGCCAGCGTTTCGGCGAGATGGAGGTCTGGGCGCTGGAGGCCTACGGTGCCGCCTACGCGCTGCAAGAGCTGCTCACGATCAAGTCCGACGATGTGTTGGGTCGCGTCAAGGTCTACGAGGCCATCGTCAAGGGCGAGAACATCCCGGAGCCGGGCATCCCCGAATCGTTCAAGGTGCTCATCAAGGAGATGCAGTCACTGTGCCTGAACGTGGAGGTGCTCTCCAGCGATGGCATGTCCATCGAGATGCGTGACACCGATGAGGACGTTTTCCGCGCCGCGGAAGAACTGGGAATCGACCTGGGACGGCGCGAGCCCAGCAGCGTCGAAGAGGTCTAATTCCGCGATCTGAGAGCAGGGGACGAATCAAGTGCTCGACGTCAACTTCTTCGACGAGCTGCGTATTGGCCTCGCCACGGCCGAAGAGATCCGTCAGTGGTCTCACGGCGAGGTCAAGAAACCCGAAACCATCAACTACCGCACCCTCAAACCGGAGAAGGACGGGCTCTTCTGCGAGAAGATCTTCGGGCCCACACGTGACTGGGAGTGCTACTGCGGCAAGTACAAGCGTGTCCGGTTCAAGGGCATCATCTGTGAGCGCTGCGGTGTGGAGGTCACGCGCGCCAAGGTGCGGCGTGAGCGCATGGGCCACATCGAGCTCGCCGCGCCCGTGACCCACATCTGGTACTTCAAGGGCGTTCCCAGCCGGCTGGGGTACCTGCTCGACCTCGCCCCGAAGGATCTCGAGAAGATCATCTACTTCGCGGCTTACATGGTGACCTGGGTCGACACCGAGGCGCGCGAACGCGACCTCCAGTCGCTGGAGGCGCGCATCTCCGTGGAGCGCCAGCACATGGAGCAGCGCCGCGACTCCTCGATCGAGGAGCGTCACCGCAAGCTTGAGACCGACCTGGCCGAGCTGGAGGAACAGGGCGCCAAGGGCGACGCCCGCCGCAAGGTGCGCGAGAGCGCCGAGCGTGAGATCCGTCAGATCCGCGAGCGCGCCCAGCGCGAGATCGACCGTCTCGACGAGGTGTGGAACCGCTTCAAGGGCCTCAAGGTGCAAGACCTTGAAGGTGACGAGCTGCTCTACCGCGAGATGCGCGACCGCTTCGGCAAGTACTTCCGCGGCGGCATGGGGGCCCAAGCCATCCAGGAGCGCCTGGCCAACTTCGACCTCGACGCCGAGGCCGAGCGGCTGCGCGACATCATCCGCAGCGGCAAGGGCCAGAAGAAGGCGCGCGCGCTGAAGCGGCTCAAAGTCGTCTCGGCGTTCCTCAACACCCGCAACAACCCCAACGGCATGGTCCTGGACTGCATCCCGGTCATTCCGCCGGACCTGCGTCCCATGGTCCAGCTCGACGGGGGCCGGTTCGCCACGTCCGACCTCAACGATCTCTACCGTCGCGTCATCAACCGCAACAACCGCCTCAAGCGGCTGCTGGATCTGGGCGCGCCCGAGATCATCGTCAACAACGAGAAGCGGATGCTTCAGGAGGCCGTCGACGCACTGTTCGACAACGGCCGCCGCGGGCGTCCGGTCACCGGTCCGGGCAACCGGCCGCTGAAGTCGCTGTCGGACATGCTCAAGGGTAAGCAGGGGCGGTTCCGCCAAAACCTGCTCGGTAAGCGCGTCGACTACTCCGGGCGTTCGGTCATCGTCGTCGGTCCGCAGCTCAAGCTGCACCAGTGCGGCCTGCCCAAGCAGATGGCGCTGGAGCTGTTCAAGCCCTTCGTCATGAAGCGTCTGGTCGACCTGAACCACGCCCAGAACATCAAGAGCGCCAAGCGCATGGTGGAGCGGTCGCGTCCCGTCGTGTGGGACGTCCTCGAAGAGGTCATCACCGAACACCCCGTGCTGCTCAACCGCGCTCCGACGCTGCACCGGCTCGGTATTCAAGCCTTCGAGCCGCAACTGGTCGAGGGTAAGGCCATTCAGATCCACCCGCTGGTGTGCACCGCGTTCAACGCCGACTTCGACGGTGACCAGATGGCGGTCCACCTGCCGCTGTCGGCCGAGGCGCAAGCCGAGGCGCGGGTGCTGATGCTGGCCACGAACAACATCCTCAAGCCCTCTGACGGCAAGCCGGTGACCATGCCCACCCAGGACATGATCATCGGGTTGTACTACCTGACCACGCGCAAGGAGGGGACCAAGGGCGAGAACCGGGCGTTCCGCACCCCGGGTGAGGCCATCATGGCCCACGACCTGGGGGAGCTGGACCTGCGTGCGCCCATCAAGCTCTCCCTCAACGGCGACGTTCCGCCGCCGCGCGACTGGGCGGCGCCGGAGGGCTACGAACCTGGCGATCCCTACGTGCTCGAAACCACGCTGGGGCGCTACCTCTTCAACGAGACCACGCCGCAGGACTACCCCTTCGTCAACTACCAGGTTGGCAAGAAGCAGGTGTCGGCGCTGGTCAACGAGTTGGCGGAGAACTACCCGAAGATCCAGGTCGCCACGACCCTCGACGCCTTCAAGGACGCGGGCTACCACTGGGCGACCCGGTCGGGGCTGACCATCGGCATCGGTGACGTCGTCGCCCCGCCCTCCAAGGAGGCCACACTTGAGGGCTACGAGCGTCAGGCCGACAAGATCCAGCGCGAGTACGACCGCGGTCTCATCACCGAAGAGGAGCGCAACCAGGAGCTCACCGAGATCTGGACCAAGGCCACCAACGAGGTTGCCCAGGAGATGGAGGACAACTTCCCCGCCGACAACCCGGTGTGGATGATGGTCAACTCCGGTGCCCGGGGTAACCCGATGCAGGTCCGTCAGATCGCCGGTATCCGTGGTCTGGTCTCCAACACCAAGGGTGAGACGATCCCGCGTCCCATTAAGTCCTCCTACCGCGAGGGCCTCTCGGTGCTGGAGTACTTCATCTCCACCCACGGACAGCGCAAGGGTCTGGCCGACACCGCGCTGCGTACCGCCGACTCCGGATACCTCACCCGGCGACTGGTCGACGTCGCCCAGGACGTCATCGTCCGGGAGGTCGACTGCCAGACTGACCGTTCGCTGTGGCACGAGGTCGGTGAGGAACGCCCCGACGGCAGCATCGTGCGCAAGCACAACGTCGAGAACACCGGCTTCGGCCGCACGCTGGCCGAGGACGTCGTGGTCGACGGCAAGGTGATCGTCCCGGCACTCACCGACACCACCGAAGCCGTCATCGACAAGCTGGTCGCCGCCGGTGTCACTCGAGTCCGGGTGCGCAGCTCGCTGACCTGCGAGGCCAAGATCGGTGTGTGCAGCACCTGCTACGGTCGCTCGCTGGCCACCGGCAAGCCGGTCGACGTCGGTGAGGCCATCGGCATCATCGCCGCCCAGTCCATCGGTGAACCGGGTACCCAGTTGACCATGCGGACCTTCCACATGGGTGGTTCGGCCGGTCAGGACATCACCCACGGTCTGCCCCGTGTTCAGGAGCTGTTCGAGGCCCGCATCCCCAAGGGTGTGGCTCCCATCAGCGAGGTCGACGGCCGTATCCGCATCGAGGAGACCGAGAAGAGCCGCAAGATCGTGCTCATGCCCGACGACGGCTCCGACGAGATCTCCTACCCGGTGCCCATGCGTGCCCGGCTGCTGGTCAACGAGGGCGACCACGTCAAGGTCGGCCAGCAGCTCATCCAGGGTGCTATTAACCCGCACGAGGTGTTGCGTATCCAGGGGCCGCGCGCGGTCCAGCAACACCTGGTCGCGGAGGTGCAGGAGGTCTACAAGTCGCAGGGTGTCTCGATTCACGACAAGCACATCGAGATCATCGTGCGCCAGATGCTCAAGCGCGTGAACATCCTGGAATCCGGCGACACCGAGCTGCTGCCTGGCGAGATGGTGGAGCGTCCCAAGTTCGAGGGCCTCAACCGACAGGTGGTGGCCGAAGGTGGCCACCCGGCTTCCGGTCGCCCGGTGCTCCTTGGGATCACCAAGGCGTCGCTGGCCACGGAGTCGTGGCTGTCGGCGGCCTCCTTCCAGGAGACCACTCGGGTGCTCACCGAGAACGCCATCCACGGCAAGAGCGATCCGCTACTTGGCCTCAAGGAGAACGTCATCATCGGTAAACTCATCCCGGCCGGTACCGGTATGCCGCAGTACCGCAACGTCCGGGTTGAGCCAACCGAGGAAGCCAAGGCGTCGATGTACTCGGTTACCTCTTACGAGGAGCCCAGCGAGTACACCTTCGGGCAGGGCTCCGGCGAGGCGGTCCCGCTGGAAGAGTACGATTTCGGTCCCTACAACAGGTGACCCCTTCCAAGGGCAACCGGTGAGATCGATTGATTGATCTGGCGACGGCGGTAGCCCACCCGGCAGCGGGTGGTGCTGCCGCCGTTCGTTGTCGTTCGTCGGCATGCTTGGATGGCGACGGATTACCAAGCGCGTACGCGCGGTCGGGAGATCGGACACAGTGACGGAATATGGGGGAGGCCGGCACGGTTCGCCGGCGGAGGGTGACGAGTCCTCAAACCAGTATCCGGGGTCATGGTTCACGCCCAGCAGCGATCGGCACCGCAGACAGGCGCAATACCAGACCCCCCACGAGGAGTCGGGTGAGGCGCACGAGGGCCGCGACAGCTCACCAGGGGCGTGGCCGGACACAACGGAGCGAGGGCGCCAGTGGCCCTACGACCCGGCGCTGCCCCCCGAGGGAACAAGCGGACCCTACCCCGCGCACTCCAGCTACCCGGGCTACACCAAAAGCACCGGCGGCTACGGGACGTTGGGCGCTGCCCCGGGCATGGCCGAGCCGTACCCTTCAGCATTGGAGGGGCTAGGCTCGCCCGCGCCGCCCCCCACAGGGGAGGGAGCCGGCTCCAGCGGCGCGGGCGGCAGCGAGACGGCGGCCGGCATGCCGCCGGAACCCGCGCAATGGCACACCGGGGCGGGCCCTCCCACCGGCGGGAGCGGCGACGGCCACGGGGAACCAGAGCGGTCGCCCCACGCTGAACCGTTCCCAACCTCGCGCGAGACCTTCGACGAAGCGGAGCGCGCCCAACCGGATGAGCCGGTCACGGCGCCGTTCAGCGCCACCGGTGGGGCCAGAGCAGGCGACGCCGACCGCTCCCGGGGGGCTGACACGCCCCAGGAAGGGCAGACTCCCACGGAGGGCGGCGGTATCGATCCGCACAGCGTCTACCGCTTCCCTACCGGCGGGCAGGGCGCCGCTGCCACGGGCGGCGGTGATGAGTCTGCCGGCAGCCACCGTGACGCCACCGGCGCGTCCCCGTCCCCGGCCGCTGACGCCTCCCAGACGTTTCCCGCGGCAGGGCGGGGCGAGTCGACCACCGACTGGCGCGCGGGGCTGGGCGACTCCGGTGGTCCTGACGCGCAACGGCAGCCATCGCGCGACTCGCCTCTCCGCTCGGGCCGCGACGTCTCCGGCCTAGGGGAAGGCCGCGATGAGGGGGCCGCCGACTCCCGAACCGAATCTGGGCAGGCCGGCAGCGGGGCCGAACGGCTGTGGCGCGACGACCATTCCCCCGCCACTGCCGTCCCCTCGGACTGGTTGGCTACACAGCAACCCGCTGCTGACGACACCGCCGGATGGCGGGAATCCGCCACAGGCGAGGGCAGCGGCCCGGGCCGCCGCAGCGATCGTGCCCCTGGCCTCGCCGCGGAGGCGAGTGACCGGTCGTCGACTCTGCTGGGCGAGAGCGGCCCGCACAACGCAGCGACCGAGGCGCCCGAGGCGTGGCGCGAGCGCTCCGGCTCACCCTCCTCGCGGCCGGGCGCCGAGCCGACCGATCCGCGCTACACCCCTGGCCCTCCACGTCCCGAGGACCCCCTCTCCGGCGGTGCTCCCGAGCGGAGCCGGGAACCGGGGTGGCCCTCGCGTGGCAGCGGCGACGCGGGCGGTACCTCTCACGTGGGGCCGGCCCCAGCCGGCTACGGCTCTGACCGCTTCGACGAGCTCGGGGAGCTGCCCCGCGACGTGAATCCTTCGGTCAGCCCGCCGGGAGTCGAGGGGCCGGGTTCGGATGAGTTGGGGCCGTTGGGGCGGTTCGATCCGTCGTTGAGCGAGTCTTCGCGCGCGGGTGCGCGTTTCGATGAGCTGGGCGAGTTGCCCCGTGATGAGGAGCGTCGGGAACACACGGGTCCTGCCTCCGCCCCCCGTTTCGACGAGTTGGGCGAGTTGCCCCACGAGG
Organism: Salinactinospora qingdaonensis; assembly: GCF_039539445.1. Taxonomy (NCBI): domain Bacteria; kingdom Bacillati; phylum Actinomycetota; class Actinomycetes; order Streptosporangiales; family Nocardiopsidaceae; genus Salinactinospora; species Salinactinospora qingdaonensis. The sequence goes on from NZ_BAABDD010000017.1 coordinate 99,262, forward strand.
ACGCATGGCGCGGCACTGAGCGCCCCGAGGCCCCGGAGCCGACCGAGCGCAGCGACGAGCCGCGCAACGGTGACAAGCCTTCCGGCGCGCACGGTTTCGCTACTTCGTCGGGTTCGGATGAGTTGGGGCCGTTGGGGCGGTTCGATCCGTCGTTGAGCGAGTCTTCGCGCGCGGGTGCGCGTTTCGATGAGCTGGGCGAGTTGCCCCGTGATGAGGAGCGTCGGGAACACACGGGTCCTGCCTCCGCCCCCCGTTTCGACGAGTTGGGCGAGTTGCCCCACGACGGCGAGCGCCGCGAGCGCACCGCCCCGGACTCGGCGCCGCAGTTCGACGAGTTGGGGCAGGTGCCGCGCGAGGAGGAGCGTCGCGACTCTTCCCTTGACGTCTCGTCCTACGACATCGATTCCGAGTCCCCCACAGCCGCTCCCGGTATCCCCTCCGACCTGCGCGGTGACGGGGGAGCCTCCGACTTCAGCGCCTTCTACAGCGGATCGTCTGAGACCGCCGAGGACCGTGGCCACCGCGGGGCCGAGGAACCGGGCGAGGCCATGGCCGGCGATGGCGGCACGGGCAGCGGTAACACGTGGGCCTTTGGCCGCAACGATCCTCGACTGCCCGACTACCTGCGTACCGGCGGCGGTGAGGATGCGCCCAAGCGGCGCGACGGCTCGCCCGAGCACACAACGCAGTTCGTTCGCCGGGACGGGGAGGGCTCCGGCGGAGACAAGGACGAGCATACCGAGACGCCCCTCGGCATGGACTCTGTCGTACCGCCCTCCAACGATCCGCTGGGCGCCATCGCCGCCCAGCAGGCCCGCGGTCGCGGCGCTGAGCAACCTGTCGAGGAGCCAGACGAGCTGGATCGGCCCGTCGACACCGGAGCGGCCGATCGTGGGCAGGGTGATACGGGACAGCAGGCCACTGTCGACGAGTTGGGCGACCCGAGCCAGTGGCGCCACGAGCCCCGCCGCTCCGACCCGGGGGAGGGCACCAGGGAGATGCCCCAGGTCAGTAGCTATGCCGATCTCGCTCCGGAATCTTCCTCGGGCGAGTCGGATAGCGGCGAGTTCGGCGGAGATCACGGTTCGGGCTATGTGCCCGAGGCTCCCGCAGCCGGCTACGGCGACACCGGACCCGACTACGGGGCGTTCTACGCCTCCGGCTCTGCCGAAGCGGACGCCCCGACCGGCGCCGGTGCCGCCGATAGCGGGGAGTGGCGTGGCGACCTTGGCGCGTCGGCGGGGGAGACGACGGCGGCATGGACGCCCGACTTCGACTATGACGACTACGGTGCTTCCGAGCGTGGCCCTGACGCGCCTGCTGAGTACGGTTACGCCGATGACCAGTACCGGCCCGACTACGGGCCGGACCGCTACGACGAGCGGGCCGAGCCGGCGTCATCGGCTTCCCGGGGGCGCCGTTCCCGTTCCGGGCGCGACCGGATCACCGAGGAGTTCCCCGGTTTCCAGGACGAGGGGGCACCCGACGACGAATACCCCGGCTACGACGTCGTTGAGGGCTGGCCCGAAACAGAGCGGCTGGCCACGGCCACCCTGTGGCTGGGGATCGCGGGCTTGATCCCGGGCATCGGCCTGATCACCTCGATTGTGGCGCTGGTGCTGGCGCCGCGGGCACGGCGCAACATCCGCCGTTCTCAAGGCGAGTTGGAGGGGTTGACCCAGGTCAAGGCCGGTGTCGTCATGGCTTGGATCGGTATCGCCCTGTTTGTGGTGGGTCTGGCGGTCGGCGGCGGCATGGTGGTCGGCGGGTAGGGGGCGCAGCGCCGGGTGACTGGGCGAATTTTCCCGATCAACCGGCGAGAGTCACCACAACCGCGCGGTCTGCTCGGTTTGCCAAGGGCGCAGCCCCGGCTTCGGTAGCGGCGAGGGAGTCACCCCATTTCCAGCCGGTAAGTAGCGCATCCAACGTTTTGTGGCGGGGGCTGGCTCGATTTCGAGATCCGAGCCAGCCCCCGCCGTCGTGTGTGCGGGCCGTATCGGGGGAGAGGCCACATTGCGGGCTGCGCTGCTCGCGGTGGCCGTGCCGGTTAGTTCTGACTGTCGACGGTGAGTAGAGCGGCCATAGTCGAGGCCAACCGGGAAGCGGAGGTGCCTTCGGGGGCGGCGCCGGTGAGGCTCCATTCGGCGCTGCGGTCGTCGTAGAGGTCGAGTTCGACGGTGTGTCCGGTGGTGGGTGAGGTGATCTCCAGCCGGGTGGGGTCACCCTCGTCGGGGGTGCGTATCCACAGCCCCAGCGCCCGCAGCAGCGTCGCCACAGTCTCGCTGTAGCGGGTCAACTGCTCTTCGGAGAGCAGTTCAGGCGCTTCACTATCGATTGAGGTGTCGATGCCTTCCCACTCGTGGTAGACAGACGACACGGGAAGTGTGCGGACATCGGTCACGATGGTCCCCTTTCCTCACGGCATCGCCCGGGGCGCCGCGCAGCGCTAACTCACGTCAGCGCCCCGGGCGATGCCTCCTCCTGGCCTTGGAGTGATCCCTCTATCGCCCTATCTCAGTCACTCCTAGTGAGATATCGGTGGCGTACTGCTAGAGTGGCAGTTGCTGCTCAGCTGTGCAAGATTTCCGTAGATATTTCTAGGAAGATTTTTTGGAGTGGCCCGATGGCGGCTAAGACAAAGGTGACACTTCGGGCGCAGTGGCTCGGCAAGATGCTCAAAGAGCTGCGTGAAGACGCGGGGCTGACCTTGAGGGAGCCAGCGGACCACATCCGGCGTAGCACCTCGACTCTCAGCCGGTATGAATCCGGCACTCTGCCGATCACCCAGGGTGAGGTGACCGAGCTGATGAACCTCTACGGCGTAGAAGAGAAAAGCCAACGTACGGCGATGCTCCAACTCGCCGACGAGATCACCAAAACCGGCTGGTGGGACAGGTACTCCAAGGACATTTCGCGTACTACTGACTACGTATGGTTGGAGAGTCGTTCCCAGCACGTCCGAGTCTTCAGTCCCTTGGTAGTCCCTGGTCTGCTGCAAACACCCCAATACGCTGAAACAGTCATCAAGACGGCAGACCCAGATGCTTCAAAGCAGCAGATCGAGCGGTGGGTCTCAGCTCGGATGACCAGGCAGCGGGTCATTGAAGGAGAAAACCCGACTGCTTTGTCGGTCATCTTGGAGGAAGCGGTTCTTCGATGCCCTACAGGAGGACCGGCCATTATGGCCGAACAGGTGCGCCACCTGTGCGTGATGGCCGAACGACCCAATATCGAGCTTCGCGTCCTTCCTTTTGATTCAGGCGCTTATCCCAACCCCGGCGGCGAGTTCACGCTGTTCAAGCTGGCCGATCCCTTCCCTGAAGTGGTCCACGTTGACAGTGTCGCCGGGGTGATCTTCCTGGAACGCGAGGATGCTGCGCGACTGGCAGCCTTGTACGGTCGTTTGGAAGGGCACTGTCTTAGCGTGGCTGATTCCGCCGCGATGGTCATGGCCCTGGAAAAGGAGCTCTCATGAGACACGCTAGCTTCAACTGGAAAACCAGTAGCTACAGTCCCAGCCGTAACGGCGACTGCGTTGAGGCTGGGGCGAGCCTTGATGGCACCTTCCAATACGCCGTACGCGACTCCAAAAACCGAGGTGGGACGGCGCTGTTGTTCTCCTCGGTGGAGTGGGCGGCGTTCGTGCGAGGCATCAAGGCGGGAGATTTCCCGAGCTGACAGAGGCTGCCGTGAGCCGTCTCAACGTCGCCCGGCACATCAGCACCTACAGCCGCAACGGCGGCGGCCAGGGCCTCGAAGCCGCCCTCTGCCGTTGCGCTCTTCCCGTCTCGCCGTGCGCGATTCCCCCATCGCGCGCAGACTCCGCCGGCGACACTGGCCGAGGAAAGCTAGCCTGCCGTCATCCTTCCCACCGATCTCGCCAATAGCCGACTCCGTTCGGGAGCTACTCTGACTCCAAGAGCAACCTGTTCGCCCAGGTTACGGCTTTTGAACAAGACGGGCCGGTCACCGGAACACCCAAGCAGGCCGCCGAACTCCTACGTTGCCCTGTCCCGGTAGGTACCCGCGCCCGCTCTGGTATGAGCTGCGGTGCTCGCGGCCGATAGCAGTACGGCGCGGCGGCCTTTGGGCCGCCGCGCCGTGGCTGTGGGGGTGTGGGTTAGAAGGTCACCGTGCGCTACAGGAGACCGAGGGCCAGGTCCAGTTGCCGTTGTGTTGGATGGT
>NZ_BAABDD010000018.1:0-100570 GCF_039539445.1 Salinactinospora qingdaonensis
CCAGCAGCGGGGCCAGCCGTCTACGGATGCCCACGTTGGCGCGCATCCGCGGGTCCTTGGCGTACTCGGCGTACATGTAGTCCCGCTCCTCATCGGTGACCATCTCCAACGTCAACTCGTCGTGGTTACGCAGGAAAATGCCCCACTGCGCCCCAGAGGGGATGCTGGGAGTCTGGGCCAGGATCTCGGTGATCGGGAACCGGCTCTCTCTGCGTACTGCCATGAAGAGACGCGGCATGAGCGGAAAATGGAAGGCCATGTGGCACTCGTCGCCGCCGGTGGTGGGATCTCCGAAGTACTCCACCGCATGAGCCGGCCACTGGTTGGCCTCGGCCAGTAGAAGGCGGCCGGGGTACTCGTCGTCGACGATCTTACGAATCCGCTTGAGGAACTCGTGGGTCTCTTTGAGGTTTTCGCAACTGGTGCCCTCGCGCTCGTAGAGGTAGGGCACCGCGTCCATGCGGAAACCGTCGATGCCCAGGTCCAGCCAGAACCGCAGCACATCCAGCATGGCGTCCTGTACCCGCGGGTTCTCATAGTTGAGGTCGGGTTGGTGGGAGAAGAAGCGGTGCCAGTAGTACTGGCCGCGCACCTCGTCGTAGGCCCAGTTGGAGTGCTCGGTGTCGACGAAGATCACTCGGGCGTCGGAGTAGCGGTTCGTGGTGTCGGACCACACGTAGAAGTCGCCATAGGGGCCGTCGGGGTTCTCGCGGGATTCGATGAACCATGGGTGTTGGTCGCTCGTGTGGTTCATGACCAGGTCGATGATGATCCGAATGCCACGCGCATGGGCGGCGTCGATGAGTTCGACGAAGTCTTCGATGGTGCCGAATTCAGAGAGGAGCTCCCGATAGTCGCTGATGTCGTAACCGCCGTCGCGCAGTGGGGAGGAGTAGAAGGGGGGAAGCCATAAGCAGTCGACCCCCAGCCATTCCAGATAGTCCAGCTTGTTGATCAATCCCTGGATGTCTCCGGAACCGTCGTCGTTACTGTCGTAAAAGGCACGGACCAGGACCTCGTAGAAGATCGCATATTTGAACCACTCGGGCTCCACCCCCACCGGGCGAGCATCGGGGAAGTCGGCCGCTTGAGGCTCGACGATATTTCCGCTGGTGACACGGGTACTCAATGCGACCTCCACGCGAAGACGCGCGCGACCGACCGCTTGGGGTCGATCGTGACCGTGCTGGTGGCTGACAGTTCGACCACGCCCCCATAGATCTCGTCGAGCGCTGTGACCTGGGCACCGTCGTCCAGGCCGAGTGCGGCGGTGTCCAGCCGCACCTCCGCTTCTCGGGGACTGATCGGGGCCAGATCAACGACGCACAGCACGTGGTCCCCGGTGCCGGGATCGGTCTTGGAGTAGGCGATGAGCGCCTCGTCGGTTACGTCGTGGAAACGCAGAGTGCGCAGGTTGCGCAGCGCCGGATGGGCACGACGGAGCCGGTTGAGCTCGGTGATCCACGGCTGGAGGGACTCTCCCCGGCGTAGGGCTCCGGAGTAGTCTCGGGGACGCAATTCGTACTTTTCGGAGTCGAGATATTCTTCGCTTCCTGGACGCAGGGGCTGCCGCTCAAACAGTTCAAAGCCGGAGTAGACCCCCCATGTAGGTGAGAGGGTTGCCGCTAGGGCAGCACGCACCGCGAACATGTGCGGCCCGCCTTCCTGTAGGACGCGGTGCAGGATGTCGGGAGTGTTGACAAAGAGGTTGGGGCGCAGCCAGTCCGCTGAATCGACAAGTTCCGTGAGGTACTCGGTGAGTTCCCGTTTGGTGGTGCGCCAGGTGAAGTAGGTGTAGGACTGGGTAAAGCCGAGTTTGGCCAGGCCGTTGAGGATGGCTGGCCGGGTGAACGCTTCGGCCAGGAAGAGCACTTCGGGATAGGTCTCCTTGACCTGCCAGATGAGCCGGTGCCAGAAGTCGGGGGGCTTGGTGTGGGGGTTATCCACCCGGAAGATCCGCACCCCGTGCTCGATCCAGAAAGTGACAACCCGCAGGATCTCGGCGTAGAGCCCTTCTGGGTCGTTGTCGAAGTTGAGCGGATAGATGTCTTCGTAGGTCTTCGGCGGGTTCTCAGCGAAGGCGATGCTGCCGTCGGGCCGCGTGGTGAACCATTCTGGGTGATGCCGTACCCAGGGGTGATCGGGAGCGCATTGCAGGGCGAGATCGAGAGCGACCTCCATATCGAGGCGGCGAACCTCAGTGACGAAGGCGTCAAAGTCGGTGATATCGCCCAACTCGGGGTGGACAGCGTCATGGCCGCCCTCGCTGGAACCAATGGCCCAAGGCGAGCCGACATCGTTAGGTTCGGCGGTCAGCGCATTGTTGCGGCCCTTGCGGTTGACCGTACCGATGGGGTGGATCGGGGGCAGGTAGACCACGTCGAATCCCATGTCGGCGATCCGCCCCAACTCCCGCTCCGCTGTGGCGAATGTTCCGTGGACGGCCCGGCCGTGCTCGTCCCGTCCCCCCGTCGAACGAGGGAAGAACTCGTACCACGATCCGAACAGTGCGCGCGGCCGGTCGACCCAGATCCGGTGGGGATTGCTTGAGACCACCAGCTCGCGCGGTGGAGCAGCGGCAACGACTCGGGCAACCTCCGCACCGAGGGCTGGCTTCACCCGCTCAGACAGGGGCAGGTTGGTGTCACGCAGCGCAGCGGCTGCCCGTCGCAGCAGGTCGCGATCGTCACGGCTGCTGGATCGATCGGCCTGCCTGTCGATGAGCAATGCGCCGCTTTCGAGATCGTTGGCGAGGGCAGGCGCATCGACACTTACGGCGAGCTTGGCTGTGACCGAGGTCCGCCAACTGGTCCACGGATCACTCCAAGCCCTGATCCGAAACTCCCACATTCCCGGTTCGTCAGGAGTTACGACAGCCCGCCAGCGGTCGGTTCCGACGTCGGCCAGTTCCATTGGCACAGCACTGCGAGGGGCACGGGACCGATCTGCCAATTCCACCTCTGCGGCCAGCGCCTCGTGGCCTTCGCGCCATATCGTCGCGTGAACGGGAACTTGTTCTCCCACTACGGCCTTGGCCGGATATCGTCCTCCACTGACCAGGGGGGAGATGTCGTCGATCATCAAGCGTCCACTCATGGACCCACCTTTTCGCACGCCTTTTCCTTGCTCACCGTGTGGATTTTTCCAACCCAAGGGAAAAATCTGTCTTCCACGAACACGGGACTCCTGCGACGAGAGACATTGATGACTGGCCTCAACAGGAAAAATGCTGCGCACACCACCCAGGAAACGGTTTTTTGACCAATTCCGCATCCACTGCGACAGCTCGCACGGGAGGAAGACACACAAGAGCAGCACTTCACACTTCAAGACCGCCCCCATAATCAGCAGAATTCAACTCAAGGACAAGTGCCTGAAACGAATCGATCGATAAGCAACATTGATCGATCGAGCTGCTGTGGGCATCGAACATCAGGTGAGCGAACCGATACGGAGGAAACTGGAACCGCTTCGGTGACACGGAGCACTACGACTAAAGGGAGTTGGATAAGTAAGCATCGCTCTCAGGCGGGTTCTTGCCAAGGCTTCGGCAGAGCGGGTTGAATCATTTCTAGCCGCCACGAAGCGGCAGCCACGAAAGCAGCGGAACCGCTTTCGTGAATGCACAGGTCACCAATTGATCAGCTCTTGGAGAATTCCATGTCCAAACGAATCCTCATGGTCCTGTCTGAGTACGGCTACTGGGGAGAAGAACTTGTCGGTCCCCTGGAAAAATTCGACGCCAGGGGCTACCGCACCACATTCATGACCCCCACTGGCAAGCGTGCCCACGCGCTCCCGCCGAGCCTGGACCCCGACTACATCGACGCTCCCCTGGGACGCTCGGTCACCACTGCCGACATGGCACGCCGCGCGACCGAATTGGACGAATCCAGCCGGCTAGACAACCCGCTTAGCCTCATGGAGCTCATTCCCGAGCGCCCGTACTACAGCGCGCTGAACCATCTACGTGAACTAGAGGACTACAACCGTCGACTTGAAGAGGCGCTGGAAGGCGTCCTCTCCAGCTTCGACGCGCTCGTCATCGTCGGAGGTAGCGGTCCGATCGTGGACCTAGCCAACAACGAGCGACTGCACGAATTGATCATGGCCTTCATCGCCGCGGATAAACCGATCCTGGGCGAGTGCTATGGGGTCGCCCCTCTTGCCTTCGCTCGGGACCTGGAGACCCGCGCCAGCCTGCTGTGGGGCAAGCATGTGACTGGTCACCCGAAGGAGTACGACTACAAGGACGGGACCGGTTTCCTCGGCGTGGACTTCAACATGGGCCCGCCTCCGTACCCGCTGGAGTACATCCTGCGCGACGCCGTAGGCCCCGATGGCGGATTCCACGGCAATGTCGGCAAGGAGCTTTCGGTCATCGTCGACTATCCGTTCGTAACCGCCAGGTCCACCCCTGACTCGACCCTCTCCGGCGAGCTGCTCATCGAGGTGTTGGAGAACGGCCTACGCCGCTATGGCTGGTGACCGGCCCGTCTGGTTAGGAGGACATATGCGAGCCAGGCCAGGCAAAGCCGCTCTCTACGAGCAGCTCACCGCCGACGGCATCACCCACATGTTCGGCAACCCCGGTACCGTCGAGCAGGGATTTATCGACCTTGTCGACAACTCCCCGCTGGACTACGTGCTCACCCTGCACGAAAGCGTGGCCGTGGGTATGGCGGATGGCTATGCCCGCTCCACACAGCAACCCGGCTTGGTCCAACTGCACAGTGGGGTTGGACTGGGCAACGGCATCGGGATGCTCTACCAGGCCAAGCGTGGAGGCTCACCCCTGGTGGTCCTGGTCGGCGAGGCCGGGGTCCGCTACGATGCGTTGGACGCCCAGATGGCTGCCGACCTGGTCGGTATGGCCGAACCCGTGACCAAATACGCTACACGGGTACTGGACCCTTCCTCAGTGCTGCGGGTCGTGCGGCGAGCTGTCAAGATGGCTATGACGCCGCCCATGGGGCCGGTGCTGGTCGTCCTGCCGGCGGACGTACTCGACCAGGTCACCACCGAGCCCGCTATCCCCACCACGATCCCTTCGACTCGGGTAACACCCGAGCCGTCCGTGATCGCAACGGCTGCCGACCTGCTGCTCAGCGGAGAGCAACCGCTGGTCCTGATGGGAGACGGGGTATCCGTCAGCGGGGCACAGCAGCAATTGACCGCTCTGGCCGAACGGCTCGACGCCCCGATCTGGGGGGTGAACTCCTCCGAGGTCAACGTCGACACCACGCATCCGCTCTATCGCGGTCAGACGGGGCACATGTTCGGGGCGGTCAGCAGCGGCATCGTCTCCGAAAGCGACGCGGTGCTCATCGTGGGAAGCTACGTCTTCCCCGAGGTCTTCCCCGAATTGGGCAACCCTTTCCGCGACGACGCCAAGATCGTACATGTCGACCTCGACAGCTATGAGATCGCCAAGAACCTCCCCGTCGACCTGGGGATCGTCGCTGATCCACATCTGACGCTGACAGCTATCTCCCAGGAGATCGACCGACGCAGACCCAGCACGACGCCGATCGGGCCCACCGCCTCCCAGATGGAGGCGTCCCACGTCGGGGAGGCGTCCGAACCAGAGAGTGTCCCGGAGCTGTTCGCCGCACGGCTAGCCCAGCGCGCCCCAGCAGAGCTGGCGGTGTTCGACGAGGCACTGACTGCTTCGGGAACACTCACCCGCTACCTACCGCCTCGCGTTCCCGGCCGGTACTTCCAAACACGGGGCGGCTCACTGGGCGTCGGAATCCCTGGAGCTTTGGGCATCAAGCTGGCACACCCTGAACTGGAGGTTATCGGCTTCACCGGCGACGGCGGCAGTATGTACACCATCCAAGCGCTGTGGACCGCGGCTCGGTATGGAATAGCGGCCAAGCTCGTCGTCTGCAACAACCGCCGCTACCAGCTTCTCGACGACAACATCGAACAGTACTGGAGCGAGCTGGGGATCACACCACACGTCCATCCCGAGGCTTTCGACCTCTCTCGTCCCGACATTGACTTCACCGCGTTGGCGCGCTCCCTGGGCGTCCCCGCGACGCGGGTGGAGAAACCGGAGCAGGTGGACTCCGCTGTGACGGAGCTCCTCTCGCACGAGGGGCCTTTCCTGGTCGATCTGATGACCGCCTAACGATTCTCACCCCCGAAAGGAGCACCTTTCCATGACCATGACCGAGGCCAGCTTGGACGAGCAGAGCGTACGGCTTCTCGTCAAGGAATGGTACGAGGCGCTGGACCGGCACGACCCCGAAGAGAAACTCATCTCGTTCCTGGCCAGCGATGGCCTGGTGATGAACTTTCCCGAAGGAACTCTCCGCGGCATCGACGGTTTCCGCTCCTGGTACCAGGCGGTAACCAACAAGTTCTTCGATGAGATCCACGAGATCACCTCCGTGGATGTACGTATGCTCTCCCCCGTTCACGCCGAGGTCCGCGTCGTCGTGAACTGGCAGACGAAGGTGTGGAACGCTCCCGCCCCCAACAGCGAGTGGCTCGGTTTCGACGCCACACAGACCTGGTCAGTGGTCCTACAGGACGGGACGCCCCGTATCCGCACCTACACCGTTGACGATCTCACCCCTATGCCCGGCTCTGCCGAACTGGACGCCTGACCCCCTTCCCCAAGAAACACCGGCCGGCTCTCAGCCGGCCGGGTGCCGGGGCGGCATGCCGCCCCGGCACCTCCAACCAGGATGCGAGGTTTCCAAGTAATGGAGAATTCCGTGATTTCCCTGCCTGGCCCTCTGACCGGAAAGCGGATCGGGGTCCTCGTAGAAGGTGATTTCGTTGAGGAGGAAATCTCCTACTATCAGCGACGCTTCTCCGAAGAGGGCGCCGAGGTGGTCCTCCTCACCAGGCTATGGGGCCAGCCTTCGCTCACCTTTGCCGGCTATGAGCAGCGCGCACCACTCACCGTTGACGGTGACCTGGAGGACCTGGGCTACGACGGACTGTCACGGCTTTCAGCGCTGATTGTGCCCTCCGGCATGGTCGCAGACCGGCTGCGTTACACCGAGGATCTTGACCGCCCCGCCCCGGCGGTGGACCTCATGCGTCGCGCCTTCCGCATACCGCGATTGGTGAAGGCGTTCTCCTGCCACGGCCTGATGCTGCTCTCCACTGCGCCGGAACTGATCCGCGGCCGGCCGGTCACTTGCCACAACAACCTGGTCGGCGACGTCAGCAACATGGGTGCCCACTATCGGGACCAGGACGTAGTCGTCGACTCCGACCTGGTCACCACCCGTACTGCCGGCCACTGCCACCTCATGGCACGAACTGTGATCGATACGCTCAAGGCATCTGAGCAGGTGGCGGCATGACCGGAACACCCACTAATCCCAAAGCCGATGGAAGACGCGCGGCGCCGGATGCTCTGGACTTCACCTTTTCCGATGCAGCCGCCGGCTATGTGCTGGAGCGCGTCGGCAACCAGGTGCGGCTGCGGACCTTCGACGACCGTGTCCTCACCCTCCGCCTAACCGACACCACGTCGGGACAGCTCCTGCGCAACCTTAGCGATCCCTACAACGACGTCACCGGACGACTGTACGATCTACTCGTCCCGGGAGCACTGATCTTCAGCTATGGCCCCGTCTACCCGGAGGCGGAAGGACTGCGCTACCAGGCGAGCCGACTGGTTTTCGTCAGCGAGTCCCCTTCATCGCCTCCCTACGAAGAACCCGGCTGGTGGGTAGATCAGCTCTATGCCCTAGCCCGCTTCTACCGCAGGTCACAGTTTGGCACCGCACCGGCGGACTTCGGGAAGTACCGCACCGAGATCGGCGGCAGCGGAGAGAAGACTCAGCGTCATGTGCAGGAGACCGACACAATCTCCCGGATGGTTTACGGCATGGCGACCGCCTACATGCTGACAGGGGATGAGGACTTTCTAGAGGTCGCCGAACGCGGCTCGCGCTACCTCCACGACCATATGCGTTTCGCCGACCCCACCGAAGAGGTTGTCTACTGGTACCACGGGATCGACGTCTCCGGTACACACGAGCACAAACTGTTCGCCTCGGAGTTCGGCGACGACTACCGTGCCATCCCCGCCTATGAGCAGATCTATGCACTCGTCGGCCTCACCCAGACCTACCGGCTCACCGGCGACCCTCAGATCAAGGCCGACGTTGAGGGCACAGTACGCCTCTTCGAACGCTTCTTCGCCGACCCCAAGCTCGGAGGCTACTACTCCCACATCGATCCGGTCACGCTCTCACCACACCACGACTATCTGGGCCCCAACCGGTCGCGCAAAAACTGGAACTCCGTGGGGGATCACGCTCCCGCCTACCTGTTCAACCTCTACCTGGCCACTGGCGAGGAGCGCTACCGGCGGATGCTGGAACACACCTTCGACATGATCGTCGCGCATATGCCCGATCGAAGCCCTGAGGCTAGCCCGTTCGTTTACGAGCGCTTCCACGGCGACTGGACCCCCGATCGCTCATGGGGATGGCAACAGGACCGTGCGGTCGTTGGGCACAACCTGAAGATCGCTTGGAACCTGACGCGGATGAACGCCCTGACCCCTAAAAACGAATACCGGGCGCTGGCCGAGCGCATCGCAGACACAATGCCCGCTCACGGTCGGGACCCACAGCGGGGCGGCTGGTACGACCTAATGCAGCGCGTCGCAACCGACGGACGGCACGACTTTGTCTGGCACGACCGCAAGACCTGGTGGCAGCAGGAGCAAGCCATCCTCGCCTATCTCATCTTGGCCGGCCAAACCGGCAACTCCGACTATCACAAGCAGGCACGCGAGTCTGCGGCCTTCTACAACGCATTCTTCCTCGACCACGACGAGGGAGGAGTTTACTTCACGGTGCTCGCCGAAGGACTGCCCTACCTCATCGGCGACGAGCGGCTCAAGGGCAGTCACGCGATGAGCATGTACCACAAGGCGGAGCTGTGCTACCTCGCCGAGGTTTACACCAGGCTCCTGCTGCGTGCCGAACCGATGGACCTGTGGTTTCGCCCCAGAAGCGACGCCACGTTTCCCGACCAGACGCTGCGCGTTGCCCCCGACGTACTGCCGAGGGGACGGGTAGCGCTGGACCAGGTGACTATTGACGGCAGCCGTTACACCGACTTTGACGCGGAGTCGCTGAGCATACGTCTCCCCCATAGTGACAACCCCATGACGGTACGCGCCCGACTACGTCCATCGGAGACCCGACGATGACCAAGACCCCAGCGCGCGATACCGCTCCTTTGGCCCCGACGCTACGGACGGCTCCGGGAGAACCGACACGGCTGGGCGCACACGCCGTACCGGGCGGGATGAGCTTCGCTGTGGCGGCGGCCCCAGGGGCACGCCTATCCCTGGTGTTGTTGGACCCTGACGATGGCTCCGTAGTGGAGGAACTCCCGTTCCCAGAGGAATACCGGGTCGGCAACGTGCATACCATGCGGGTATTTGGCCTCGCACCGGAGAGAACCCATTACGGCTACCGCGTCCGCACCGACCACGACGGCTCTACCGTCCCCCCCATACTGCTGGACCCCTACGCCAAGGCGCTTGCGGGAACCGGACCGTGGGGGCACCGTCCACGGTACCGTTCGGCCGTCCTCGCAGCGGATTTCGACTGGGGCGACACACCACGTCCCCGGATACCCACTGAGGACCTCGTCATCTACGAGCTACACGTGCGGGGGTTCACCCGCGATTCCTCCTCGGAAACGGTGGCTCCCGGCACTTTCGCCGGCCTCCGGGAGAAGATCCCCTACCTCAACCGACTGGGTGTCAACTGCGTCGAACTGCTGCCCGTCTTCGAGTTCGATGAGACCGACAACACCTACACGTCACCAATGACGGGTGCTCCGCTACTGAACTTCTGGGGTTACAACACCGTCAGCTTCTTTGCACCGAAGGCAGCTTACGCCGTCGGCTCCTCCGCCGCCCGGGAACTCAAGGAAATCGTCCGTGCCCTGCACAATGCCGGGATCGAGGTGATCCTCGACGTCGTCTTCAACCACACAGCGGAGGGCGACCACCGCGGGCCCACCCTTTCGTTCCGCGGCCTCGACAACGACGCCTACTATCTCCTCACTCCGGAGGGCCAATACCGCAATCTCACCGCCACCGGTAATACTGTCAACGCCAATCATCCCCTGACCCGATCTTTCATCCTCGACTGCCTGCGCTACTGGGCCAGTGAATTCCACATCGATGGCTTCCGGTTCGACATGGCGCCCATTCTGGCGCGTGACAGCACCGGAGAACTGATGGATAACCCACCGCTGCTGGAGGCCATCGCCCACGACCCCGTACTCGCCGACTGCAAACTCATCGCTGAGGCAACCGATGCCACGGGGCTGGACCAGGTGGGAAGCTTCCCTTCCTACAAGCGCTGGATGGAATGGAACGGCCGCTACCGCGACGCTCTCAGGCGCTTCCTCATCGGCCGTTCTGGCGCCGCCAACGACGCCGCCGCTCGGCTGGTAGGCTCCCCCGATCTCTACCCTGACCGGGGCCCCACCGCCTCAGTGAACTACATCGCCTGCCACGACGGCTTCACCCTTGCCGACTGGGCCAGCTACGACCGACCGCACAACGACGACAACGGGGAGAACGGGGAGGACGGCATCGCAGTCAACGACAGTTGGAACTGCGGTGCGGAGGGCCCCAGCGACGACCCAACGGTTCTGCGGCTACGCCGCCAACAGGTCCGCAACGCGCTCCTTTTGCTCCTGTTCAGCAACGGCGTCCCCATGCTTCTCGCCGGTGACGAGTTCGGCCGCACCCAGTGGGGTAACAACAACGCCTACGGCCAGGACAACGCCATAAGCTGGATCGATTGGGACCTCGCCGAGCAGAACAGGGGGCTGCTGCGCTTTGTCCAGCGCTGCCTAGGGTTCCGGCGGGCCCACCCGGTCCTGCGCCGCCGGACCCCCACCAGCGGTGAGACTCCCGAGGGCTGGCCCTACCCGCCGGTGAGCTGGCATGGCAGGCGCCCCTGGGAACCAGACTGGTCACCAGAGTCCGGTCTGCTCGCCCCTTTGTTCCATCAGCAACTCCCGGCGGGCCCATCGGACACTGTCTTCATCGCGGCCAACGCCCGGTCCGCGCCTACCGAGATCCACCCGCCTTCCGCCCCTGCCGGCACCCACTGGCACCTGTTCGCCGACACAGGGGCACCTGATGGCAGCGACGCGCACGCTGTCGGGAGCGAGCCGCTGGTGGACACGTCGGTCCCCCTACGACTTACCGGGCACTCCACTGTCGCACTCGTTGCGCATCCCGCAGAAAGGGGACACACACCATGAATTTTGAAGCCTTCCTTGGATTCACTGGTTCCACGGCTACCCTGCACCTGGCCGGCTCCCTCGATGATGCGAGTCTTCCTGTGCTGCGCTCTCTCGTGGATCAGGCAGTACAGCAGCCGCTACGTCAACTGGTGCTTCGCATCGACGAGTTGGAGTCGATGACTCCCGGCGGGGTGCGTTGCCTGGCCTTCGCTCAGCAGCATGTGGCCCCGGATGTGGAGATCATCGTCGATGGCGCCAACGAGCAGGTAAGGGAAGCCATGCGCCTGGGTGGCTTCGACCAGGCTGTAACCTTCGTCGCGGAACGAGCGGTGCTAGCCGGGTAGCTCCGCCGTTCGGAGAGACCGATGAGAGACGAGCACGCCTGTCTATCGGCCGAACCGGCGAAGGGCCTTCTGGCCTGATGCGGGACGCGGTACTCGGCCCGATGGGCCAGTAAGCCCTCGTAGCCTACCGGCCGGCCTCTTCGATCTGGTGCGGCGTCGACCACGGTGCAGCCGGCTACGCCGGTCTCTCATCATCGGCCGGCGCCTTGGCCAAGGTGAAACGCCGGCTCGTGCTCCCAAAGCAAAACACCGCATCTGGTAGCTGAGGCCGACCGCCCGATGCGGAATCGTCTCCGGCACCGCATCTCCGTGAGCGACGCGCGGGCGCCTACCTTCACAACTCACGGATTGCCAGTTGGCAGACGGCCGCCCCTCGGGTTGGTCGTTTGGCGAGGAACCGGAGCTACGGTGCCGGGGCCATCGAGCCCCGGCACCGTAGCCGTGTTCCTCCGCCCCGTAGTCGGCCTATCCGGTCGGGGGCCTTTCCTGCGCGAACTCTCCGCCCTGCCACCTACACAGCTACGGAAGAATCTAGCCAATCATCGTGTTAGTGGCCGGCGTAGTCGGCCTCGGGCACGGGCACCTGCGACCAGTCGATGTCTGAAGCCAGGTAGAAGCTCGGATAGGTCGGCTGGTTGTAGGAGGTCTGCTGCCCGGCGATACCGACCCGGTACTGCGGGTCGTGCATGAGGGTGTAGAGCTTGTGCCCGGTCACCTCGGTGGAGGTGTAGATCCGGATCGCCTCCGAATCCTCTGTGCGCAGCAGCAGCTCCTCGCGCCAGTCGCCGAACACGTCAGCGACCAGGGACGGGTTGCCCTTGGTCCCGTTGTTGGTCAGGGTGCCCTCGGCGGTGAGCAGCGTGCCGTCCTGCCAGTCGTCGACGGTGGGGGCCTGCCGCCCGTTGATGATCTGCGTGGTCATATCCGCCGACCAGCGGATGCTCATGTTCGTGCCGGGCACGTTGTCGCGGCCCAGGAACTCGCCGTCAGCCGTCCACAGGCCCGCGTCGATCTCCTGACCGGGTGGCATCGACGACCACGCCTCCAGGCCGGGCACGCTGGGGTCGATGTCGCCGACCATGCCGCGCCCGGTGTCGACGCCGGTGTACTCGCCGAAGAGGACCTCACCGGTGGCGCCGTCGCGCATCGCGAACCCGTAGGGCGCGTAGGGGCCACCCTCGTGGACGCCCCAGATCTCCGTCCCCTCCCGGTTAGGGTCGAAGTCGCCGACGTGCAGGGCGTCGCCGTGGCCCAGCTTGACCCGCTCGCCGGGGACCGCGCTGTCGGGGTGGCCGGTGGCGTAGGAGGAGTACAGTAGCGAGCCATCATCGTCGATGGTGGCCGCACCGTAGACGATCTCCTGCTTGCCGTCGTCGTCGACGTCGGCGGAACTCATCTGGTGGTTGCCCTGGGTGGTCAGGGTGCCGAACTCGGGATCGGTACCTTCGACGCCGTGCGGAGCGTCGTTGAACGGGTTGGACATCGGCGCGTGCCCGCTGTCGACGAACCACTCTTCGGTGAGGTTCTCGCCGTCCCAGCGGTAGGCCGCCATGGTGGAGCGCGTGTAGTAGCCGCGGGCGAACACCGCCGAAGGGTTTGTGCCATCCAGGTAGGCCACCCCCGAGAGGAACCGGTCCACGCGGTTGCCCGGCTCGATGCGCGACATCGCGTAGTCGCCCCACATAAGGCCGTCGTCGCCGCGCGGCGGCCGGTAGTCGACGGTATCCAACTCGGTGCCGCTCTCACCGTCGAACACGGTCAGATACTCCGGTCCGGTGAGGACGAAACCCTCGAACTCGCGCAGTTGGTTGCGGCTGCTGCGGTTAGGGGCGTAGGTGTCCATGAAGTAGTCGGCCAGCGCTTCGGCGTCCTCACGGGAGAGCGGGTAGTCGTAGGCCGGCTCGATGCCGAAGGCCTCCTCCAGGGTGGCCGGCCAGTTCCCGGCCACGACCTCGGGGTGCTCGTGCCAGCTCTGGAACATGCCGACGACGTGGTCGTAGTAGTCGTCGGCACTCATGCGGTAGTCGTCGCTGTGGGAGTAGCCCGCCGCGACATCCTCCTCCGGGAGGGTGATGTAGTCCTCGGAGGCCACCTCGCCGTCGTCGTAGCTGATGGTCGTGGTGCCGGGTGCAGTCTTGAACATCAGCTCCGAGCGGCCGTCGCCGTCGAAGTCGTAGACGAGGAACTGGGTGTAGTGCGCACCGGAGCGGATGTTGACGCCCAGGTCGATGCGGTGCAGCAGTGTGCCGTCGCGGGTGTAGGTGTCGATGTAGGTGTTGCCGGTGTAGCCGACCTGGGAGACGTCCTTGGAGTTGTCCGGGTCCCACTTGACGATGTACTCGTAGTGGCCATCGCCGGTGACGTCGCCGACGCTCATGTCGTTGGCGGTGTAGGTGTACTCTTCACCGACCGGCGTAACCCCGCCCTCAGGCTTTTGCAGCGGCAGGTCGTAGTGGCCCTGCGGCCAGACCGCGACCGACTCGCCGGCCCACCGGGGTCCGCGGGTGACGACGCGGTACTCGGCGTCGGCAAAGCCCTCGGTGTCGAGGTAGTTGGTGCTGTCGGTGACGGTGGCGATGCGGCGGCCGTCGCGGTAGACGCGGAAGGACGGCGAGGTCAGGCCGTTGGGAGTCGCGGCGTTGACCTCGTGTCCCAGCAGCCGCCAGCTCAGGAAGACGCCCTCTTCGGTGGAGACGGCGACCAGCCCGCGGTCCAGGTCTTCCAGTTGGACGTCCTCGCCGTGACCACCGTGACCGCCTTGGCCGTGGCCGAAGGGAGTGGCGTGGGCCGCCACTGCTCCGGTGGCGGCGAGGGCGAGGGCGCACCCACCGGCGGTCAGCGTCCGGAGGGTGACACGCAATTTATATTGAATCGTTTTAATTGGCCGCAAAGGGGCCTCCCGGTTCTCGATCTCGGGATATGGGGGATCGATCAGCGCAGCAGGTACACCCGGCAACGCGCATCGAACGGTGTGATCAAATGTAAAGGGAAAGCGGTTTCCGTCAAGAGGACAGCGGGAATTCGCAGCTCAGAAACCCCCTTACCAGCGCCATTCCCGCTGGTAACACCCTTGTTCGGCAATCTCGCGCGTCATGCGGTAGTAACACAGTTGTCACCAGAGGGCTTGACCATGGCATGGTCCCGTACCGAGCGAGCGGGAGAGGCCTGGCGCGTGATGCCTGGCAGCACGTCCACCCCGCGGCTACCGCGCCCTCGCTTCCCGGACGCACAGTCACGCCACCAACCTGCGATTTCGCGTGATCAGCCAGCGCTGTGCCCGACAGTTCCCGCTTCTTTGCCGCCCCAGCACTCCCTCCTCCGGCCGCTGGCCCTCAACCTGTAGCGACTAAAGCGTTACAGTGGTCGGCAAGGCGTCGGGCAAGCTGACTGCCCGGCGGCAGGGTGTCGCCAAAGGCGACGGCTTGAGGCCGGCCATAGGGGCACCGGGAAAAAGGGGGTGCCGATGAGCGCTGCAAGCACCGCACTGCGGAGTTGCCCGCACTGCGGGCGCAAGAACCGGGTCCCCAGGGACGGCCGGGGAACACCGCGCTGCGGGGCGTGCCACACCCCCCTGCCATGGGTGGTGGAAGCCGGCGACAGTGACTTCACCGAGGTCGCCGACAACGCCTCCCCCTATGTGCTCGTGGACCTGTGGGCGCCGTGGTGCGGACCATGCCGACAGGTCAGCCCCGCATTGGAGGAGATCGCTGCCGAGCTGGCGGGACGCCTCAAGCTCGTCAAGGTCAACGTCGACACCGCGCAGGGCGTGGCCGGGCGTTTCGCGGCGCGCTCCATTCCCACACTGGTGCTGTTGCGGTCGGGCCGTGAGGTCTCGCGGCAGGTGGGAGCGGTGCCCAAGCAGGCGCTGCGCTCCTGGGTCGAGCAGACGATCACGCCGCGGTCAACCCGCGGCTAGGTTGTTGTTTTTCAACGGCTGGGGTAGGGGCCGTGGGCAGTGTTCCCCGTTCGCTCGTGCCTCGATCGCTGCGCGATCTCGGCAGCCCGCGGAGGCAGTCACCCGCGTGCGCCCACCATCCACCCTTCCACCCCAGCCACGCCCACGACGCCGGACCACTCACCCGCGTGCGCCCACCACCCTTTTCAAAAAACAACACCCTAGAGCGCGAGCCGGCGACCACTGCCCCGTGAGGGTGGCGACGGGGACACGAGCGGCCCACCACGCGGATAGACACGGTTGAGGGCGGTCGGTGCCCGCTGCGCTGAGAGCGACCGAGTCGCCGAGGCCGCGGCTCGCACGGTCAGCCACCCCGCCGCTGTGAGAAGATCCTCGCCGCCGCCGGCGGCAGTGCGCGCCGAGGGACGGGGGCCGGCGGTACTATGCAGGCACAGCGACACCGCTCCCAGCGCCACTTCGTCAAGACTCCAGCGCCTGAGCGGACTCGCGCCAGCAGCCACCGCAGCACGGGGGCGCGATCGGCTCGTGTTGCCGGCGCGAGACAGCCCGCCACCCGGCAACGATGCCGCTTTCTGCCCGCGACGTCCGAAAACACCCCCAATACCCCCGAATTCGGTTTCGACGCTGTCGTCTGGCCCGAGTCTTTGACGGTTCGCCACGCGTTTCGACGCCATAGCTCATTGTCTCGGCGACCTCCAGAAGCGCTGTGAAGCACGGCCTCGCGGGTTTGACTTGCGGAGGAGTGGAATGAGAAGTGCAGGGCACTCCCGTTTCGGCGAATTATGGCGCAACGGCGACTTTCTGAAGTTCTGGGCGGGCGAGACCATATCGCTCTTCGGTGCGCAGGTGACGCTTCTCGCGCTTCCGCTCATCGCTGTACTGGTCCTCGACAGCGACAGCGGGGAGGTGGGGCTGCTGCGATTCATGCAGATGTTGCCCTACCTGTTGTTCTCGCTGTTGTTCGGGGTGATCGCCGACGGTCGGAGGCGGCGCCCGTTAATGATCGGCGCGAACGCGGTGCGTGCCGTCATGCTCGGCTTCGTCCCCCTGCTCGCCCTTGCCGACCTGCTCAATCTCGGCCTGCTCTACGTCATCACCTTTGTCGTTGGTCTCGGCGCGGTGATGTTCGACGTCTGCTGGCTGTCGTACGTTCCGACCCTGGTCAAGGAGCGCAATCTTCTCGCGGCCAACGGCAGATTGGGGGCCACCTCCTCGGCGGCGGAAATCGGCGGGCCGGGCCTGGGCGGCATCCTGGTCCACCTGCTCTCCGCACCGCTCGCTCTCGCCGTCAACGCGGTCTCCTGCCTCGTCTCGATCGCCTCCCTGCTGCTGATTCGGGCGAAGGAGGTCGTGCCGCCGCGCCGCCCGGAAAAGCGCAATGTCATGAAAGAGGCTGGTGAGGGAATCCGCTGGGTTTTCAGCGACCGGAAATTGCGTGTCCTCGCCCTCCTCGGGTGCTGCTACAACTTTTTCACGACATTCGTCGACACGGTTTTCCTGGTCTATGCGGTACGGGAACTCTCTCTCGGTGCCGACGAGATCGGAATCGTGCTGGGTTTCGGCGGCGTCGGCGGGCTGCTCGGCGCGACAGTGGCCAACCCGGCCAGCCGCCGGTTCGGGCTCGGAAAGGTCTACGGAGCGAGCATGCTGCTCGCGTTCTCCGCCTGGATTCTGATCCCACTCGCCGGCGGTCCCTACGCGCAGATCCTGGTCATGGTCATCGCGGCCCACTTCCTCACCGGTTTCGGAATGGGCGTGGGAAACGTCATCAGCATCAGCGTCCGGCAGACGGTCACCCCCACAGCGCTCATGGCCAGAATGAACGCGGCAATGCGCATGCTCATGCACGGGGTGGCCGCCGTCGGGGGGCCGGTCGGTGGTTATCTCGGCGGTCTGCTGGGGCTGCACACCGCGCTGGTGATCGGCGCTGTGGCGGCCATCTTGGTCGTCCTGCCGATGTTGCGCTCGCGCATCGTCCGGCTGCGCGACATCTCCGAACTCAGCGAGGAGCGCGCGGCGGAGGCGACGGCGCGCGAGTGAGGCCGCCGCCGGAGAGAGACGGCTGCGGATACCCCGATGTCAGATTGCTCATACCTGTATTCCGAAGGGCTGACACCTGGCTGTACCGTGTCCGCCTAACCGTGCGTGCCCCTACGAGGCAACCGCTTCCGTTTTTGCCGGCTGGGTGCCGTGCTGCTTCCCATCCCCTTCCCCGGATTCGTCCTCTCCCTCGGCCAGCCCCTCGGCCACCGGCAGTGACACCACAAGGAGACCACCGTGGCTTTCGAACCCCGCCTCGTCGTCACCGGCCATGAGCCAGACGGCACCTCTGTGTTCCTCAGCGACACCCAACTCGACCCCGTCACCGTCGGTGCCGCGCCGGGGCTGGCGTTCTACCTGCTGTGGGGCACCCAGGAGGAGATCCCGACCGTCGGCTCCACCCCTCAACAGCCGACGACCCTTCCGTTCTTCGCCGGCCCGGGCGGCACTCGATTCCTGCTGGCGCGCTACGAGCCGGAGTCCAGCACACCCGAGCCGGTGGGCGATCCGGCCGAACTCGACGCGGAAGCCGCGCACAAGCTCCCCGGACTGCTGGAGGTCGACGAGCCCGACCACCCCGGCATGCACACCACCGACACCCTCGACTACGCCATCTGCCTGACCGGCGAGCTGTATCTGGAGTTGGACAACGGTAAGGAGGTCCTGCTGACCCCGGGGACATGCGTCGTCCAGCAGGGCACCCGCCACGCCTGGCACAATCGCGGCGAGGAGGCCGCGGTCATGTGTTTCGTGGGAATTGGCGCCAAGCGGGAACCACGCGCGCAATAGCCGGTCGCCCGGCACGGGCAGCGATGGCCCGCTGCCGCCGTCACCCCGGCGGGTCGGCGGGGCGGGTGACCACGGCGAGCAACCGGCGGACCTGTTCGAGGTCGACGGCCAACTCCCCCGGATTCTCGGCTGCCAGCACCACTTCCCCGGCGCGTTCGCCCGACGACCGCGCCGGGGAGACTTGCTGCCCCGGCGCAACGGTTACGTTTGCGCTCACCACGCAGGGCTGGGCGAGAACGTCGTCGAGCCCCTCGACGGCGACGACCGTCCCCGCCGGCGCCGAGGGGAGGTAGCTCGCGGCGAACCGGACCGGAGCCTTCGGCGGTTCCGGTAGTTCCCAGCCCAGCGCCGCCCGGATAGCCATCTCGAACCAGTCCACACCGTAGGCCAACCCGAGCAGATCCATGAGGCAATCCCCCGGCGTACGTACCGCGATCTCCATCACGGCCGGCCCGCTGGGGGTGAGTTTGAACTCTAGATGGACGATGCCGGTGCGCATGCCGATCGCTTCAAGGACGGCTGGGCCCAGGTCGGCGGCGACGGCGTGAGGGGTGTCGCCGGTATCGGCCGGGGCCCAGTGGGCGACCTCGACGAAATCCGGCGGTCCCGTGGTCTCCTTCTCCGTGAGGTTGGCGCACCACACGTTCCCGTCGCAGACCAGCGCCTCCCAACTGTACTCGGGCCCCTCCACCGCCCGTTCGACCAGCAGCCGCCCCTCGCCGTCCCTACGGCGAGCCGCCTCGCGGTAGGCCGCCATGTCCGCGACGAGTTCGACTCCATCGCTGCCGGCCGAGGACAGCGGTTTGAGGACGACCGGCATTCGGGGCTCAGCCCATTCGGCGGCGTCAGCGATCCGCTCCGTCACGAGATATTCGGGTTGGCCGATACCGGAAGCGCCGAATCGCGCCCGTTGCAGTGCCTTGTTACGGGAGAGCGTGGCCGCACGCAGTGACGGGCCGGGCAGGCCGAACTCGTCGGCGACGAGCGCTGCGGCCATGACATGGGGCTCGCTGAAGGCGAGCACCCCGTCTGGCTGGCAGGCGCGCGCAGCCGTGATCGCGGCCTCGGCCCACAGTTCGTCGGAGCCGCCACGACACACAGTGACCTCGTTCGCCGCTTCTTCGATCGTGGCCGCACGCTCGGCGACCTCGACCGCGTGCACCCGCACACCGAGCCGCCGCGCGGCATCCAGGTACGGCCGTCCCGACTTGCCTACCCCGACCATCAGCAATGTCTGCACTTGACTCTCGTCCCTTTGTGTCGCAGCTAAGAAGCGGGCTGAGCGGAATGCTCCCGGCGGCGCACCACGTCCAGAGGAAGGCAGGCCCGCGAACCGAAAACAGGAGGAATGCACCTCCTTGGCGGAGATGCGGCGCTCCCGGTGGCAGGTGAGGAGATCTCCACCGGACTACCGCGAAAAGCTCCACGTGGTCACTTATGGTGCCATCCTCCACCTTTGCAGGGAAGCGGCCTCTTGCTTCCCGGGCGCGCGGGGTGCGGCCGTGCCGGTCTCGGCACAGCGCCTGAGTGAGCCACAGATTCGGTGTGCTTTTCGGGCCACTCTTTCCATGAATATTTCTTCCAAGCAACAGCGAGGTTACTTGAAACGATCACAAAACCGGAAACCTTCCCCCTCAAGAGCACTGCGAACTGGGACTATTCTCCCCTTGCACCACAACCCGCGCCACCCAAACGCTGACCAGCGAAAAGCTATGTTTCACCCGTGTTGCACCGCACCCTCACATCTCCACTCTGCGTATCTTCCAGAAAACACTGCATATCACCGGGCACCTGCGGAGCAGAATGTTTCTAAAAGGTAAAATATCGATGCCTGCCACTTGGCACTCAAAATGAACCCCACCCAGCACACGACGGAAAATCCCACCACATCGCCGCTGCAACCTTTGTTACGCCCGCACCACAAGACAATGTAGTGTGATGTACATCACTTTGCGGTCGATATTCCCAAAATAATAAGATTCACAACGAAGCGCCATTCGGGGGAATATCACACGACACGCCTTGACCGACAAGGCGAATCAACACCACATTCGAAAAATCTAAAGGCATCCCGCTTTCCGAGAATAAACAAAAGCTGGGACCATTCTTTCTACCCATCTTCCAGCTCCCCCCGGTTCGTTTTCTGTTCTGTGGCGTTTTGACTGTCCGCAGCGGCGCGGCGAGCCAAGAAGGACAAGACGAAGCACGAGATACTGGGAGGTACTCAGGTGAGTGGCCTGGTGGGGTGGATCGATCTCCAGCGCGACCTCAGCCGACACGGCGACGTTGTCCATGCGATGACGGAGAGGATGCGCAACCGCGGTCCCGACGGCAAGGGCACCTGGCTCTCCCCCCACGCGGCGCTGGGCCACCGGGAGCTGGCGACCTCGGGCGTGCCCGCCCACGAGCAGCCCCTGTGTGTGGAGACGAACGCGGGACCGGTGACCGCCACTCACATCGGACGGTTCGACAATGCCGACGAACTCAGACGCGACATCGAAAGCGCCGGTGGCATCGTCAGGAACGGCACCGACACCGAACTTCTGCTGCACGCTTTCCTGCTCTGGGGGACCGACCTGCTCGACCGCGTCCACGGCGGCTTCGCGTTCGCCATCTGGGACGGCAGGACACGGCAACTGTTCCTGGCGCGCGACCGGCTGGGCGTCAAGCCGCTCTACTACTTCGCCTACCCCGGCGGGCTCCTCTTCGGCTCCGAGCCCAAGGCGATCATGGCCAACCCGCACTTCGAGGCACGGCTGGACCTGCACGCACTGCCCATCGTGCTACAGCCCCGACTGGCCATGCCCGGTGAGACGCCTTTGGCCGGACTGCACGAAGTGCCACCCGCACATGTCCTCACCTACTCACAGGCGGGCCTGTCCCACCGACGCTACTGGGAGCTGACCAGCCACCCCCACCCCCACTCCTTTGAAAAGACCGCTCGCCACGTGCGAGAGCTGCTGGAAGAGATCATCGGCCGCCAGCTCAGCACGGCCGCCCCCATGGGGGCGATGCTCTCGGGCGGCATCGACTCGACCTCGGTCGCGGCACTGGCGATGCAGGCTCTCGGACACCGCGCCCCCGACAGCGACCTGGCGACCTACTGCGTGCGGTTCGAAAACGACGCGGAACCCTTCGTCGCCACCGAACTGCGCCCCGACGTGGACGCCCCCTACGCCTCCGCAGCCGCCGAGTTCCTCGGGACCCGCCACACCACGCTCAGCGCCACCACGCACGACCTCCTGGAGGTCATTCCCGAGACCCGCCGCGCCCGCGACCTCCCCGGCTGGGGACAGTTCGACGCATCGATGTACCTGCTCTTCCAGCGCATGCGGCGCGACTGCACGGTCGCCCTGACCGGCGAGGCCGCCGACGAGGTCTTCGGGGGGTATCCCTACTTCTTCAAGCCGGAGGTGCTCCAGCGCAACCGTTTCCCCTGGCTCGGCGACGGCCCCAAGCTCGTCGACTTCCTCTCCCCGGAACTGACGGCCCTGGTCAAACCGGAGGAGGACGAACGCGAGCGGTACGCGCAACTGCTCGCCAGAGTGCCACGGCTCCCCGGCGAGGACGCCGAGAACGCCCGGATGCGGGAGGTGTTCTTCCTCGGCCTGGCCGGACCGCTGTCGGTGATCCTCGATCGCAAGGAGCGCATGAGCATGGCGCTCGGCCTTGACGTGCGCGTCCCCTTCTGCGACCACCGGCTGCTGGAGTACGTGTGGAACGTGCCATGGCAGCTCAAATGCACCGGTGGCGTGAAGGGACTGTTGAAGGCCGCCATGGCCGACGTGCTCCCCCAGGCCACGCTGCAACGCAAGAAGAGCGCCTACCCGCACGTACAGCATTCGGAATACGACCGGATGCTCATCCGCCAGGCCTCATGGATCGTCAATGACAGCCAATCCCGCCTGGCGTGGATGTTCGACACAGAACGGTTCAACGAACTGATTCGCCGGATCAGCGCCAACGAGCTGAATTCGGAGCTACCCGGCGGGTCCAACCAGGCGGGACTACTGATCCAACTCGTCGAGATGCACAACTGGGTCGACGAATACCAGGTATCTGTGCGCTGATCCCACCAAAAGCACCTGACACATTGTAGGCAAGCCAAGGGGACGCCTTCATGCTTGAGCTGGTACCTATTACCGAAACCATCGGAACAGAAGTGCGCGGTATCGACGTCACCGATGACCTCTCGGATCGGGACTTCGAGCGGATATACCAGGCGTGGATCGACACGACGTTGCTGCTGATCCGTGGCCAGAATATGACGCCCGAGCAGCACGTCGCATTCACCAAACGCTTCGGTGAGGTATTCACCTACACGCGCTCGCAGTTCAGCGAGAACGATCACCCGGAAATTCTCATCCTGTCGAATATCACCCGGGACGGTAAACCGATCGGTTCCCCCTACAGCGGCCGGGTTTGGCACACCGACGGTCACTACCTCACCCAACCCCCCGCCGGCTCCATGCTCTACGCCCGCGAAGTGCCCCCCACCGGGGGCGACACGTGGTACGCCAACATGTTCGCCGCCTACGAGGCCCTGCCCGAGGCCGTCAAGGAGCGCATCGACGACCTCAAGGTCGTGATCAGCCGAGTGCAGTCCCGCCCCTACAACTACCCCGACCGGCCGGCTCCGACCCCCGAGGAACGCGCCGAATGGATCGACGTTCCGCAACCGCTGGTGCGGGTCCACGAGGTGAGCGGGCGCAAGGCGCTCTACGCCGGCGGTAACGTCCCCTGGCGCATCGAGGGCATGCCGGAGGAGGAGAGCGCCCCGCTGGTGACCTTCCTGCAAGAGTTCTCCGTCCAGCCGCGCTTCACCTACCGCCACAAATGGCAGGTCGGCGACATCGTCCTGTGGGACAACCGCAGCGCGATGCACCGGGCGACACCCTACGACCAGGAAAACCACCGCAGGCTGATGCATCGGACCACCATCTCGGGCCAGCAGCCCCCCTTCGGCCCCGAGGGCCTGTCGTGACCCGCCCGACGCCGCAGACCCACGACTACATCATCGTCGGCGCCGGTGCCGCGGGGTGCGTGCTGGCAGGAAGGCTCAGCGAGGACCCCTCGGTCAGCGTGCTGGTGCTGGAGGCGGGCAGTGAGCGCCGCAGTCCGCTGCTGTCCATCCCCGCCGCCGAGACGGTGCTGATGGGCAACCCCAAGTACGACTGGTGCTTCACGGCCGAGGCCGACCCCACCATCAACGGCCGCAGGGTCAGCATCCCGCGGGGGCGGTTGCTCGGCGGGTCCAACGCGATCAACGGCATGATCTTCGTGCGGGGACAGCGCGAGGACTACGACGACTGGGCGCGGATGGGCAACCCCAACTGGTCGTGGGAGGAGGTGCTGCCCTACTTCCAGAGCATGGAGCGCGCCCCCGAGACCGGTGGCCACAACCGCGGTCGCGACGGGCTGATCTCGGTGGGGCCGCCCCGCGAGCACGACGAGCTGTGCGACGCCTTTCTCACCGCCGCGGTCCAGAGCGGCTACCGGGAAAACCCCGACTACAACTCCGGTGACCAGGAAGGCTTCGGCTACTACCAGGTCAACCACGACTCCGGGCGGCGCTCCTCGGCGGCCGGCACCTATCTCAAGCAGGCCAGGCGCCGGCCCAACCTCACCCTCGTCACCAACGCCCACGTGACCCGGCTCCGCTTTGAGGGGACCCGCTGTGTCGGGGTGAGCTACC
Organism: Salinactinospora qingdaonensis; assembly: GCF_039539445.1. Taxonomy (NCBI): domain Bacteria; kingdom Bacillati; phylum Actinomycetota; class Actinomycetes; order Streptosporangiales; family Nocardiopsidaceae; genus Salinactinospora; species Salinactinospora qingdaonensis. The sequence goes on from NZ_BAABDD010000018.1 coordinate 24,047, forward strand.
GGCACCGCGGAGCCGACCACGAGGCGGCCTGCGGCCGTGAGGTGATCCTCAGCGCCGGGACGGTGCAATCGCCCCAACTGCTGGAACTGTCCGGCGTCGGCTCGCCCGCGGTGCTGCGCGAGGCCGGGGTCTCGGTGGTGCACGCCCTCGACGGCGTCGGCGAGAACTTCCGCGACCACTTCGCGGCGCGGTTGAAATGGCGGGTGCGCCGGCCGATCACTTTCAACGAGCGTTCCCGCGGGATGGGGTTGGCCCGGGAGATCACTCGGTATCTCCGCACCCGCCGCGGACTGCTCAGTCTGCCCATCGCGCTGGGGTACGGCTTCGTGCGCTCCAGCGACCGTGAAACACGGCCCGACGTGCAGTTCCACTTCGCGCCGGCCAGCTATGGCGAGGGGGCGAGCAGGCGGCTCGACACCGCCCCCGGGATGACGCTGGGTGTGTACCCGCTGCGGCCGGAGTCGCGCGGTTGCGTGCACATCCGCTCGCGGGACCCGTTCCAAGCTCCCGCGATCCGTCCGAGGTTCCTGGAGTCCGAGGCCGATCAGGCCAGGCTGCTGGCGGGAATCCGCATCGCGCGCCGCATCGTCGAGGCTCCCAGTCTCAGCGACTACCGGGCATTCGAGCTGTCCCCCGGCGAAAAGGTGCGCTCCGACGAGGAGCTGCTGGCCTACGCCCGCGCCCGCGGCGACACCTCCTACCACCCCGCAGGCACGTGCCGGATGGGCGAGGACTCCATGGCCGTGGTCGACCAGCGGCTGCGCGTCCACGGCGTCCGCGGCCTGCGGGTCGTCGACGCGTCCGTCATGCCCACCATCGTCTCGGGAAACACCAACGCGGCGAGCCTCATGATCGGCGAAAAAGGGGCCGCGATGATCGTGGAGGATCAATGGCAGCACTCCCATAACTGACAGAAAAGCCCTGAGCCGGTGACTACGACGGACTGACACTCGAAATGAGAATTCCCCTACCGGTTCGGTCCGTACAACCGCACTCACTCGTTTCACTCCCTGAAAATCATTCACCCACCTCCAGTCGAACAGCTCGTAGAAACTCCCAGACCTTTCCGGTCCCGCCTCGTAAAAGCGGGAGGACCACGACCCGCTGACTTACCGGTAGAGCTTTTTCGAGATGGGAAATGCAAATGTCTGAACAGCTCACAGCCGACCGTTTCGACTACGAACGCAACCTCAGCAAGGCGGGCTCGTACCGCGACCACCGCAGCGCCTTCTGGCCCCCCGACGACAGATACGAGATCTCCTGCCTTCCTCTCGCCGGCACCACCCCCGCTTTGGGCGAGGGGTTCCTGCGCGGCCTCGCCGAGCTGAAGTCGGTGATCGAGGCGGAGTGGCGAGATGTCAAGGAGAACGGGCTGCGCGTCCGGCGGCGCCTCAACACCCCAGAGCCTGTCGCCAAAGTGATGCGCGACATCGGTGAGCACCTGCCCAGCGAAGCCGACCGTCGAGCGATCACCTTGCGGGCGAGCGCCATCGAGGACGGCTACACCGACGACATCCTGCAAGAGCTGGGCAAGCTGGAAGAAGAGCACACCATCGTCGTCGGCCAGATCTCGACCTGGTACGGCAAGCAGGTCAAAGGGCTGCCCACCGCCTTCGCCTGCCGGCGCGACCAGTGGCGCCAGGACATGGTCAACGCGGCCCTCAACGAGCGCGAGGAGGTCGAGAACTACCTGCGCAGCCTCCACGCCGACCTGCGTCTGGGCGACCTGCCGGTGTTCGGGGCGGCGCAACTGTTCTACATGGCGGGGGAAGGCGACCTCCACCCCAAGCACATCGCCTACTTTCTGCCCGAAGACGAGGGCGTGAAGCACTCACCCTTCAAAAAGACCTACTACTTCGGCAACACCCACCGGGCGCTGCTGGACACCGTCTCGGCGCCGCTGGCCGACCGGTTCGTGGCGCTGGACACCGGCTTCGATCCGGCCGACAAGCGCTTCGCCGCCATCCCCACCCTGGGGGTGCTCAGCCACGAGCTGGGCCATTTCGTCCACCGCCCCGCCACGAACTTCAAGGAGCTCAACGAGATCAACCGGTGGGCGTCGGTGGTCCTCCAGGAGGTCACGGCCGACGTCTTCGGCATCCTGATCCTGGCCGACGTGTGGGCGCAACGCTTCGGCATCGCCCCCGAAGACGTCGTCGCCTACTACCTGGCGGAGTGCCTGCGCTACACCGACCGCGGCCTTGGCCACTTCCCCGACAGCGACGGCATGTTCCTGCAACTGTCCTACTTCGTGCAGGTGGGGGCCCTCGCGCTGGAGCGCGACAACGGAGTTCGGCTGGTCGGCGAGGCCCAGACCGTCCTGGCCGGACTGCGCTCGCTGGCGCGGGTCCTGGCCGACGCCCTGCTCGCCGGGCGGGGAGAGCCGGCCGCCGCGCTCCACCGCTCCTATGGCCCGGCCACCCCCGAGCCGCTACAGCCGCTGGTCGACGAACTGCGCCGGCGCCCCTTCACATCCGTCGAGTACACCCAAGACCACCTTTACACCCCCGCCAGCCACGCTGCCTGACCGAAGTTGAGCATGGTGAAGACGAAACAGAACTTGGACCGTGTCCACGATTTCTACACCTCGCGGCGCTCCATGGGACAGGTCGAAGCGAGTATCTACGACATTTGGGAGAAGGGCGGAGCGTTCAACGACTCCATCACCCCTTCCACCTACGTCCCCGAGTACCGCTCGCACATGGTGCTCAAGCTCCTGTCACTGTCGCCTGCCGGAGCCGACATCTTCTCGCTGGGCTGCGGCAACGGTTTCGTGGAAGGCGACCTGGCCGGTCTTGACCGGCGGGTGCGCGCCATCGACTGCAACGAGGAGGCCATCGAACTCACCCGCAAGAAGGGGGTCGATGCCTTCACCGCCGACTACTACGCGCTGCTGCCCGCCGACCTCGCCGGGGCCGACGTGATCTACGCCGACGGGTTCTTCGGTCACCTGTTCAACGTCGAGGAGGAGATCGAGCCGGCCCTGAACAAGCTGCGGAGCCTGGAGCTGAAGTCGGGGGCGCACCTAGTGATCTCCAACGACGCGCCTCGGGACCAGCAAGCCCCCTTCGCCCCCCACGAACGTGTCGAGGACTTCTGGTTCCTCGCCAAGGACTACGTGGCGCAACGTCTGACCTCGTGGGGGTTTGTGCCCATGGAGAGCTACTACTTCCCGTACCTGCGTCCCATCAGCGGGATGCGCAACCGCACCGTCTGCGTCGCCCGCGTGCCCTAGCCACCTTGCCGGGAACCCGCTGTAGAGAAGAGGGGGAGAGTTGCCGATATCGGATGGGTTCGCCCAGCGGCTGCTGCCCGTGCTCCAGGACATCGTCGCCAGTTACGGCACGCCGTTTCACATCTACGACGCGCGCGGCATCCGTGCGACCTACCGCGCCATGATGGCGGCGTTCCGGGGCGAGCCCTTCCGGCAGTACTTCGCCGTCAAGGCGCTGCCCACCCCCGCCGTCCTGTCGCTGCTGTTGGAGGAGGGCAGCGGGCTCGACTGCGCCTCGGCGGTCGAGCTGGAGCTGGCCGACCGTGTCGGCGCGGCAGGCGAGAACGTGGTCTTCACCTCCAACAACACCGCGATGTCGGAGTACCGGCTCGCCCGTGCGACCGGCGCTCTCGTCACCTTCGACGACCGCTCGTTCTTCGACCGGGTCGAGACCCTGCCGGAGACGGTCGCCTTCCGGGTCTCGCCGCACGGCCTGGCGGCGGGGTCGCACATCATGGGCGACGCCGAGCACACGAAATTCGGCGTACCCGTGCCGGAGCTCGTCGACGCCTACCGGGAGGCCTACCGCCGCGGAGCGAGACGCTTCGGCCTGCACGGCATGACGTGCGCCAACGAGCTGGACGTCGACCGGGCGAGCCGGGCGGCCACCGACGTCGTCGAGATGGCGGCGCATGTCGCCGACACGACGGGGCTAGACATGGACTACGTCAACGTGGGCGGCGGGTTGGGCATCCCCTACCGTCCCGATGACAAGCCGCTGGACTTCGGTGCCTACGCCGAGGCGATCCTGGCCAAGCGCCGGGAGTGCTTCCCGGATGCGCCGCCGCGCATCCTGATGGAGTGCGGGCGCTACGTCACCGGACCCCACGGCGTGCTGGTCAGCAGCGTCATCAACCGCAGCCACAAGGGCCGCGAGATCGTCGGGCTCGACGCCTCGATGTCGGCGCTCATGCGTCCCGGCCTCTACGGCGCCTACCACCACCTGAGCCTGCCCTTCGCGGCCGACCGCCCCGAGGTCGAGGTCGACGTGGTCGGCGCGCTCTGCGAAAACATGGACAAATTCGCGATCGACCGGACCCTGCCCGACCCCCGCGAGGGCGACATCGCGCTGCTGCACGACACCGGCGCGCACGGGCACGCGATGGGCTTCACCTACAACGGACGGCTGCGGCCGGCCGAGTTACTCCTGACCTCCGACGGCGAGGTCGTGGAGATCCGGCGCGCCGAAAACTGCGACGACTACCTGGCGACGGTGCGATGGCAGCCGACGTCGGTGCTGAACGACGGCTGAGCCACCTCCTTCCCGACGAGCCACGACAACCAAGGTGATGAGCATGGAAATCAGGGCGCTGGTCGAAGACGCCTTCGAGCGGCGGGCCGAACTGACCGAGTCGGACCTTATGCGCCTGAGCCCGACCATCGAGGTCGGGATGGCCGCGCTCGACCGTGGTGAGCTGCGTGCGGCCCATCCCACGGCGGGGGGTTGGGCCGTGGACACCTTCGTCAAGAAGCTGATCCTGCTGTCCTTTCGGACCCGCCCCAACGTGGTCGCCGAATCCGGCGCGGGCCGTCCCAAGAGCTTCGACCGGATACCGCTGAAGTTCGAGGGATGGTCGGCGGCCGACTTCCACAAGTCCGGCGTTCGGGTGGTGCCGGGCGCGGTGGTCCGGCAGGGGGCGCACGTGGCGCCGGGAGCCGTCCTGATGCCCTGCTTCGTCAACACCGGTGCCTATGTGGGTGCCGGCACGATGATCGACACGTGGGCCACGGTCGGTTCCTGCGCCCAAGTCGGCGAGCGCTGCCACATCTCCGGAGGCGCGGGGTTGGGCGGGGTGCTCGAACCGATCGGCGACGACCCGGTGATCGTCGAGGACGAGGTGTTCGTCGGCGCCAGGAGCGAAATCGCCGAAGGGGTCCGGGTGCGGCGCGGAGCCGTCATCGGCATGGGGGTCTACCTCAGCCGTTCCACACCGATCGTCGACCGGGCCTCGGGAGAGGTCATCCGCGGGGAGGTGCCGGAGAACGCCGTGGTGACCGCCGGCGCGCGGGTCGACCCCCAGCGTCCGGAGATCTCGGTCTACGCCGCGGTGATCGTGAAGTACGCCGACGAGCGCACCCGGGGCAAGACCGCACTCAACGACATGGTGCGGGACTGACGGCGATGGACGAGACCCGCAGTGCCTTCACCCGGTTGCGTGGCCTGCTCGACGGCGTCGCCGCGCCTGAGGGGCGCGCCGCGATCGAGCTGCACTTGGGAGAGTCCCGGATGGCCCCGCCCGCTGTCGATGTCACGCCGCTGGCCGACGTCGACGGCTGGACCCGCTACCCGCCCCTGGGCGGCACGGCCGAGTTGCGGGCCGCCTACAGCGGCTGGCTCCAGCGCCGCTTCACCGGGCGGCACAGCCCGCACGACCTGCCGATCGCGACCGAGCCGACCCCGGGCGCCAAGCAGGCGCTGGCGGTGGCCATCGCGCTGGCCGCCCGCGAGCGCGACGCCGGCGCGCCCGCGGTGATCATGCCCAACCCGTTCTACCCCACCTACCGCACCGCCGCCGCGGCGGCCGGCGCGCGGCCGGTCTACTACACCCTCGACACCCCCGACGGCGTGGCGCCCATCGCGGCTGCGGTGGAAGCGGCGGGCGGCCGGGCCGCCGCGATCATCCTGTGCACGCCGGGCAACCCGCGCGGCGACATCCTCCCGGCCGCCGCCATGGGCAAGGTCGCCGAGATCGCCGCGGCGGCCGGCGCGCTCCTCATCGTCGATGAGGTCTACACCGACCTGGCGCTGCGGCGCACCCCGCCGGGGTACCTCTCCCTCGTGGCCGAGGAGCAGGGGGCTCCGGGGCGTTTCCTCGTCGTCCACTCGCTGTCGAAGCGTTCGGCGATGCCGGGGCTGCGCAGTGGATTCGTCGCCGGCGACCCGGCCACCGTGGCCGCTTACGCCGCCTATAACCGCTCGTGCGGCGTATCGACGCCGCTGCCGGTCACCACCGTCGCCGCCCGACTGTGGGACGACGACGACCACATCGAGGGACTCAGGGCCGCGTTGGCTCGGAACTGGCAGCTCGCGGACGCGACACTGGGCGGGGTTTACGGCTACCGCAGGGCCGAGGCCGGCTTCTTCCTGTGGCTACCGGTGGCCGACGACGAGGAGACCGCCGTCGGGTTGTGGCGCGACCAGGGGGTCCGCGTCATGCCCGGGCGTTACCTGGCTGCCGAAACCGACGACGGTACCAATCCGGGTGCCGGCCACGTGCGCGTCGCGCTGGTCCACGAAGCGACGACGATGCGCGAAGGGCTGACCCGGCTGCGGCACGCGCTGCTGTCTTCGTCCTCACTGCGTGGCCCGCCGCGCGAGCAGCGGGCCGGGCGGTGAGCCCGGTCGCCACGGCCGGTTCGACCGTGGCCCCTCCACCCACCCCTCAAGGGAAGACGGACAGCGCCGTCCTCTTCAGAACGTGGCCAAGGATCACTGTTGTCCATCACCAGTTTGCACACCAAGTTGGCAGCGGCCCCGAACAGCCGGCTGCGCTTCCTGGCTCTCGACGGGAGCCTGGTCACCAAGAGCTACGCCGACCTGCGCGCCGATGTAGTCGGGGTCATGTCGGAGCTGGCCGACTGCGGCCTCGGGGCTGGGGATCTCGTGGGGGTGCTGGGGCCGAACTCCTATGAATGGGTCGTGGCCGACCTTGCCCTGCTCGGTCTGGAATGCGTGTCCGTGGCGCTGCCCGCCGAGGGACGGCCATCCGCGGCGCAACTGGCGGAGCTGGTCGCGACGTATCACCTCTCGGCGCTGCTGGTCACCGGAACGGGGCCCGCCGACGTCGAGTCGGCTTCAGCGGTGGCCCGCATCGGGGACCGGCCGCTGAAGCTCCACAAACGGCGGCACACGTGCGAGGAGTGCCCGTCGCTGCCCGCGGACGTGTTCTCCATCGCCTTCTCCTCGGGGACGTCGGGGAGCAGGAAGGGGCTGCTGCTGTCGAAGGCGGGGGTCGAGAACACGATCCGGGTGTCGGCAGCGGCATGGCAGGTCACCGAAGACGACGACATGTTGATCGTCATGCCGTTCTCGAACTTCCAGCAGCGCTACCTGACCTACCTGGCGATCTGGTTCGGCCTCGATGTCACCGTGGTGGCGCCCGAGCGCATGTTCCAAAAACTCAAGGTCCTCGAACCCACGATCATCCTCGGGCCGCCCTCCTTCTTCGAAGTGGTCTACAACCGCGTGAGGGCAGCGGGCTGGCGCGACAAGCTCCCCTACTACGCGGCGGCGCTGCTGCACGCCGTGGCTCCGGGGCGGATCAGCCGGCGGGCGCGGGCAAGGCTGGGCAAGAAGTGGACGGGGATGTACGGCTCGCGCGTGCGGCTGATGTTCACCGGTTCCGCGCCGGTCCCGCCGGGGCTGGTGAAAGTGTTCCACCGGCTGGGCGCACCGCTGTTCGAGGTCTACGGCACCACCGAGAGCGGGTGGATCGCGTTCAACCTGCCCGAGCGTTACCGGGTCGCGACCGCGGGCCGCCCGGTCGAGGGGATCGCGGTCGACATCGCCGAGGACGGCGAGATCGTGGTCGCCAGCCCGCACCACCAGGCGTTGGGCTACACCTTCGGTGCGGAGCAGGGCCAGGACTCGGTCTTTCTGCCCGGCGGCAAAGTGGCCACCGGCGACATCGGCCGTTTCGACCGCGCGGGTTTCCTACGCCTGGCGGGGCGCAAGAAGAACGTCATCATCACGCGCAGCGGGGTGAAGATCAGCCCCGAGGAGCTGGAGCACGAGGTCACCACGGGGTGCCGGGTGACGCGGGCGATGGTCGCCCCCTCGGGGCCCGACGGGCTGCTGGCCTGCGTCGTCTGGCTCGACGACGCAGAATCCGAGGAGCGCAGGAGTGAAGTGGACTCCTACGTCAAGGAGCTGAACCGACAGCGGGAGCCCTCGCACCGGATCTCGAAGGTCGTATTCAGGCCGGAGACGGAGCTGACCGTCGACGAGGGCCTGCTCACGAGAAATTTCAAGATTGACAGGGACGCGGTCACGCGAAAAATCTTCTCCACGAAAGACCGGGCGGACCGATGAGCGAGCAAGCAGTCACCGACGAAGCGATCTGTCAGATCATCAAAGGCGTCATCTCGAAATCCGCGGCAAAAGGCGGCGTCACTCCCGAGATGAATCTACAGACGGACCTGGGGGTCGACTCGCTCGGCCTCATGAGCATCGCCTTCGTCCTGGAGGAGCAGGTGGGCGTCGATGCGTTCAGCCATGTGGACCAATTCATCAACGCCGAGTACGTCTCCGACATCATCAAGATCGTCCGAGAGAACTGAGCGGTTCGAAATGAGGCAGACATGACGAGGATCATCGACTTTCACTGCCATATCGCATCGGAGATGTGCTTTCCCGGCTCGTTTCAAAGCGGGGTCGTCGACAACATGACGGTGGCGCTCCAGAGCAAAGGGATGCCGGTGACCAAGGACAAGGTCGCCAAGATGCACGCGGGCACGCTGCGGGACCCGCTGTGTGACCACCTGGTCAAGGAGATGGACGACGCCGGGATCGACGAGGCGGTCCTGCTGGTCCCCGACTTCACCTACGCCCTGCGCGACAGCACGCACAGCATCGAAGAGCTGATCGAGCACCACAAGCTCGTCGTCGATCGCCACCCCGGCAGATTCAAGGTGTTCGTCGGCGTGGACCCCCGCTGGGGCGAGGCCGGTGTGTCGCTGTTCGAGAAGGCGATCGTCGACTACGGCTTCGACGGGATGAAGCTCTACCCCCCGTGCGGCTACCGGCTGTCCGACAAGCTGCTCTACCCCTACTACGAGATCTGCTCGCAGTACTCGCTGCCGGTGCTGTCGCACATCGGCGCCACCTCGCCGGTGCTGGACTTCGAGCTGGCGCTACCGATCTATGTCGACAAACCGGCCCGGGACTTTCCCGGCGTCGACTTCGTGCTCGCGCACGGGAGCGTGCACTACCCCGACGAGTGCGCGATGTTGTGCAACAACCGCCCCAACGTCTACATCGACGTCAGCGGCTACGAGGCGGTGGAGGTCGCGGGGTTGAACGCGCTGTTTCGCCGCGGGATCAACCACAAGATCCTTTTCGGGACGGATTGGCCGGTCTTCCGTCTCCAGGGACACCAGTCGGATTTCGTCAACAGACTGCTGGAGGAAGAGGCGTTTCCCGAGACCATGTCGGAGGCCGAGCGCGACCTGTTCTTCTTCAAAAACGCGAAACGCCTGCTGGAAAAGAAAACGTCGCCCTCCCCGTCGGCAGCGGGCTGACCGGGAGACAAGACGGCCGAACCGAACCACGTCGATCACAGTTTTTTACTCGTGAAAGGTGACCCAATGACTGAGAAGAATTCGCTGGGACTAACGGAGGAGCAGGTCAATTTTTTCCAAGAGAACGGTTTCGTGGGACCGTTCGATCTGTATTCCGCCGACGAGGCGCCACTGCTGTGGAACCAGGCCATGATCGAGATGGTCATGTCGCAGAACAAGCCGCACGACTCCACGATCATCAACTACGACCGGCACCTGGACTGCAACACGCTTTCGGAGCACATCAGCCGCCCCGAGATCGTCCACAAACTGCGCAGCCTGATCGGCGACGACATCCTGTGCTGGAAGTCCAACATCTTCAAGAAGGAGCCGGGCGAGGCCGGTACGGGCTGGCACCAGGTCGAGGCGTTCGTGGTGGGCGAGACGACCACGTCGGCCACCCCTTCGCTGCAATACACCGAGGAGAGCCGGTACCCCACCCAGGAGTTGACCGTCTGGACCGCTTTCTCGCCGGCGGACCGGGAGCACGGGTGTCTGCGCTTCATCCCGGGCAGCCACAAGAAGTGGTACTACGACGAGACCAAGCCCCTGGAACGCAACGTGGAGAGCAAGTCCCACGACTTCTTCGGCTACGACTACTCGGAGTTGAAACTCGACAAGGACTGGGACCCCGACAAGGAAGAGATCGTCGAGATGGTCATGCAGCCCGGCCAATTCGTGATCTTCCTGGCCAAGTGCATCCACGGTTCGCTGCCCAACGTCAGCGACACCACCCGGCTGGGGTACGCCTCGCGCTACGTCTCCCCCTCGGTGAAGGTCTACGAGAACGTCGACAGTCTCACCGAGTTCGGCGACACCATCAACCTCGACTATTTCGGGACCGTCCTCGTCTCCGGTGAGGACAAATACGGCTATAACCGCATCCACGAGCGCAACCTCAACGGGTTCGAGTTCAAAAAGGTCGATCTCGACACTGACTGAGCGCCCGCCACCGAACGCCGCCGCTTCCCCCACTGCCGATTCTCGCCTCTCAACTGGAGCCAACCGTGCCCGAGACCGACGAGTACCTGAGCAAGTTCTCCGACTTTCTGCGGACGCAGCAGATGACGAGCCACCTGACCCACGAGGAGGTAGTCCAGGCCCACACCCGGGAGGAACTGGGCATCAGCTCGCTGAACATGATCATGCTGCTCATGAACTACATCAAAGAGCACGCCAATGACAGCGTCTCACTCAAACCGGAGTGGGTCTCCCGGCTCAACGACCTCGAAGGCATCGTCTCCGTCCTCCGAGAGATCGACCAGCTCAGCCTCGAACAGGCGTCGACCTGACCGCCAGGCGCCAGCGGGCGTGTCGTCGCGGGGCCCAGCGCCCCGCGGTGCCCCCGGTCGTTGTCGTCCTCGGAAAAACTCGGAAGAAGCATGAGCGCACCTTACGACAGCATCAGCCTCGGCCCCTTCGCCTGCGCTTTCGGCGACCTGGAGCGTAAGCCGGCCGACATCGCCGACTTCGACGCGCTGTGGCAAGCCCAGTCGGCCGACGTGGAATTCGCGACCATGGGCTGTGGCAGCTTCCGCACGATGTCGGGCCCGGTGGAAACCTACGTCCTCGACTGCGTGCGGCGGCTGCTGGACGAGCACGGGGCCCCCGCCGGCGCCATCGACCACGTCATCTTTGCCACCAGCGATGCCTGCCTGGAGTTCCTCGGCCGTGACTTCGCCGTGCGCATCCTGGAGGCGGCCGACCTAACCAACTGCGTGCCCACGGTCCTCTCCTTCCAGCAGTGCTGTAGCTCGTTGGCGGCCCTGCGCTACGCCTGTGACCTGTTCGCCGACGAGGACGTGAGCGACGTCGTCGTCCTCACGCTGGACGTCACCCCGCGTGACGACGACCGGGTCAGGTCGTTCGCGCTGTTCAGCGACGCGGTGACGGGGTGCGTGGTGAGCAGAGGCGGCAGCGGCCCGCTGCGGCTGGTGTCCACCGCGGTCAACGTCGACCACGAGGGGCTGCTCGGCCGCGACTCGTTCCTGTCGCGACAGCAGGCGGCCCAAGGGGCTTTCACCAAGGTGTTCCGGGACAGCGGCGAGGAACTGGCAGGGGTCACGAAGGTCTTTCCGACCAACCTGTACCGGCCCGTGACGCTGTTCAACGCCACGATCACCGGTGTCCACCGCGACCAACTGCACTTCGCCGAGCCCCTGGCCAGCTACGGCCACTGCGGCAACGGTGACTGGGTGATCAACCTGGTCGACTACCACACCACGGTCGGAATCCGTTCGGGGGAAACCTATCTGGCCCAGGCGTCGGCTCCGGGCTTCTTCGCGTGCGGGCTGCTCGTGGGAACCTGACATCTCGACGAGGGCACCGGGGCCACGACTCAGGCGACCGTGACGGCCCGGCACCGGAGGCGGCGACCGTCGCACATCCACAACACCAGGGAGTACGAATGAAGATTATCGTCGACGACTTGCTCGGCCCCGAGATCATCAACTTCCTTGAGGAGCACGTCGAGGAGATGCGGGCCGTGACCCCGCTGGAGAGCAAGCACGCGCTCGACCTCGAAGGGTTGCGCAAGCCCGAGGTCACGTTCTGGACGGTCGTGGACGGCCAGACCGTGCTGGGCTGTGGCGCGCTGAAGCGGCTGGACGCCGAGCACGCCGAGATCAAGTCGATGCGCACCGCTCCCGCGCACAAGCGCAGCGGGATCGCCTCCCACTTGCTGACACACATCATCTCCGAGGCCAGGAAGGCGGGCTACTCCAGGCTGAGCCTGGAGACCGGGTCGTTCGAGTTCTTCGAGCCCGCCCGTCGGCTCTACCAGAAGTTCGGCTTCACCTACTGCTCACCCTTCGCCGATTACACAGAGGACCCCAACAGCGTCTTCATGACCAAGGTGCTGTAGCGCCCGAACCGTCCCGATCAGGGCGCAGGAGATCGACAGAGGAGGTAGCACGTGACGGAGATGGTGTACCCCTATGACCGGGAGCTGTACAACCGGTTATTCCTGAACTGCTACCAGCGGCAGTCCATGGTGGCGCTGGCCGAGCGGGTCCCCAGCGTGTACCAGTTGTTCCACCGCTGCCTGGTCAGCACCGACGACATTCTTGACCAGATCATCAAGCGGCAGCGGCCCAAGTACGACTTCGAAAGCGACTTCTTCGCCCCGGAGGATCTGGCGAGGATCGGCCTCGTCGCCGAGGACGTGCCTGTCGACACCTACGCCGAGGCCCGCTCTCTGGTGCTGGACACCGTGCACCGGGAGGGCTACGTGGTCTTGGTGATCGACGTCTTCTACCTGCCGCACTGCCCCGAGTACCGCAACGAGCACCTGGTTCACACCGTCACGCTGCGGGACTACGACGCCGGCGAGTGGTCGCTCGTCGACGACAACCCGGCGAGCGTGCTGTGCTGGTACCGCTATCCCGAAGAGGTGGTCGCCGCCAGTTTCGACAACAACCAGCGGCGCAGGGTCAGGTATTTCACGACCAAGGATTTCGACGCTCAGCAGGCCCACCACGAAACCGCGATGGCGTTCGCCACGCTGCTCGACACCCACCACGACAGCTACACGCTGCTGTCGGAGATCGGCGACATTCTCACGTGCCCCTGGATCGCGACGGAAACCGCCATTTCGCTGCTGCACGACGCTTTCTCGATCTACCAGGGTGCGCGGAGTTGCCTGCTGGAATACGTCCGGCACGCCCTCGGCGCCCCCGATACGCACGCCGGCATCGGCCGCATCGTGGAGCGGGCCGGCGATGTGCGCAACCATCTGCTCCTGGGCAAGGTGACGGGGATGGTCGATTCCGGCTATATGGCATCCGCCTGCCACGAGCTCAAGGGCGCAGAGGAGGAGGCGTTGTCGCTTCTGCGCAGGGCTGCCGAGAAGAACTAGCGGCCATGGAGCCCGGATCGGCGGGGCGGGACCGCTCGCGTTGTGCTCGCCTCGGGCCAGTGCCGGCTGCGCGCGTCGAATGGCCCGGCAGGCGTGACTTGGGATTGGCGAGGTCAACCGACCACAGGCATCGATTCCGTCATACCGAAAATGAAAAATATTGCTCGACATGACTCGCGAGATTTATTATAAAGAGAAGTTTGACTTTATCAAGAATGTAATATTCTGGAAACAATATTTCGGTTGGCCGAGGGACTCAATTGCACATCCTTGTCCTGCACCGTGTTCCGGACTCGTTCGTTCACTACGCCGAGAACATCGACCATGACGAGCACAGCGTCACCTACGTGAGCGTGGGCGAACGTATGGCCACGCTGCCCGCCGACGTCCCGGCCCGCCGGATCGAGCGCCCCGGCACCGGCGACACGGCCGCTGAGGTGCTCGACGCCGTGCGCGGCCTGCCGAAACCGGACCGGGTGATCGCGCTGTCGGAGTACGACCTGCTGCCGGCGGCACGGGTGCGCGAAGCGCTCGGGGTCCCCGGTGACCACGAAAAAGACGTGCTGCCCGCGCGGGACAAGGTCGTGATGAAGTCCGCGGTGGCGCGGGCGGGGCTGCGGGCACCGCGTTTCGCCCCGCTGCCCGAGGCGTTCACCGAGGGCGCCGACTCGGTCGCGTGGAAGGGGGCGACCGTTCTCAAACCGCTGGCCGGCGCCTCCAGCGAGGGGGTCCGTACGTTCTCGACCGTGGCCGAGGCGCTGGAGGCGATGGGCGGCCAGGAGCACGCGACCGATCGCGAAGGCTTCGAGATCGAGGAGTTCGTCGAGGGGCCGATCATCCACGTCGACGGTCTCGTCGTGGGTGGGGAGCTGGTCACCGTCCAGGCCAGCCGCTATGTCGGCACCTGCCTGGGCTATGCCGAGGGCCGTCCCATGGGCTCGATGCAGATCGACACCTCCCCGGAGGTGGTCGGCTGGACCCGGGACTGCCTGCGCGCGGTGGGGATCACCGACGGCCCTTTCCACCTCGAAGGTATCGAGACCACCGAGGGTCTGGTCTTCATGGAGGTCGGGGCGCGGTTCGGCGGCGCCGACGTGGTCGACAGCTTCGAGCTGGCCACAGGCGTGCACCTCCCCTCCGCCCAGGTTCGCCTGCTATTGGACGGTGAGGGGGCGCTCCCTTCGGCGCGGGTGCCCGCCCCCCATGAACGCTTCGGCTGGTTCGTCGTCCCGGGCCACACCCTCGGCGCCACGTACTGCCGGGTCGACGGCGTGGCGGACTTTCGCGACGATCCGATCGTACGGCGCTGGGTACAGCGCGCCCCCGACGAGCCGATCAAAGAGACCATCACCTACGCCGACACCGACGTTCCCCTCGCGGGGGTGCTCGGGCCGGCACCGGCGCCCGTCCTGGAGCGGTTCCTCACCGACCTGTTCGCGTCGGTGCGGGTGGAACCCGCACCGGCTCCGACCTGAGCCCGCCGGCTCGCCCCGTCCCTCCCGGTAGACCGAAGGGGTCCCCATGGCACAACCTGACCACAAGCCGCTGCTGCTGCTCATCACCACCGGGCTCCGGCGCTACCGCGAGTACCTGCTGCGCTCGATCTGCACCCGCTACCGCGTCCACCTGATCCACAGCGTCGAGCCCACGTGGGAGCTGGAGTACGTGGCCGGTGCGACCGTGGTGCGCGACACGGGTGCCGAGAACGTCGTGGCCGCGGCCCGGCAGATCGCGGCGCAGCAGCGGGTCACCGGGGTCATGAGCTGGCACGAGGAGCATATCGTGCAGGCGGCGCTGGTCGCCGAGGAGCTGGGGCTGCCCGGCACTCGGGCCGAGGCCGTGTGGCGCTGCCGCGACAAGTTCCAGACCCGCACGACACTGGCCGCCGAGGGGCTTGCCCAGCCGGCCTTCATGCTGGTCGGCACCGCGGAAGAGGCGATGACCGCCGCGGACAAGCTCGGCTACCCGGTGGTGGTCAAGCCGCGCGCCGCCGGGGGAAGCCAGGGCGTCACCCTGGTCCACGACGCCGCGGAGCTGGCCGACCATTTCGCCGTCAGCCGGGACGTCGTGGTCACCGACACACCGGACTACGAGCAGGGGGTCCTGGTCGAGGAGTACCTGGACGCACCCGAGATCAGTGTCGACTCGGTGGTGTACCGCGGCCGGGTGAAGCCGCTGTTTCTGGGCCGCAAGGACGTCGGCTTCCCGCCGTTCTTCGAGGAGACCGGGCACCTGGTCAGCCACGCCGACCCGCTGCTGGGCGACCCCGAGCTGCTGGGGGCGCTGGAGGCGATCCACGCGGCTCTGGGCTACACCGACGGCTGGACCCACGCCGAACTGCGCCTGACCGCGCAGGGCCCCAAGCTGATCGAGGTCAACGGCCGGCTGGGGGGCGACATGATCCCCTACCTGGGCATGCGAGCCTCCGGCATCGACCCTGGGCTGGCCGCGGCGGCCGTGGCCTGCGGCGAGGAGCCGGCGACCGCCGCCTCGGCGACCTCGGTGGCCGGCGTGCGGTTCTGCTACCCGCCCGAGAACGACACCCTGATCGAGTCGGTGGAGTTCGACCAAAGCGCGCTGCCGCCGGAGATCGACCTGGCGCTGCCGCTCGTGGAGCGGGGCGACGTGGTTTCCCCGCCGCGCAAGGGCCTCATCGACGGCCGGATCGCGTTGGCGACCGCGGTGGCGCCGCAGGCCCCGGAGTGCCGCCGTGCGCTCGACCACGCGCAGCGGGCACTGCGGCTGCGTGTGGGCTGAGCGCACTTATGGCGTACAGGTGCAAACGGGGACGTTGCGCGTGGGCACGCGCGCGGGCTGAGCCCCGCGCTTTCTCGGAAGACGCCGGTACTTGCGGGCGGGCACCGGCGCAGCGCACACGCGGGTGAAATACGAGCGAGGCCGGTCAGCCGGCGGTTGGGCGAGGTGCACATGACGGTGCTTGCCGATCTCGCGGCGGACTACGTCGCGGAGTTCGCGAAGTTGGACCCCTGCCAGGCCACGATGATGGGGATCGCCGGCCAGGAGGCCGAACTGACCGACTACAGCCCCCACGGGTGGGCGGCTCGCGGCGACCTGGCCCGCCGCACGCTCGCTGCTTTGGCGGCCACCCCGGTCGCCGGAGAGGGGGAGCGGGTCGCCGCGCGGGTGCTACGGGAGCGGCTAGAGGTCGACGTGGCGCTGCTTGACGCCGGGATCGCCGAGGCCGACCTCAACATCCTCGACGGGCCGTTGCAGCGACTGCACCAGGCTGTCGAACTGCTCGATCAAGGCGAGCAGACCCGCTGGCCCGACGTGGCGTCCCGGCTGGACGGCTTCCCCGCCGCGCTGGCGCGGTTGCAGGAGGGGCTGACCGCGGCGCGCCGCGACGGCCGGGTGGCAGCGCGCCGACAGGTGGCCGGTGCCGTGACGCAGTGCGAGGAGAGCGCCGGCTACGTCGTGGCACTCGCCGAGCGCTACCCCGGCGGCGCGCTGGAGCGGCAGTTGGAACAGGCCGCGCAGGCCGCCGGGCGGGCGCTGCGCGACTTCGCCGCCTTCCTCGACCGCGACCTGGCGCCGCACGCCCCCGAGCGCGACGCCGTGGGCCGCGACCGCTACACGCTGGAGGTGCGTAACCACCTCGGCACCACCCTCGACCTGGCCGAGACCTACGCTTGGGGCTGGGAGGAACTGGCGCACATCGAGACGCAGATGCGCGAGCTGGCGGCGGAGATCGCACCGGGCGAACCGCTGGTGGCCGTGTTCGCCGCCCTGGACGCCGACCCCGCCCACCAGATCCACGGCGCCGATGCCTTCCGTGGCTACTTGCAGGAGCTGGCTGAGCAGGCTATCGACGACCTCGACGGGACACACTTCACCATCCCCGCCGCGCTGCGCCGTGTCGAGTGCCGTGTTCCCGCCGCGACCACCGGCGGCATCTCCTACCTGGCGCCGGCCGAGGACCTGTCCCGCCCCGGCCAGGTGTGGTGGACCGTTCCCGATCCGGACGCCACGATTCCCACCTGGACGGTTCCAGCGATCATGTACCACGAGGGGGTCCCCGGCCACCACCTGCAACTGGGGGGCACCGTCCTCAGCCACACCCTCAACCATTTCCAGCGGGTCGCCGCTGAGCTGCACCCCGGCCACGCCGAGGGGTGGGGACTCTACGCCGAACGACTCATGGACGAACTCGGCTACTACCAGCAGCCCGCGCACCGCCTCGGCATGCTCGCCTCCGGTCAGCAGTTGCGCGCGGCCCGCGTCGTGCTCGACATCGGGATGCACCTGGAGCTGGAGATCCCGCGCGGCACCGGCTTCTACGAGGGACAGCGGTGGAACCGGGAGCTGGGGCTGGAGTTTCTGCGTAGCCGGCTGCCCGAGGACGACGCCACGCTTTCTTTCGAGATCGACCGTTACTTGGGGCGCCCCGGCCAGGCCCTGGCCTACAAGGTGGGCGAACGGGTGTGGCTGCGGGCCCGCGACGCCCAGCGCCGCGCCAAAGGCGCCGCCTTCGACGCCCGAGAGTTCCACCGGTTGGCGCTGGAGCTAGGACCCATGGGGCTGGACCTACTCGCCGACGAACTCGGCCGCCGTTGACCCCGCCGTTTTCCCGGTGCGTAACGCCCGGCACAGTGGCCCCCCTCACCTGAGGTGTCCACCATCGCTCGTGCCTCGATCGAGGCACGAGCAAACGAAAACCCTCCCCACAGCTCCACACTCCAGCCGTTCGAAAAACAAAACCTAATCCTCGGCCTGTTGCTTGGGCGGAGCCGGGGCGGGCGCGGGGGCGGGGGCAGCGTCGGTGGCGCGGCGGATGATGAACGCGGCCGTAACGGCGCCGAGGACCAGCAGCGCCACTGGCAGGTACATCGACTCGCTCAACGCGGCGCCGAAGGCGGCCATGGCCGACTCGGGCACCTCGCCCGCCGCGACTCCCTCGGCCGCGGCCCGCTCGCCGCCCAGGTCGTGGACGGCCATACGGCTGGCCACGACGGCGGCGATCGCGGCGCTGCCCAGCACCGACCCGACCTGGCGCATCGTGTTGTAAGCCCCTGCGCCGGCACCGGCCTGGTGCAGGGGGAGATTCAGGGTCGCGGTCACCGCCAGCGAGGGCCAGAGACAGGCGTTGGCGATACCGGCGAGGGCTGCGCCCACCAGGAACACCGGGATCGGCGAATCGGGGGTCATGAGCGTGGCGAAGCCCATGAGTGTGGCCGCGAACAGCGTGAAGCCGGCGACCGGGATCAACCGGGGGTGGAGCCGGTCGCCGAACATGCCGACGACGGGGACGAACAGCATGGCCAGGATCGCCATCGGGGCCAGCAGGAGCCCGGCGCCAACCCCCGACAGGGAGCGGACCTGCTCCAGGTAGAAGTACAGCGGGACCATGATCGCGGCCACCGCGGCGGCGGCTGCGGCGACGGCGACGCTGGACAGCGCGAAGTTGCGGTCCCTGAAGATACTCAGTGGCAGCAACGGCTCGCGGGTGGTGCGCCCCTGGTAGACGGTGAAGACGACCAGGACCGCCACTCCGGCGGCGATCATCCACCCCAGCCACGCCTCCCAGCCGCGGTTGCCGCCTTCTTGAATACCGAACACCAGCAGGAACATGCCGGTGAAGCTGAGCACGACGCCGGGGATGTCGAACCTGCGCCGTCTCTCAGATGTGTGGCTGGTGAGCACGGGCACGAACCGGATGGCCAGGATCAGGCCGGCGGCGCCGACCGGAACGTTGCTGAAGAAGATCCACTCCCAGCCGACCTGATCGGCCAGGACGCCTCCCAGCAGCGGCCCGACGAGGTTGGCCAGCCCGGCGACACCACCCCACAGGCTCATGGCGGCGCTGCGCCGCTCCGGGGGAAAGATCCGGGTGATCATCGCCATCGTCTGCGGGGTGACCATAGCGGCCCCCACGCCTTGGACGGCGCGGGCCGCGATGAGCACCGTCACCGAGTCGGCCAGTCCGCACCCCAACGACGCCAGCGTGAACAGCGCCAGGCCCCACAGGTAGACGCTGCGAGGGCCAAGGTAGTCGCCGAGCCGACCGGCCGGCAGCAGTAGGGCCGCGAAGGTGAGGAGGTAGGCGCTGGTGGCCCATACGACCTGCGAGACGCCGGTGTTCAGGCTCTCCATGATCACCGGGTTGGCCACGGCGACGATCGTCATGTCCAACACGACCATGAAATAGCCGACGACCAACGCTGTCAGGGCCGACCAGGGGTTGCGTTCAGCGGTCACAGGTGCCCATTCCTTACTGGAGTTTCCCGAGGGCTCTGCGGGGGTGGAAACGTCACGGCAGCCGACCCAGCCTGCGCTTGATCCAGAAGACGAGGCGACCGCTGCCGCGGACGAACCTGGTGAGCCGCTGTAGCGAGCTGGTGGCGGCGTGGTGCTTGAGCGGCGGTCCGAAAACGTACTGCCAGTAGAGCCAGCGCCGGTCGACGCGCCCCAACTGCTCGCACAGGTCGATAGCCATGACCTGCACGGGCTCGGCGCTGTAGGGGTGGGTCTTGGTGAGGGGCAGCCGTTTGGCGCCGATCTTCTCGTAGCTGGGGGCGAGCTTTTCGATGGAGTCGAGGACGAGGTAACGGCAGTCGAGGTTGAAGACCATGCGCGCCACTTCGCGGAAGAGGGCGACGACGACCCCGGCCCCCCGGGCGTCGGGGTGGATCGCCAGTCGCGACACCTCCACGAACCCGCCCCGCCAGATGTGGACCGGCAGCCCGGTCGTCTCAGCCTCGATCTCGCTCAGGGCGCGATCCCCGGCGTTGACCACGACCCGTCCCGTCCCCAGCACTTTGTTGCCCAACAGGCACATGAAGTTGACCGAGTGCGGGTCGAGGTGGTCGGCGACCTCCGTGCAGTCCGTCACTTCGGAGAGGCGGCCGAAGCTGCGGTTACCGGCCAGGCGCATGCCGAGTGCCTGGCGAAACGTCGCGTCGTCGGAGACCGTCTGGACCGTGAGGTAGCCGGTCATCCGCGACGGTTTGACGCCGCAGGACGCGAGTGCGGCGAAGTCGAACCCTTCGACGGTGCCGGCCAGAGCGATCGCGCAGAACTGTCTCGATCTTCGGTCGACGATGCGGAAGGCGAACCGCACCCCGCCGGGCTCCTCGCGATAGGCGGTCAACTGCGCACGCAGTCGCAGGCGTCCCAGCCACGGCAGCCAGGACTCGACGGTGACGACCATTCCCGGCACCAGGCAGCGGCCCGGGTCCTGGGTCACGAACGCACCGTGGTAGGGCGAGAGCCGAACCACGCTGACGCGCTGCACCCGCTGGAAGAGCACGCTGCTGCGTAGACTCGCCGTGAGCGGTTCGGGCAGCAGGTAGTCGCCCGCCTCCAGTTGGGAGTCGACGAACCGGGCCAGGACGACTCCGCGGCTGCGGTCCACGGAATAGTCCGTGGTGAACAGCGGAACCCTTGTTCCCTTCCTGACCTGGGGCCAGTCGGCTCGGAAGACCATGGCGAGCCGGCCGCCGTCGGCGATGTCGGCAAGCATGCGCGGGTCGGCGACGGTGCAGATGACCCAGCCGTCTGATCTACGGTCCTCAAGGACCGCCAGCACCCGGCGCCGGTCCGACCAGATCAACAGGTCCGGCTTGTGCAGTTCGACGTTCCAGTGCTGAAACGTTACGCCGGGGTCGACCTGCTCAGCGTGGACAGCTTCCATATCGGCTTCCCTCCGGCTCGCGTGGGCGGTGCTCGCTTTCGGGCGCCCCTGGGCTGGCGGCGCGGCAGCGTCGCTCGTGGTCTCCGAGTACGGCACGCCGTTCCTCCAGTCGCCGGCTCAGCGCACGAAATGGTCGGTGAAGATGGACCAGCCCTCGTCCCAGGCGCCCAGGTCGGACTCGGCGTTGATGTGGCCTCGGCGGCCGACGTTGACCAGTTGAGCGCCCATCTGCCGAGCCGCTGCCTCGGAGTGCTCCAGGGAGCCATAGGGGTCGTTCTCACTGGCCACCACGACCGTGGGGAAGGGCAGCCGCTCCTGGGGCGGGGCACCGAACCCCTGCGCCGCAGCCGGGAAGTTGGGGCCGTGCACGTCGGGCATCGCGACCAGGAACGCCCCGGTGATGGCGGTATCGGTGTGGTCGCGGGCCCATTCAGCCACCACCGAACAGCCCAGACTGTGGGCGACGAGGAGTTTGGGGCCGGTGACGGCGGCGAGTGCGTCGTCGAGGTCTTTGACCCACCGGTCACGGTCGGGGCTGTCCCAGGACTCGTGCTCGACCCAGACGCCGCCTGCCGTGCGCTGGTACCACAGGTACTGCCAGTGGTGGGCCTCGGAGTTGCCAATGCCGGCGAGGAACACATAGGTCGCTGTCGTTTCCATGGTCACACCTCGTATTCGACGCCCACGCCGTCAAAGCGCAGGCGGTCCTGGATGAAGACACGCTCGTCGTTCTTGTCGTAGCCGGTCAGCAGACCGGCCTCCATGAGGCGAACGACAATCTGGGAGCCCACGTCCTGTTTTCCGGCCTCGCCCAGCCAGCCCACCAGGGACTTGTAGCTGACGTCCTCCTTGAGCAGGCTCTGGAAGATCTCTCGGTGCTCCTCCTCCACCGGGTACTTGACCATGTCCACCCCGTCCTCGTTGGCCAGCACCTGGTGGGGCTCCAGTCGGAAGCTGAGCGGCTCGACCTTGTAGTGGGGCTTGAGGCGCACCTCCTCGCCGTTCCACCGCAGTTTCTTGATGCGGTTGAGCTGCTTGGTGAGCCCACTGATCCAGCGCACCCGGGCGGTGTTCAGCTCGTCGTCGGAGAACTCGTCGCTGAGTTCCATGCGCTGGTGCCGGCCGATGGCGATCATCGTGGAGGCACGGTCGCGGAAGTCAGCGACCGAGAAGGAGGAACTGTCGCGCTCCTTCTCGACCAGCCGGTTGAACCACTGCTGTCGCTCCAGCCGCTCGTCGTCGGACTCGCTGATCCGGCGGTTGAGCCAGAACTGCGACTCGGGCTCGGTGAAGGAGGCGAACGTGTAGAACGAGGCTAGGAACTCGTGGTACTGCTCGTAGGTGTCGCGGTAGGTGCGGTTGTACCACTGATGGACCGCTTCGAGCTCGTCCTCGTGCTGGCTGGCGCGGTCGATGGCGGCGGCTGCCGAGACGGCCGACTGGGTGGCGAGGTGGACGCCCTGGGAAAACAGGGGGTCGGTGAAGCAGGCGGAGTCGCCGCACAGGAAGAACCGGCCGTCGGAGAACAGCTCGGAGTCATAGGACCAGTCGTGGACGATGCGCACCTCGTCGACCATCTCCGCGTCGCCCAGGAGTTCCATGGCCCGGGTGGCCTTGGCGAGGGTCTCGCGGTAGAAACGCTCGGGTCCCAGCTCCTTGACCTCGCTGGCCTTGGAGCGGTCGACGACCAGCCCGACGCTGTAGATGTCACCTTTGAGCGGGATCATCCAGACCCAGCCGTCCTCGAAGGTGATGGAGTAGGTGGTGCCCTTGAGGTCGTTTGCAAAGGGGTCAGCGCGTTTGAAGTAGGACCAGATGGCGAAGTTCTTGTAGAACTCGTCGTAGCGGCGGACCTTGAGCTGGCGCGCCAGCAGGCTGCTGGAGCCGCCGGCGTCGATCACGAAATCACTCTCGACCTGCTGGGGGCCGTCGTCGCGGCGCACGGTCAGCGTGACCCGGTCGGGGGCGGAGACGTCGGCGTCGGTGACGGGGGTTCCCTCGGACACGGCGATGCCGCGCTCCTTGACCTCGTTGAGCAGCAGCGTGTCGAACTCCTTGCGATCGACCTGGATGGCGTGGTCAAAGACCCAGGGCTCGCTCAGGGGCGTCGAGAAGGAGAAGGTCCAGGGAGCTTGGTCCTGGCCCCACAGAAACGTGGCGGAGGGTTTCTTCACGAAGCCGGCGGCGTCGATCTTGTCCTGGAGCCCGAGGCGGTACAGGATCGACAAGGTGCCCGGCAGGAACGACTCGCCGACCCGGTAGCGGGGGAAGTGTTCCCGCTCGTAGAGCTCGACCTCGTGCCCGAGCTTGTGCAGCGCCAACGCCGCCACGCATCCTGCGGGTCCGCCACCGATGATGGCAACCTTCGATTGCTTCACTCTTGCTCTCCTCAGGATGACTTAATGGACTTGATACGGCTCGGCGACAGGTAGGAGAACCCGCTGTCGGCGTTGTCGAACAAGCTGATCCCGGCCTGGAATCGGCAGTCGTCGCCGATGACCACCTCCGGCGCGATCGTGCAGCTCAGACCGAAGAAATTGTCGTCACCGACCGTGATGCTGTTTCCGCAGTTGAAGTTGGGAGCGAGGAAGTTGTTCGCTCCCAGACGCGAGTGGTGCCCGATGGTGCAGTGGTAGTTCACGACCGTGTGGCTGCCCAGGGTCACGTTCACGCCGACGTAGTTGCGCGGGCCGATGATGATGCCTGCGCCTTGCAGCGCAGCGGGTTCGACCATGGCGCTGGGATGAACGATGTTCTCGGCGATCAGAGCGTGCTTGTCGATGAGGTCGTCGATCATCGCGCGCCGGTGGCCGGTGTCTGAGAGGGCCAGCACCACACGGGTCCCGGCCTTGGGAGGGAACTCCTCCGGCGCGAGGCACAGGTCGGCCGGCGCGTGTGTGGACTCCTCGGGCACGGGCAGATAGCCGGCGATACGGTACTGCTCCTCACCGGCGGCGGTGATGTCGTCGATGTAGCGGGTGACCTCAAGCGCGAACTTGCCGGCCCCGATGATGACGAGCTCCTTCACGGTTGGCTCCTCCTCTTCTTGAACCGTTCGGAGACCGTCACCGCGTCGACGATGTTGACCTTGGCGGGGATCTTGAACTGGTCGACCTTGCCCGTCAGGAACTCGGTGACGTGCTTGCGGGCCTCGGGCCGGGTCATGTCGGTCGTGGGTTTGATGTCCACGCACACCGACTGGCCGGTGATGGAGTTCGCTTTGCCGTAGACCACGCAGTCCTCGATGAGGGGACTGGCGATCAGGATGGACTCCAACTCCAGCGGGAGCACCTTCTCCCCGCCGACGTTGATGATCTCCTTGGCGCGGCCCCGGATCTGGATGTAGCCGTCGGCTTTCTCCTCGACGAGATCTCCGGTGCGAAACCAGGAATCCTCGGTGAGCGAGTCACTGGGATAGTTGAGGTAGCCCATGAACTGGGTGTTGCTCTTGAGCTGGAGTTCACCGTCGACGATGCGGTACTGGACGTTCTCGTCGGCGATCTTGAAGTAGGTGCTGCTCGACGACTCACTCGTGGTCGTGGAGATGCCGGTCTCGCTGGTGCCGAAGGTCTGGAGCAGTTTGACCCGGGGGAAGGCCGCGTTGACACGCTTGAGCAGCTCTTCGGGCATGGGCTCGGTGCCGTAGGTGATCAGACGCAGGCTGGTGAGGTCGTACTTGCGGTGGTAGTCACCGATCATCAGCAGGTTCAAAAAGGTTGGGCTGGTGGGCAGCAGCCGGATTCCGTACTGCTCGATCAGGGCGCAGATCTCGTCGGGGGTCCGCTGGCTGGGCACGATGGCCGCTCCGCCGACTCGCAAGGCGCCGAGCAGGGAGTTGATCCCGCCGATGTGGTCGAACAGCAAGAACATGAGGATGTTGGGGGGCTTTCGCCCCACCCGCGTGTGTGCCCCCAGCTTCTCCTCGACGATGGAGTCGAGGTTGTGCAGGATCGCCTTGGGGGCGCCGGTGCTGCCGCTGCTGAGCAGGACGAGCCCGGCGGCGCCGGCCTCGACGAGGCGGTCGTAGGTGCCGGCCCCAGCGCCGGAGGCTCCCGCCACCTCTTCGATGGTGAGGTCCCCGTCGACCCGAATGGTGTGGGTGGGGCCGCAGGACTCCATGATCGTGGTGTGCGTGGCCTCGTTGAGAGTAACCACGGGGATGACCACGTTGCGGTTGATGTAGAGCGCGAGCAGCGTGGCGATCGACAGGAAGGAGAAGTCGGCGTTGAGGACGACGACGTCGTGCGGGCGCACCTGGTGCTCGCGCAGGGTCTCGCCCACGTGCTCAACCCCCGCCGCCAGGTCGGTGTAGGTGTGGGAGGCGCCGCGATCGACGACGGCGGTGAGCGTCCCCAGCTCCGCGAGCCTGGTGACGAGTTCGCTTCGCATTCAGTTAACACCACCCAGGAATAGCGTCTCGCCGGTGACGAAGCCGGAGGCCCGGGAGACCAGGAATTCGACGGGGCCGACGATGTCCGCCATCGTGCACATGCGTTTGATCGCCTGCCGCCCGATCAGGTCGTCGACCATCTCCGTGGGCAGGGTCCGGGTGAGAACCGTGCGCACCGGCGGCAGGCCGATGCCGTTGACCCGGATACTGAAGCCGGCTAGTTCCTTGCTCATGACGCGGGTCAACTGTTCGACCGCGCTCTTGCTGGCGGAGTAGGCCAACTGCCCCTCCAGTGCCCAGGGCACGGCCACGGTCGACACGTTCAGGATCGAGGGGGCGGGCTCCTCACTCTTCTGTAGCAGCTTGGCGGCTTCCCGGCAGCAGTTCAGTACGGCGAAGAAGTTGATGTCGAAGATCTCGCGGGCGACCGTTTCCGGCGTGGTCATGAAGTGGTTCATGTTCGACGTGCCGGCGTTGTTCACGAGGGTGTCCAGGTGCCCGTGTTCCCGCCTGATCTCGCGGAACATGGCTTTTACGGCTGTGGGCTCGGTGAGGTCGGCTTCGTGGTGGCTGTAGTTGGCGTGGTCGATGGTTGACGACTTCCTACTGCACCCCACGACGCGGTCGCCCCGGTCGAGAAAGTGTTCCGCCAGCGCCTTGCCCACTCCCGTTCGGGTGCCCGTAATGAGGAGGGTGTTCATAGGTCAGTGCAGTCGATAGCCGATCAGCAGGGGCAGGGTGTAGAGCGGAGGCTTGATGTCAGCCGGTTTGAGGTTCTTGGAAAGGTACAGCGACGGAACATCACGGTCGATCACCTTGCTGAAGGCCGGTTTGGGCTCGGCCTCGACCTCATCGCGATCGATGACCACGCAGGTCAGCCCGAGCCGCAGGCACCAGAGCATTTTCAGATAGTCGATGTGGTTGAGCAGCATCCGCTTGTCGCTGGCGTAGATGATCCGGCCGAAGGGCCGAAGGCGGCTCAGCCACATCTTCTTGAGGATGATGTAGGAGTAGCCGGTGCCGTTGTTCTCCCGGACCAGGAAGTGGCTGCATGGGACGTCGTCGTGGTCCAGAAAGATCTGCTTGTCGGTCTCGTCGAGGTACTGGACGATCGCGTGCTTGCGGGTCTCCACCCGCACACCCGCGCCCAGACTGCGCGGCGTGGGGATCGGGAGGAACATCAGCAGTTGTGTCTCCAGATCGTTCCACCCGAACTTCTTGCTGATGTCGTAGACCGTCTGGGTCGGCGTGTAGTTGAGCAGCGTGACCTTGCGCAGGGACATGACGGGCAGGAAGAGCTTGATGCTCTCGTTGCGATAATCGTCGCGCACGTACCAGCTATGTATCTCGCAGAACTTGTGTCGCGTGCCGTTGATCTCGCGTTCTGTGAAGAGCGTGCCGAGGAAGCCGACGACTTCGCCTTCCGCCTCCATGACGTAGCCGTAGTAGCCTTCATCGCCTCCCCACACGGGGCGAAACATCCGCTTGCGTGCCTCGAACGGCAGGGGCGCGGAGTTGAGGGTCGAGTTGCGCAGCAGCTCATAAACCGGATACAGGTCGTCCGCACCGGCCTTGCGTACCGAAACCGACATCTGCCCGTCCTCTACTAAGCCGACTCGGCAACGGTGTCACGGCCGGTTTCGACGCCGGCCAATTCCAGCTCTTCTTCGATGAACTCGATGAGCTTGCTGACACGGCTGAAGGGGCTTACCCGCCTCGACACGGCTTTTTCTGAGGTCAGCGATATCTCGACATCGAATTCATCCTCGATGGCCTCTTCCACCTGGGTCAAGAAGCCCACCAACTGCATCGAGTCGAAAACTCCGGTGTCGCCGTACAGGCCGACCTCGAGCATGTTCCCGGTCGGGATCTTCTCGCTCCTGCGCTTATTGAGGTCTTCGACGACCCCCACGATCAGCGTGAGAATACGATCTTGCATGGCGCCCCTCTAGACACAAGACAGAGATTCTTCCCGCAAGCTCCATACGTACTCCGCACAAATTGCAAAATTATTAATACCTCGTTTTATTCTCAACAACCATCTGGACATTCACGAACCCAAGGAATTCACCCCCCAAACACCACCCACGAAACAACACGACTCTAAGTAGAAAATAAAAACACTGTGTAATGACTATAACAGAGGGGAATGCGGTTCGTACTTTCTGTGACGGAAGCGAATACGACGGAACGCGCGAAAGGCCACGCTCCGCGAGAGTCCGCGGAGGCCACGTTTCCTTCCGCGCGTTCCTTGTCCCGCTCAGCGACGCACGTCAGACCTGCTTGCGGCGCCTGCTCAGGTAGTTCTGCGCGAGGACCACCAGGATCAGAAACGAGCCGCTGACCACCTGTTGGTAGGCGGAGCTGAGGCTGCCGATCGCGTTGATGATGTTCTGGATGACGTTGAGCAGGAGCACGCCCACCAGCGACCCGGACACGAAGCCGTAGCCGCCGGCCAACAGCGTGCCGCCGATGACCACGGCCGAGATCGCGTCCAGTTCGATGCCGATGCCGAAGATGGTCACCCCCGAGCCCAGCCACACCGCGTTGAGGGCACCGGCCAGACCGGCGCACAGGCCGGAGAGGGTGTAGGCGGTGATCTTGGTGCGCGCCACTGGCACCCCCAGCAGCGCCGCCGCGTCCTCGTTGCCGCCGACCGCGTAGAGGTTCTGGCCCCACCCGGTGCGGCGCAGCATCAGCCCGCCGATGGTGAAAAGGACGATCACCAGGAACACCGGGTAGCCGATGCCGGCTATGCGGTCCTGCACTATCGGAGTGAGGAGCAGCCCGTCGGGTACCACGTAGGTCTCGGTGCCCTCGTCGGAGACGGCGAGCATGAGCCCCCATGCGCCGAGCATGGTCGCCAGGGTGACGATGAAGGGCGCCAGTCGCGCGCGGGCGATGAGCACGCCGTTGAGCATGCCGATCAGCCCGCACACCACGAGCGGGAGCGCGAGCGCCGCCAGGCTGCCGAACTGCGACGCCCACGCGGCCAGCACCCCGGCCAGGGCGAACACAGTGCCCACCGACAGGTCGATACCGCCGGTGATGATCACGAACGTCATCCCCAGCGCGATGATCGCGGGGAAGGCCGCGCCGACCGCGATGTGGTTGAGGTTGCCCAGGCTGAAGAAGCTGTCGAGCGTCAGTGACGCGACGGCCAGGACGATCAGCAGCACTACTAAGGCGCCGTGGCGCTGAACGAACTCCGTGGCGACTCCGCCGCGCTCGCCGTTGCCGGCGGGCGGTTGCCGCCCGGTGTCGCCGTCCGGTCCCACAGCGCCGAGCTCGACCACCGCCGTGCTTTTCCCCGTGGTCATTTCTTCCCCCGCTCCCTCGCTACGTAGACGGCCGCGATGATCACCACGGTCTGGGCGATCTGCGTCCACGACGGCGGCAGGTCGTGCTTGATCAGAGTCGAGACGAGCAACTGCATCAGCACCGCTCCGGCTACTGTGCCGGCGACCCGCACCCGGCCGCCCTGCAACGGGGTGCCGCCGACCACCACGGCCGTGATCGCCGACAGCTCGATGAGCACGCCAAGGGAGTTGGGGTCGCTGGCCTGGAGCCGCGCCGTGGCCAGCACGCCGGCGATGGCCGCGAACAGCCCGCACAACACGTAGACCGCCAGCAGGGTGCGCTGCACCGGCAGGCCGGACAGCTCGCTGGCACGGCGGTTACCGCCAATGGCCACGATCTGGCGGCCGAAGGTGGTGCGCCGCACGATGAAGACCACCAGCGCGATGAGCGCCACGGAGATCCAAACCAGGTAGGGCACCCCCAGGACGGAGCCGGCGCCCAGTTCGCGGATGCCGGGGTTGCGGATTCCCTCCAATTGGGGCAGCAGCACCAGCGACAGGCCGCGCCCACCGATCATCATCGCCAGCGTCGCCACGATCGCTTGGACCCCGGCGAAGGCCACCAAGGCGCCGTTGACCGCGCCGGCCGCCGCACCGGCGACCAGGGCGACCAGGATGGCCACCACCGGGCCATAGCCCAGATACAGCGAGATCATGGCCGCGGCCAGTGCCATCACCGAGCCCACCGACAGGTCGATACCGCCGGTGGCGATCACCAGCGCCATCCCCAACGAGAGGATCAGCACCGGAGTGACCTGCACGGCTTGGGTACGGAAGTTCTCCAGTGACAGAAAGTGCGGCGTGAAGACGATGTTGAAGACCAAGAGCGCCGCGACGCCGATGTAGACGCCGTACTCCTGGAGCCAGGGGATGATCCGTTCGCGGTCGATGCGCAACCGGGGTATATCGAGCGCAGTCACCGGCCCTCCTCTCGCGCGGGGCCCTTGCCCGCGCCCGCTGTGGCCCGGGTGTCGGCGGTGTCTTCGCCGGTTGTGACGGTGCCGTCGGCTGATGTCGCGGCGGTGCCGGTAGGGGGAAGCGTCGCGGGGCTGGTCTCGGCGGCGCCGGCCTCGGGTGGGTCGATGTCGGCGCCGGCGTCGGCGATGGCCGACATCAACCCGCCCTCGCTGACCTCGTCGCCGGTGAGCTCCCCCACGACGGCGCCGTCTTTGAGCACCACCACGCGGTCGGCGCCCTCGATCAACTCCTCCACGTCTGAGGAGATGAGCATGACTCCCAGCCCTTCGGCGGCCAGCTCGTCGACCAAGCGCTGCACCTCGGCCTTGGCGCCGACGTCGATGCCGCGGGTGGGCTCGTCGAGCAGTAACACCGTGGGGTTGAGCGCCAGCCAGCGGGCGAGTAGGACCTTCTGCTGGTTGCCGCCGGAGAGTTCGGCGACCTTCTGTCGGGTTCCGGCCGCCTTGATGCGGAGGCGTCTGACGAAGACGTCGACGACGCGGTCGATGCGGCGCTCGGAGACCAGCCCGAAACGCGACATGCGCGGCATCGCCGCGAGCGCGATGTTCTCGCGCACCGAAAGTTCGGGGATGATGCCCTCGCTCTTGCGGTCCTCGGGCAGCATGCTGATGCCCGCGCGGATCGCCGCCGCCGTGGAGCGGCGCCGCAGCGGCACTCCGGCGACCGTGATCCGGCCGGACTCCAGGGGCAGCGCGCCGGCGATGGCCCGGGCGGTCTCGGTACGGCCCGACCCCAACAACCCACCCAGTCCGAGCACCTCACCCGGGTGGATCGCCAGGGAGACGCCGTGGAGCTGCTGGCGGGCGTTGAGGTCGTCAGCGACCAGCACCGGCTCCTCGGCGCGCGCTTGGTGCGGGCCACCGAAGGTGGTGGAGCCCTGGCGTTCGATCTGTTCCATGTCCCGGCCGAGCATCAGCGAGATCAGTCGCAGTCGCTCCAGGTCGGCCATTGCGCCGGTGTGCACCACGCGGCCTTCGCGCAGCACGGTGACGCGGTCGCAGATCCGGTACAGCTCGTCCAGCCGGTGGCTGACGTAGACCACGGTGATTTTGCGCTCGCGTAGGGTGTCGATCACCGAGAACAGAGTCTCGACCTCGCGCGGCTCCAGGGAAGAGGTGGGCTCGTCCATGATCACGACCCGGGCCTCGGCCATGACGGCGCGCGCCAGGGCCACCATCTGCCGAGCTCCCATGGACAGGCCCTGCAACGGCCGGGTCACGTCGACCTCGACTCCATAGTCGCGCAGGATCGTGGCCGCCTCGCGGTGCATGCGAGGGAAGTCGATGAGCCCGAAGCGTCGCGGTTCGCGCCCCAGGAACAGGTTGCGCGCCACGCTGAGCAGCGGGATCAGGTTGACTTCCTGGTAGATGGTGGAGATCCCGGCCTGTTGGGCGCGCAGCGGAGTGTCGAAGCGCACGTCCTCGCCCTGGTAGCGCACCTGCCCACCGTCGGGGGCGTAGACCCCGGTGAGGACCTTGATCAGCGTCGACTTACCCGCGCCGTTCTCGCCGACCAAGGCGTGCACCTCGCCGTGAGAGAGCTCGAAGTCGACCTCGTCGAGCGCGAGCACGCCGGGGAACCGCTTGGTGAGTCCGCGGGTCCGCAGGATGGAGGCAGCCTCGTCGGCCCCGCCCTGCGCTGCGGTAGCGGTCATCGCCACTGTTCCTTCCTGTTGTCTGTCGCTCCCACGCGGTGGCGCCGGAGCGATCCAGCCGGACCGGCGGGACCGGCCGGGTGGTACGGCCCGGCCGGTCCCGCCACTGCCGATGGCCCCTGCGGGCTAGTAGGCATTGGGCAGTTCTTCTTCGGCGTTCTCGGCGGTGTACTCGCGGTCGGAGATGATCAGTTCGACCGGGACGTCCTCGCCCTTGCCGAAGGCCTCGTGGGCGTCGAAGGCCAGCGGGCCGAAGCGGGGGTTGGACTCGATGACCGCGTAGATCCAGCCGTCGATGATGTTCTGTACCGCCGTCTCGGTCCCGTCGATCGTGACGATCTTGACGTCGCCGGGCTCCTTGCCCGCTCCGCGCAGCGCGGTGACCGCGCCGATGCCCATCTCGTCGTTCTCGGCGTAGACGCCGTCGATGTCGGGCTCGGACTGGATGAGCTGCTCGGTGACCGACTGGCCCCCTTCGCGGGTGAACTCGCCGGTCTGCTCGAAGACCAACTCGATGTCGGGCGCCTTCTCCGCGACACGGTCCTTGAAGCCCTTGGTGCGTTCGGTCGTGACGTTGTTGCCGGGGGTGCCCAGCAGGATGGCGACTTTGCCTTCGCCGTCGAGCGCCTCGATCATCTGGTCGGCGGCGCGCCGGCCCTGCTCGACGAAGTCGGAGCCGATGAAGGTGACGTAGTCCTCGCAGGGGGTGCCGTTGATCTGGCGGTCGATGGTGACGATGGGCACCTGCTTGCGCTCGGCCTCGGCGAGGACGGGCTCCCAGCCGTCGGAGTTGAGCGGGGCGATGATCAACAGTTCGGCGCCCTGCGACATCAGCCCTTGGACGTCGCTGATCTGCTGGGAGAACTCCGATTGGGCGTTGGCGGTGATCAGCTCGATGCCGCGTTTCTCGGCCTCGTCTTCGATGGAGGCGGTCTCGGTGATGCGGAAGGGGTTGGATTCCGCCTCAGACTGCGAGAAGCCGACCTTCATTTCCGACAGGTCGAATCCCTCCATGCCGAACTGCTCGATGTTGCAGGTCTCGTCACTGCCCGCGGCGTCGTCGAGCACCTGGGCCTGCGCCTCGGTGTCGCCAGACGGCTGCTCGGAGGCGACGTCGTCCTCCCCCCGCGCGCAGGACGTGGCCAACAGGGTCAGCGCCGTACAGGTGACCGCGGTGAAGACCGTTGCCGTGCGTCGGGGGGAGCGCCCGGCGCGGTCGAAGAGATCAATTGCCATGTTCAGCCTCCACCAAAGAAGGGTGTGCGAGCCGTTCAGCAAGCCGCGCGGTTGGCGAGGTTCGCCGGGTGGCCGCCGATAGACGAAAATCGGGGTATCGGGGACTCGTGGGGTCGGGGGCGGATCGAGGTCCGCTCGGGGCCGCAGGCGGTCTGCCCGGGCTGGGGGCCGCCGGTGCCGGCGGGCACCGGCGGCGTTGTGGGGCGGGGCCGCCCGCTGTCGGGAAGGGGCGGCGGGCGGCCCGTCAAGTGACGGTCAGGCCCAGGGGTCCTCCAGGGCCCAGGTCACGTCCTCGTTGAAGGACTCCGAGGTTTCGTAGGCCTCGGGGCCGCCGACGCCGGCGAGCCAGAGTTCGGCGGCGTAGTGGCGCAGGTACTGGTCGGGGAAGTTGTAGGAGCGGAAGGAGACTCCGGAGCCGGCCAGGCCGGGCACTGCGCACCAGGTGGCGTCTTGGTGGAACAGCTCCGAGCCGTCGGAGGCTTCGCGCCGGACGCGGGAGTCGCGGTGACGCAGGTACTCGCCGGGGTAGTTCAGCGATTCCAGCGAGTAGCACTGGTCGTCGGCCAGGCCGGGGACGATCCGCCAGGTGGCGTCCTCCTTGAGCAGCTCCGAGCTGTCGTCGTCGACGACCTCGGTGAAGCCCAGGGAGTCCTGGTGGCGGATGTAGCGTTCGGTGTAGCCAGGGGTGGTGACCCGCAGGGAGCGCAGCTCGTCCACGGGCAGCTCGACCGATCCGCTGACCGGTCGGCCGGCGATCAGGTCCTCGTGGGCGGCCTTGACCCGCTCAAGGTCGATCTTGAGCCGCTGGCGGTCATAGGTCCACATCCCGTTGAGCTCATTCTCGACGTCGGTGATCTCGGTGTAGATGGCGGCGGAGAGCCCGTTGGTGCGCTCCAGGCGCTGCACACCGGCGGTCAGGCCGACATAGCGCGTGGTCAGGGACTCGCTGTCGGAGACCATCTCGTAGCCGAACCCGTTGCCCGGGCTCCATTCGTGCTCCTCGAAGCGCAGCCCGAGGCCGCCGTACTCGCCGAGGATCGAGATCCGCTCGTCGGAGGCGGGGGTGGGGTCGCCGGGGCCGACGTAGATGTGAGAGTCGACGGCGTCGCCGTTGCCGGTGTCGAACCAGCCCGAGGCGCCGGTGACCAGCCGCGAGGGGTCCATGTCGGCGACCTCGTCGGTGATGCGCGCCCCGTCGTATTGGCCCCAGCCCTCGTTGAAGGGAATCCAGTGGGTGATGGAGGGGAAGTTGTGGTGCTGGTCGATCATCTCGGCCAGCTCGTGCTCGTACTGCTCCTGGGCGGCCTCGTCGGGGCTATGGGCCATGGAGGGCATGTCCTGCCAGACGAGCATGCCCAGGCGGTCGGCCCAGTAGTACCAACGGTCGGGCTCGACCTTGACGTGCTTGCGGATGGTGTTGAAGCCCAGGTCCTTCTGCGCCTGGATGTCGAACTTCAGCGCTTCGTCGGTGGGCGCGGTGGAGATGCCGTCGGGCCAGTACCCCTGGTCCAGAGCGCCCATCTGGAACACGTACTCGCCGTTGAGCACGGGGCGCAGCACGCCGTCGACCATCTCGGTGTCGATGGAGCGCATGCCGGCGTAGCTCTCGACCCGGTCGCGGACCTTGTTCTTGTCGCCGCGTTCGAGGGTGACCTCGACGTCGTAGAGGAAGGGGTCATCGGGTGACCACAGGTGAGGATCGGGCACCGGCACCTCGATCGTGGACTCGGGCTCGCCGGTGGCAGTGCCGACCACGGTGTCGCCGTCGCGGACGGTGACCCGGGCGGTGGTTCCGCCGTCGCGCACGGCGTGGACGACGGCGTCGAGGTGTTCGCCGGCCACGTCGGGGGTCAGGTCCAGCTTCGTGATGTTGGCGGGATCGACCGGCTCCATCCACACCGTCTGCCAGATGCCGGAGTAGGAGGTGTAGAAGATGCCGCCAGGGTTGTTGCGCTGTTTGCCCACGGCTTGCTGGCCGGAGTCGGTGGGATCGTGGACGCCGACCACGATCTCGTTCTCGCCCTCTTGCAGGGCGTCGGTCATGTCGAAGGAGAAGCGGTCGTAGCCGCCGCGGTGGTCGCCCATCTTGGTGCCGTTGACCCAGACATCGGCTTCCCAGTCCACGGCGTCGAAGTGGAGCTTGACGTGGCGGTCGTCCCAGGAGTCGGGGACGGTGAAGGTACGGCGGTACCACATCCGGTCGGTGTCCTCGACAATCCCGGAAAGAGCGGACTCCACCGGGTAGGGGACGAGGATTTCGCGATCGAGGGGGCGGCCGAAGGGCGGCTCATCGCCCTCTTGGGCCGGCGCCCACTCCCACGTGCCGTTGAGGTTCTGCCATTCGTCGCGCACCAACTGCGGACGCGGGTACTCCGGTAGCGCGTTGCTCGGCGATACGTCATCGGTCCAGGGGGTCTCCAGCGGAGGTTCTTGGGGGCTCCACTCCTGGGCCTGGGCCGTGGTGACGACCGTAAGCGGCAGGACAAGGGCGGTGGCCGCGGCTGTCGCCCTAGCCAGAAGGGAGCGGGTGCGCATGCCGCCGAAGCGGCGAGGAGGATGCGAGGGGGGATCGAGATAGACGGGGAAGCGTCTCACCTGAAGCCTCCGGATCATGGGGGTCATGAGTCACGCGGCCGGAGTGACAAGCCGCGGGGGTGTTCCGTACGTCTTTTACAACGTAGGAAATCCGGTTTCTCCATGATGAGACCACAGTCACACGTGCCTGTCTAGTCCTCGATTGAAGATCGGTTGACTTCCGCGATTCAGCACTACACAGCATCTCCAATCAAGATCGAATGAGCGAACCTGGTATGCGAAGCGACCATCAGTGATGTATAACGATGTAAAAGTCAGCATCGATTCCGGGCACCGAACACCGTCGAGCACGCCGAGGACCCTGCTGGCCCATACGTTGGTAAACGTCTTCCCCCACCACCACGGCGCTTCCGGACCCGCTCCGTGGGCACCGCCCGCTGCCAAGCGGACCGCGCCAGGTAAGCGGGGCAGGGCGTGTGTGCGAAGGGAGCGCTGTGGTCATCAGCCTGAAAGACGTCGCCAAGCGCGCGGGCGTCTCGGTCAAGACGGTTTCTAACGTCGTCAACGGCTACCGGCACGTCACCCCAGCCACCCGGCAGCGGGTGCAGCAGGTCATCGACGAACTGGGGTACCGTCCCAACCTCACGGCACGCCACCTGCGCAAGGGCCGAACCGGGATCATCGCGTTAGCACTGCCCGAACTGGGCAACCCCTACTTCGCCGAACTCGCCAACGCCGTGATCAACTACGCGGCCGGCCTGGATTACATCGTCCTGCTCGACCCCACCAACGGGCGTCGCGACCAGGAGATCCTGTTCGCGCAAGGGTTCCGGGCACGGCTGATCGACGGGCTCATCCTCAGCCCGATCGAGCTGGAAAACGAGGACCTCCTCGCCCGCGGCCACGACGCACCGCTGGTCCTGCTGGGGGAACGCGAGTACGAGGCCCCCCACGACCACATTGCCATCGACAACGTCGCCGCCGCGCGCACCGCCACCCAGCACCTGCTCGACCTGGGGCGCGAGCGCGTGGCCTTCATCGGCGCCCGGCAGGGCCGATCGCGTCAACCCGCCCACCTGCGACTGCGCGGCTGGCGCGAGGTGATGTCGGAGACGGCGGCCGGGGGCGGGGACGACCTGGTCGCCACCACCGACGGCTACGGACGGGAAGACGGCGCACAGGGGATGGCACGGCTGCTGGACTCGGGGGCCGCCCCCGACGCGGTCTTCTGCTACAACGACGTCGTCGCCATCGGCGCCATGCGCACCCTGGCCGAGCGGGGGCTGCGCGTGCCCGAGGATGTCGCCGTGGTCGGGTTCGACAACATAGAGGATGGCCGGTACTGCTCGGCGACCCTGACCACGATCGCCCCCCACAAGCAGGCCATCGCCGAAGCGGCCGTCGACGCGCTGCTGAGCCGGTTGGACGGCGCCGAGGAGGAAAAAGAGGCCGCCCCGCGCCACGTCCGGCCGGGATTCGCCCTCATCCGGCGGGAAAGCACCCTGGGACGGCCATAGGGCACTGCCCCGAACAGCCCACCCGCGCCGGCCACGCCACGTCGTCGACGCCGGTGCTGAACGCGACCACGGAGACCCCCAGTGCTTCCCCTACCACCGCTCTCCCCTACCGTGCCGGCGACGGCGCCGCGCCGCTAGCGGCGAACAGCCCGAGCCTACGCCGCTGACACGCTCCAGCCCGGCCTGGCGGCGAGCGCGGTAGAGCCGGGCCGCGACCTGGCTCGCCGACGAGGCGCCGCGGCCCGCCCGATCTCAGCGAGCGACTCGGGGGCTTCTAGGGGAGGTCAAGCGGGGTGGGGTGGCTCGTGCGTTGCTCGTCGCGTGGCCTTGGTAGTCGTGGCGGATAGGGGCCTGGCGTTTGCCCGGCTCGGAGAACTCAGTGTCCGCTCGCGCCTCGATCGCTTCGCGATCTCAGCAGCCTCAAGGGGACGCTATGGCTGCGGACGAGTAGAAACGACGCGGGCGGCTGCCGGGGTGAGGCACTGTCGCTGCCGCACACGACATCGCCCCGCCCCAACCTCGCCCTTCCCCCAAGGTCCCTGCGCTCCAAAACATTGCTGCCGCATGGGGGTCGCTGTCGTGGAGGGTGTGGTGCTATGGCGGGGAATACAGCGGTGGGCCGGCGGTCTCTGTGGGATCGGTGGCAAAGGGCGCCCCAGAAGGCGTTGAGCCCCAGCACCCCAGCCCGCCCCACCCCAGCCTCAGGCTGTCCGTTGCGGTACTCATCCCCCAACCTCAACCGACCTACAGCGACACCCACCCCAGACTGCCCACAACCCACCCACCACAACACCCACCCCCAACCTCAACCGACCTACAGTGGCGCCCACCCCAGGCTGCCGAGATCGCGAAGCGATCGAGGCACGAGCGGCGGGAAACCCCGCACGCTCTCCGCAGGCCAAAGCCCCCCGCCGCACGCCCCCGGCGGCCCCGCCAAGGCGCTCACCTCGCGCCGCCATGGCGGCCACCGCAGCGACGGGGGTGAACGCGACGTCGCCGTCCACGAGCCGGTCCAGCCACTCCTCCAACCGGAGCCACCGGTGCCCGCGGCCGATCACCTGGGGATGGCAGGTCATGGTCAGCACCCCGCGCTTGGTCTCACGCAGCCTGTAGCGCGAACCCAACTCCCAGTTGGCAAACCTCTCGGCCGGATCGCGCAGCTCGGGAAGGGTTCGCGCCGGCGAGGTCAGAAACCCCAGGTACGGCGGATCGTCCCGTGTCCAACCGACCGGCACCTCCACGCCGGGTGTGGGCTCGCCCCAGCGGACGGACACCGGTCTTGTCCACGCCGTCTCCGGTGCGCGTGAATGCGGGGCGCGGGCGAAGACGGCGCCCCGCGCGGGGCTAGGGGAGCTCGGCGGTGGCCAGCCAGGCGTGGCCGGTGTCGGCGCGCTCGGGAGCGAAGGCCGCCGGTGTCGGACGCTGGTAGTGAGCGGCGACCTCGGTGGCGTCGTGGACGCTGGGGCGCCAACCATAGCGGGCGAGCCAGGTGTCGAGAGCCTCGGCCGGTCCGCCCTGCCACAGGTCGAGGAGCTCGGCGGAGATCTCGGCCCGGGTGGTGCGCAGCAGCTCGGAGTCCTCCACGTGGTCCAGAGCCAGGACGCTGCCGGGCGCGGAGGCGGCGGTGACGCGCTCAAGAAGGAGGTCGGTCGCCTCGGGTGGGAGGGCGTAGAGGATGCCTTCGGCCAGCCATGCGGTGGGGCGGGTCGGGTCGAGGCCGGCCTCGATGAGCGTGCGGGGCCAGTCCTCGCGCAGGTCGGCGGCGACCTCGACCCGCTGGCAGGTCGAGGTGGCGCCGTGCTGGGTGAGCACGGTGTCGCGGAAGGCCAGCACGTCGGCGAAGTCGACCTCGAAGACCCGGACCCCGGTCGGCCAGGGAAGTCGGAACGCGCGGGTGTCCACACCGCAGGCCAGCAGGACGACCTGATCGCACCCGTCCTGGGCCGCGTGCAGCAGCGCCTGGTCGAGGAAACGGGTACGCAGGGCGACCTGCTCGGCCGTTAAGCGCAGGAAGTCGACGTCGCCGGGCGTTTCCGCGACGGCCCAGGGAGAGGTGGCCGGGTCGACGGCGTCGAGGAAGTGCTGCGCGTAGGGGTCGTCGAAGAGCCGGTCGGGGCGGCGGCTCTCCTGCGCGCGCAGGGCGGCCACCCCCAAGGCGGTGGCGCCGACGCCGTTGAGTCCTTCGGGGACATCTGCGTTGGTGGTCATGGGCTGATCTTCCTCCTTGTTCGCTGGGGGTGCGCGGGCCCGACACTCACGCCGCTCCGCTGCGCCCCAATGGGCTCACGACTGCGCGGGCAGGGGGCCACGAGTGCGTTCGCGGAGTCACGGCTACACGCACCGCGACAGAACGAACATTCATTCTCTCGATGGCACCACGGTCGCCCCACCGAGTCAAGAACGAATGTTCGTTCTGTCAGAGACAGTCAACCGGTCGCCGACATGAGGGCCCGGAGCCCGTCGCGAAACGCCGCCGGATCGGCGTGACCGTGGACCGCCCGCTGCACCATGAACCCGTCGACGAGGGCGATCAGAACGTCGGCCACGCGCTCGGGCGCGATGTCGGCGGGGAGCACTCCGCGCTGCTGGTGGCGCGCCACGAGGCCACCGACCACCTCACGAACCTGCGCCATGATCCCGTCGAGCTGCGCGGCCACCTCGGGAGAGCGCAGCACCTCCGACCACACCTGAACCAGCAGGCGGGCCGATTCGCGCGAGCTGGCCAGGGGAGGCTGCTCGACCTGCAACACCAAGTCGACGATGGCCTCCAGGTCGGGCGGCTGTGCGGTGTCATGGGCCTCGAAAGCCGCGGCGACCTCGGTGAGCGCCTCTGTGGCGATGGCCGCGATGATGTCGTCCTTGCCCTTGAAGTAGCGGTAGACCGCCCCCGCTGACATCCCGGCCTCAGCGAGAACATCCTGCATAGATGTGGCGTGGAAGCCGTTGCCGACGAAGCAGCGCCGTGCGGCGTCCAAAATCTGACGCCGGCGCGCGTCGACATGTTCCTGAGGCATACGGACCACCAGGCCAACTTAGAACGAACGTTCTTTCATGGCAACCGCGCAGAAGCCCCCGGAGCGTCCTTCCCGGTGCTCCGCGACCTTCCCGGAAGGCGGGGACGCAACGGCGTTTCCGCGGGGCTCGGGCTGCTCCTGGCTGTCGGCCGGCGCTTCGTCACTCTGGGGCGGCGGCACGCTCGGCGGTGACGAGTTCGCGGGTCGCGGGGGCGACCTCGGCCGCGAAGCGTTCGATCGGGGTGGCGTCATCGGCGGCGAGGAGGAAGGCGGTGATGCCATAGGTGCGGGTGAGGCCGGCCAACTCTTCGACCCACTGCTGGGGCGGTCCGTGAAACAGCGAGCGCCCCACGCGGTGGAACTCGCCGGAGATGTTGAGGAGCCGGCGTACCTGCGCCGGAGCCCGGCCCGCCGCGGCGGCGGCCTCGTCGATGTGGGCGTTCATCTGCGCGAGGTCACCCACTCCACCGGGCAGGTAGCTAAGGGTGGGCAGCCAGCCGTCAGCCACCTGTCCAGTCAGCCGCAGCATCTTCGGCTTGTAGGCGCCGAGCCAGATCCCGATGTCGTGGGCCGGTGCGGGGCCCCGTTTCGCGCCGTCGAGCCGGTGGTGGGTGCCGTTGACCCGGGCTCCGCCGCGCTGGTCGGCCGCCCAGATCTGGCGGATGACCTCGATCGCCTCTTCGAGCGCGGTCACGCGCTGCCCCGGCGTCAAGCGAGGGCCGCCCATGGCCTCGATGGCGTCCCAGAACCCGCCGGCTCCGAGCCCCATCTCGATCCGACCGCCGGTGAGCCGATCCAGACTGGCCGCGCTGCGCGCCAGCACGGCCGGCTGACGCAGGGGCAGGTTGAGCACGTTACCGCTGAGGTGGACCCGTTCGGTACGCGCCGCGCAATAGGACAGCAGGGTCCAGGTGTCGTGGAACCTCGGCTGGTAGGGATGGTCCTGGAACGTCACCAGATCCAAGCCGACCCTGTCGGCCACGACCGCGAGG
Organism: Salinactinospora qingdaonensis; assembly: GCF_039539445.1. NCBI lineage: Bacteria > Bacillati > Actinomycetota > Actinomycetes > Streptosporangiales > Nocardiopsidaceae > Salinactinospora > Salinactinospora qingdaonensis. Next base: position 64,782 of record NZ_BAABDD010000018.1, read on the forward strand.
TCGACCGCGTGGGTCACAGGTTCGGCAGCGGGCGTGATGAACACCCCGAAGAGCAGATCGTTGCCGTAATCGGTCATTGGCCGGCCTCCTCTGTGCTGCGACCTGCTCCCAGCGGGACTCGGAGGGGACACCGGTGGGGTGCCGAGGCTCCCACCACTGGTGAGCAGCGCTTCCCACCCCCACTGCCCACACTGGCGGGGGTGCTCACCTGCCGCGGCGCCGGGCGGATCGGCCCGCGCCCCGGCGGTCTCTCCCGCCAGTTCCCGAGGGTCAGGAGTCGGCGGTGGCGATCTCCACGGGAGTGGACATCACGCGCGCACCCTCGATGCTCCGGGGTTCCCCGGTGATCTGGAAGGTAGCGGTCAATGGCAGCTCCTCGCTGGAATGGCCGACGGCCACCGTGAAGGTTCCCGGCTCCACAACGCGGCGCAGGTCCATACCGGTGAACGAGGTCCGGTCGGCGTGCACCTGGAAACGCACCCGGCACGCCGCTTTGGCCGGCAGCGAGACCCGCGCGTAGCCGACCAGTTCGCGCACGGGGCGGGTCACCTGACAGACCTCGTCCGACAGGTAGAGCTGCACCACGTCGTCGCCGTCACGCTCGCCCGTGTTGCGCACGGTCACCTCGATGTGGAGCCGGCCGTCCGGGGCGATCCGGTCCTCGCTGAGCGTTAGATCCTCGTAGGCGAACGTCGTGTAGGAGCGCCCGTGCCCGAAGGGGTACAGCGGTGAGGGGTCCAGGTTGGAGATCCCGTCGCTATGGCGGCCCAACGGTGCCGAGAGGTAGGTGCCCGGTTGGCCACCGTGGTGACGCGGCACGCCCACAGGCAGGTGACCGCTGGGGTTGATCCGCCCCGACAGTACACCGGCGATCGCGGCCCCGCCCTCCTCTCCGGGGAGGAACGCCTGTACGACGGCGGCGCACCGTCCGGCGAACGCGCCCAGCGCGTAGGGGCGGCCGGAGACGACCACGAGAACCACCGGTGTACCGGTGGCCAGTACCGCCTCGACGAGGTCGGCCTGTGCGCCCGGCAGCGACAGGTCGACGGCGTCGCAGCCCTCCCCCGAGGTGCCGCGCCCGAACAGGCTCGCCAGATCCCCGACGGCCACGACGGCCACATCGGCTCGCCGGGCCGCCTCGACGGCCGCCGGGATGCCGGAGCGGTCGGGTTCGAGGACGGGCACGCCGAGCGCGTGCTCGACATGCGTCTGCGGCAGCTCGGCCTTGAGCGCGGTCAGCAGCGAATCGACGCGCACGCCGGTGCCGCGGTCCTCGTAGCGCGAGAGGACGTGGTTGGGAAACGAGTAGCAGCCGAGGAACGTCCGCGGATCGTCGCCGCACGGCCCGATCAGCGCGACCTGCGACGTTTGGGACGCGAGCGGTAGCCCGCCGGGGTTGTCCAGCAAGATCACCGACTTCTCCGCGACCTCGCGGGCCAGCGTCCGGCTACTGGCCGGGTCAAGGTCGACCTCGGCTCCGTCCCCGGTGGTCTCGGGCACGGCCCGCCACTCGGGGTCGAGCAGACCGAGCTCGATCTTTTGGCGTAGCACCCGCCGCACGGAGCGATCCACCAGCTCCACTGGCAGCTCCCCGGACAGCACCAGCTCGTCGACCTTTTCGTAGGCGTTGCTCGCCGGGAGTTCGACGTCGACACCGGCCCGCAGCGCGAGCGCCCCGGAGGCGGCGCGCGACGGTGAGACGCGGTGCATCAGGTCGAGGAAGGCCACAGCCCAGTAGTCGGAGACGACGGTTCCGGTGAACCCCCATTTCTCGCGCAGAACCTCGGTCAACAGCCCGTGGTTGATGGCGGGTACCCCGTCGATGTCGGAGTAGGAGTTCATCACCGACCCGACACCGCCCTCGCGCACCGCCATCTCGAAGGGTGGGAGGATGACGTCGGCGAACTCCCGAGGGCCGATGGGAACCGGCGCGTGGTTGCGCCCCGCCCGGGATGCCGAGTACCCGGCGAAGTGCTTGAGGGTGGCGACGATCCCGCTGCCCTGCAATCCCCGGACATAGGCGGTGCCGAGGGTGGCGACCAGGTAGGGGTCCTCTCCGAGGGTCTCCTCGACCCGGCCCCAGCGGTAGTCGCGAACCACGTCCATCACGGGGGACAGCCCTTGGTGGACGCCCACAGCGGCCATGTCACGGCCGATGGTGGCGGCCATACGCTGGACGAGTGCGGAGTCGAAGGTCGCCCCCCAGGCGATCGCGGCAGGATAGACGGTGGCGCCGAAGGTGGTGAACCCGGTCAGGCACTCCTCGTGGGCGATGGCGGGGACGCCCAGCCGGGTGTTGTCGGTCAGGTAGCGCTGGTGGTCGCGCAGCCGCCGGACGCCCTCGGCGGGGGTGACCGGCTCGGTACCGAAGATGCGGGTGAGCTGCCCCAGACCGTTGCTCGCCTGTTTCTCGAACGGCCCCGTGCTGTCCTGAAACGCGCTCTCCATCGGCGCGACCTCTCCGCCGTCGCCCTGTTCCTCGCCCTGGGGGCGGGGCCAGAAACTGCCGAGCTGGGCCAGCTTCTCCTCCAGGGTCATGGCGGCCAGCAGTGCTTCGACACGGTCGTCCACGGGCAGCGACGGGTCGCGCCACTGGGCGGACTCGGTCATGAATGCTCCTTAGAGGTGGGGTCGTGGGGTTACTGACGGAAAGCCGACCGCGATGCCGGACCTTCTCCGTGTAGGCGTCGTCGGCGTCCCACTCGACTGCGATCTCCCGATCTGGGTGGGCCTGGTTCCAGGAGTCGAAGATGGCCCGGCCCCTCTTCCGCTCCCCGGTCAGCGCCCCCCGCGCAAGCATGGTCAGCACTGCCGCCGGGCGTGGAACCGCCACATGAGCTGCGTGCGATGCCTGAGCAGAGGTCCCCACGGCACGGATGCCGCGCCGTGGGGGTGTCAGCTTCGCCCTCATCGCACGGTTCACCACCAGAGAACGAAAAAGTTTCTTTCTGTTTACTAAACAAATTGCAACCTAAGCCCGCTCAACAGGGATGTCAATAAGGCCATGAGGACGAAACTTTTTCTTGCCACTCGTGTATCGTGACGTTGCAGAATCATCTGCCGGAGGGGAAGCGATGGCGCGGACGGCCAGCTCACGGGCGACTCTCGGGGCGGTCGCGACGACTGCGGGGGTCTCCAAAGCGACGGTGTCAAAAGTCCTCAACGGGCGGCCCGGCGTCTCGGACGAGACCCGGGACCGCGTGCGGGCAGCCATGCGCACCGTCGACTACTCCCCCACCACCGGGCCCCGCGCTCCGGCACCGACCGGGATGTTCCAAGCCCTGTTCGACAGCCTGGTCAACCCCTACTCGATCTATGTCCTGGACGGCGTGCTGGCCGGGGCCAAAAACCTCGGTATCGAGGTGATCACCAGCTCCTTCGCCTCGGAGGCCCCTGACCGGCGCGGGTCGGTCGGGGTCGACTGGATCGAGGATCTCAGCGCCCGCGGTCGCGCCGGTCTGCTCGTGGTCACCTCAGAGTTGACGGCCGAAGAGATCGCCACCTGCACGAAGCTGGGGTTGAGCCTGGCCGTGGTCGACCCCCTCAACCCCCTCGACGAGAACCTGGTCAGCGTGGGCGCTACCAACTGGGCGGGCGGGGTCCAGGCCACCGAGCACCTGCTGTCACTGGGGCACCGCAGGATCGGCTACGCCGGCGGGCCGGAACAGTCGGTACCGGCCCGGGAACGGCTGCACGGCTACCGGGAGGCCCTGGAGACCGCCGGAGTCGAAATCGACCCGGCGCTCACCCTCTACGACTCTTTCCACCCCGAGGCCGGGCAGCGGATGACGCACACCCTCCTCGACCGCGACGACCCACCGACCGCGATCTTCGCCGGCAGCGACCTCGTCGCCCTGGGGGTGCTGCAAGCCGCGCGGGCCCGCGGACTGTCGGTGCCGGCCGAGCTCAGCGTCGTCGGCTTCGACGACACCTACAGCGCGCTGTGGACCGACCCGCCGCTGACCACCGTCCACCAGCCCCTGCACGACATGGGGCGCGTCGCCCTGCGCACCGTCGTGCAACTCGCCCGCGGGGAACGGCCCGACTCCCAGCACGTCCAACTCGCGACCCGGCTGGTGGTCCGCGACTCGACGGCACCACCGAAATAAAGTGTCCCGCGAAGGCGTCGATCGCCGGTGAGCCGCTATGAGGGACCACACCGCCCCGGCTCGGCACGGCGCTCCGGCCGCGCGGAGCGCCCGCCAAGGGGGGCTTCTATGGGGGTATCACGCCGGGATGAGGTGGGTGGATCGCAGATAGGGACCGGGAGGCGCTCCGACTGGAAAGGACACTGTTCACTCGTGCCTCGATCGCTTCGCGATCTCGGCAGCCTCAAAGGGCGCTGCTGTTGTGGAGGATACGGCGACGGCGCGGCGTCTCGGCGGCGGGGTGGCTGAGGGCGCGCCGGAAGGCGTTGAGCCCTGTCTGCCCTGTCATGGTGTTGGCCTCACCTCGGGGACAGCCCACCCTGGGCTGCTGAGATCGCGAAGCGATCGAGGCACGAGCGGCGGGGACACCCCACACGCTTCCCGCGCACCAAAGCCCCCGGGGGGACACGTGGGCCCGTTTTCGGCGGCACCGAGCCGAGATCCCGTTCAACCAGCCAAACGCCACTTTCCTTGGCGGACCGGCCCGCTGCTCCCGCGCCGCCCCACCGCTCAAAACACACCCCGGTCAGTCGCGTTCCAGGAAGGGGGTAAGCAGGCCGGGGACGGCTTCTTCGGCCAGCGCCAACCCCTGACCGGTGGCGGCGTCGACGGCGTGGCACACTCCCTCGTCGGCGGCGATGGTCGCGCCGATCGTGGCGAGCCCGGCGCGGCGTTGCAGCGGTGAGCGCCTGATCGTCCAGCCGATGACCGCGTCGCGGTTGAGCACCGCCGTCGAGCGGGCCAGCATGCCGCGGCGCAGGTAGAGGTGACGCTCGGACAGGCCATGACCCAGACCCCGGTAACTTCCCCAGGCGTACAGCGCGGCGATCGGCGCGCTGAGCACGAAGACCACGGCCGCGCTCCACAGCGGCACCTCGGGCAGGCGGGAATGGGCGGAGGTGAGTAGCACGAGTGCCACCGTCGCCCCGGCCAGGCCCACGACCGCCACGCCGGCGCGCACGAGCCGACGGCGCAGAGCGGCGCTGGGGTGAGCGGTCAGGGTGCCGAAAGCGGCTCCGGGCAGGGCCCGGCCGGCGATACGTTCGGCCTCCTCGCGGGGCACGTCCGGCGACAGCGAGCGCTTGGGCACCAGTCCTGAATTCTTGCCGCCCTCCTGGCCGAGCCCCGAAGCGATGGCGGCGACGGTGGCGGCACCGAACCAGCGCAGCGGCAGCGGGGTGCACAACCGTACCCCGCGGAGCCGCCGCTCCTCGATCGACACCGAGGACAGGTTAAGCAGCCCGCGCGTGACTCGCAGCGTTCCGTCGGGTTCGCGGGTGAGCCGGTAGTTGGACCAGGCTTCGATATGCAGCACCATGGCCACAACCGCACCGACCACGACCGAACCAGCGGCGAGAGTGAGGACGATCGCCACTACTGCGCCTATACCGGGGGCCTGCCCCGTCGGGAGGTAGAGGCGCAGCGCCCACTGGAAGAGGAGTTCGCTGAACGAGGCGGTCCCGCCCACGACCATGGGGTAGGCGACCGCCGCCGGGCCTTGCGCGGCGAACCCGTAGCCGAACCAGGCGGGACGCATCTCGGCCAGCACTGGGGAGGCATTGCGGCGCGCCTGCCGTTGCGCGGTCGGGGCTTGGGGTGAGGGCGCGGCGCGCGCGAGCAGGTCGCGGCGGAGCCGGTCGCCGTCGGCGGCGGAGACGTAGGCGAGTTTCAACTCGTCGCTGTGGGAGTGGCTGCTCTGCCCGGTTCCTACGGTCACTTGGCACAGTCCGAGCGGGCGCGCCCACACGGGCGTGGCAAGGTCGACGCTGCGGATACGCTCTCGTGGCAGGGAAAGGTGGGTGCGGGAGAGCAGGCCGGAGCGCATCTCCATGCGCTCCCCGGTCACCCGGTAGTGGGTGCGACGGTAGCGCAGTACGGCGGTGCCGACGAGCGCAACGCTCAGCAAAGCCGCGGCGAGCGGAGTGAGGACCGCCCACAGCAACAGCCCGACGAGAGCGAGGATGACGGCGGCGGCCAGGGCGGGCAGCCCGATCAGCGCCACGACGGCGATGGCGCCCGCCCCGATGGTGAGCGGGCTGAGCCGGTGCCACCGCGTGTCCTGGATTTCCTCAATGTCGAGGCCCGTCATGTCGCGTCTCCCTCCGTCGCCTGGGTTACCTCGGTGAGCCGCTCGGCCACAGCAGCGGCCCGCTCGGCGTCCAAACCGTCGATGCTCAGCGCACCGGCGGCGGAGGCGGTGGTGACCGTGACGGTCGACAGCCCGAACAGTCGCTGTAGTGGCCCCCGCTGGGTGTCGACGGTCTGGATGCGCGACATGGGGGCCACCCGCCACTCCTGCCAGAGCCAGCCGGCCAGGGTGTAGACGGCGTCGTCGGTGGTCTCCCAGCGGTGGACCCGGTAGCGCCACTGCGGCATGACCAGGGTGACGGCGAGCGCCGGCAGGGCCACCAGGGCGGCGAGCCCCCACAGCCAGTCGGCCCAGCCGGAGGTGGGCGTTAGGCCCCCCACCACGACCGCGGCGACGGCGGGAACCGTCACTGCGACGGCCGAGACGAGGAGGCCACGCGAGGTCCAGTACGCGATGGCGCGGCGGTCGACCCGGTTGCGCGGTGGCCGCAACCGCACTTGTCCGCCCGCCCCTGCTTGGTCTGCCAATGGTGTCGGCATGTTCACTCCCAGAGGTTGTCCTAAAAAAGTGATATCACAATGCTATGCTCATGTCATCAAGTAGCGTGGACGCCAGCACGGTCACAAGGAGAGCCCCATGGAAACGACGAACCCTACGGGAACGGGCGTCGAGATGCCCGAGCCCCAGTACCGCGAGCACCGCGCCTTCGGCATGCCGGGCTTCGCCTTCGCCCTGGCCGCCCTCGCGAGCTTCGTGGCCGGCGTGGCGCTGGTGATCTATGCCGCCGCCGATGAGGGCGGGATCGTGTTGATCGTTCTCGGCGTGGTGATCGCCCTGGCCGCCGGCATCGCGTTCCACGGCCTGACCATCGTCGCCCCCAACGAGGCCCGCGTGGTGCAGTTCCTCGGGCGCTACATCGGCACCGTCCGCCAGGACGGGTTGCGCTGGGTGCTCCCGCTGACCACGCGCACCGCGGTCTCCACCCGCATCCGCAACCACGAGACCTCGGTGATGAAGGTCAACGACGCGGACGGCAACCCGATCGACATCGCCGCCGTCGTGGTCTGGCACGTGGCCGACACTGCGCGGGCCGTCTTCGAGGTCGACGACTTCGTGCAGTTCGTGTCCACCCAAACCGAGGCCGGGGTGCGCCACATCGCCAACCGCTACCCCTACGACTCCCACGACTCCGACGTGCTGTCGCTGCGCGACAACGCCGAAAAGATCACCGAGCAACTGTCGGCCGAGATCACCGAGCGGGTGGCCTCGGCGGGAGTGCGCATCGTCGAGGCCCGCTTCACCCACCTGGCCTACGCCCAGGAGATCGCGCAGGCGATGCTGCAACGCCAGCAGGCCAGCGCGGTGGTCGCCGCCCGCCGCGAGATCGTGTCGGGAGCGGTGGGCATGGTCGACCTGGCCCTACAGCGGCTCTCCGAGGAGGAGGTCGTGGAGTTGGACGAGGAGCGCAAGGCCAGCATGGTCAGCAACCTGCTGGTGGTGCTGTGCTCGGACCGGCCCGCCAACCCGGTCGTCAACACCGGGACGCTCTACCAGTAGCGGAAGGGCGCTTTCACCTTGGCCGAGCGGAAGAAGGTCCTGCTACGGCTCGATCCCGCCGTACACGACGCGCTCGCCCGATGGGCCGGCGACGAACTGCGCAGCACCAACGCTCAGATTGAGTTCCTGCTCCGCCGTGCCCTGGACGAATCCGGCCGCATGCCCCGCGGCACGGGCACCCTCCCCCGCCGGGGGCGCCCGCCCAAACGCTCCTCGGAGCCCTCCGCCGACGAGGACTCCGAGGAGCACGAGTGACAGGACGAGGGGTGGTGGGCAAGGCCGGTCGTGGCCTGACCACCACCCCCGGATACGCGGCTCCCCTCCTGCGTGGCGGGCCGGGGATGCTCACCGCGATTCGAGGGCGTGGGCTCGGTTCAGTTCGATGTAGTCCAACTCGGCGTAGCCGGTGGCACCGGAGAAGTACGGAGCCCCCTTGACCAAGCAGATGACGTTGTAGCCCGCGTTGAGGTCCACCGGCGTCGACACCGTCGCCCCGAACTGCCCCCAATCGCTGGGGGCCGGATACGACACCGTGGACCAGGCGCCGCGCTCGCGCGCACGCCCCGCGGGGGCGGGTCGGCCGGCTCAGTCGTCCTTGGGCAACCAGACCCGCATCGTCGATGGTCCGCGCCGTGCCCAGCGGTAGTAGGGCACGAGGCGGATGGACTGGGGGTGAGCCTCCCCTCTGGGGGGTTGGCTGGGGTAGTAGGGCAGGCCGTCTCCGGCCGGGGGTTGGAACCGGCCGGAGACGGTGGCTCCGCTGGCGGCGTCGCGGGGGCGAACGCCGGTGTCTATCCGCAGACTGTCCAGGTCAACGGCGTCCGGGGCACCGTCTTGGTCGGTGGATTCGGCGCACAGCACGAGGGGCCCCCGTTCGACGGCGACACAACCGCGCACCGCGTCGATACGCGGATCGGGGAAGGTCCACCGGGGCGACATGGGCAGCTCCAGCCGCAGCTCCTCACCGACGGTGAACGCGCGGCGCACCACCACCGTGCCGGGCTCCACGGAACGCCGCCCCACGGCGCCGCTGAGCACCGCCCCGGAGACCCACTCGGGCACGCGCAGTGTGAGGCTCCACGGCCCGTCGCCGGTCTCGGTGACGCGGATGACGATGGTGCCGGTCTCGGGGTAGTCGGTGCGGACCTGTAGGCCCACGGGGCGGCCGTCGTCGAGCCGGGTGCGCACCTCGGCGTCGGTGTACTGGTGGAGCTGCACACCCTCGGCGTCGGCGGTGACCAGGTAACCGCCCAGGGAGGCCAGGGTTCGGGCCACGTTGGGCAGGCAGCAGGAAACCTCGAACCAGGGCGCGCGCGACCCACCGCCAAAGCGCAGCGACTCCTTGTCGGGGGCGACGGGTTCGGTGGGCACACGCTGGTGCAAGGTGTTGGCGTAAAAGAACGATGTGCCGTCGTCGGCCACGGAGGTGGCGATGACGTTGTAGAGCACACGCTCGATGGCATCGGCATAGCGGGGTTCGCCGGTGGCCAGCAGCAGCCGCCAGGCCAGCATCATCGAGGCCACGCCCGCGCACGTCTCGGAGTAGGCGCGGTCGGCGGGGAGCACGAAGTCGTCGCCGAAGGACTCGCCGGCGTGGTGGGAGCCCATCCCGCCGGTGATGTAGGTACGGCGGGCGAGAGTGCGCTCGTACTGGGCGGCCACCGCCTCCAGCAGTTCGGTGTCGCCGGTCTCGACGGCGGTGTCCACGGCACCGCAGGACAGGTAGAGGGCGCGCACGGCGTGGCCGCGCAACACGTTGGCGTGGCGCACAGGGATGTCGTCTTGGAAGTAGGGCCACCCCGCCTCGTGCTCGGGCAGTCGGCGATGGCCGCGGCGCTCGACGAAAAGCGCGGCCTGGTCGAGGTAACGCTGCTCTCCGGTGAGGCGGGCCAACTCGACCAGGGCGGGCTCGATCTCGGGGTGGCCTCCCACGCTCTGTATCCCGTGGGGGCCGAAGGTGGCGCAGACGTGGTCGGCGGCGCGGCGGGCGACGTCGAGCAGCGGGTCGGGGCCATAGGTACGGGCGCGGGCGACGGCGGCCTGGATCAGGTGGCCGGTGCAGTACAGCTCATGGCCGAAGTTGAGGTCGGTGTAGCGGGGGCGCCGGCCATGGCCGCCGAAGGCGGTGTTGACGTAGCCGTCGGGGGCCTGCGCGTTCGCGATGGCGGCGGTCAGTTCGTCGATGTGGCTGTTCCACCGCTGCGCGAACTCGGTGGAGCGGCCGGTTTCCCAGGCCATCGCTTCAAGCATCTTGTAGACCTCGGAGTCGGAGAACTCCCGGCCGCGTCGTTGCGCGGAACCCGGCCCGGCGGGGTCGGTGAAGTTGGTGGTCCAGCCGAGGTGGTCCATCCAGTGGCGGCAGTGCTGGAGTGTCGCGTCGCCGTTGACCCGCTGGCGTCGCCCCCAGAAGCCACCAGTGACGCGCACTTCCCCCAATCCGAGGGGGCGCAGAGTCCGGCGGGTGGGGGTAACCGGCCGACCGCCGGTGGGGTCGGGCAGCGGCGAGGAGGTGGCCTCGGCCTGCGCAATGGACTCGGTCATAGAATCCTTCGCATTCGGCGGTGGATGTGCGGCGCTGGTCGCGGCTACGGTGGTCATCCCTTGCGGGCACCGGAGGTGACGCCACCGACGTAGTGCCGTTGCGGCAGCAGGAAGCAGATCATGCGGGGGAAGGTGGCAGCCCCGCCGTCGAGGCCGGGGGCACAGCGGGGAGAGCCGCCGTGGCTGCGGACCACCGTGTTCGCGTGCTTCTGCCCCTGCGCGCCATCGCTCCCGCTCCCCTCGTGGACTCGTTTGCCTTGGGGCCACGGTTGTGATTCGCCCCACATAACGAAACCGCTTTCGTAAAGCCAAGCAGTAGCTTTCCCTCATGTCAATGAAAAACCGAAATCGGTTAAGGTCGAGAGACCACCCTTGGGGCGGCTCGTCCAGCTCACCCTGGAACCCTTGGGCCATCTGAGGAGCCGGAAAAGACTCGAAAGGTTTTCGGTGAATAGAAAGCGTTCCTCTTCGGCCACCCTCGGTGACGTCGCCCAGCTCGCCGGTGTGTCATCGGCGACCGCCTCGAAAGCGCTCAACTCGCGCGGCGAGGTCGCCCCCGCCACCCGCAGGCGCGTCCTGAAGGCCGCCGAGGAGTTGGCGTTCCAGCCCAATGCGCTCGCCCGCGGGCTCACCTCGGGGCGCACCCGGATGATCGGGTTGATCACCGACGAGCTCGGGGGGCGGTTTGCCATCCCGATCCTGCTGGGAGTGGAGAACGCGCTGGGGAACGAGCAGATGTCGGTGCTGCTGTGCGACGCTCGGGGCGACGCGATCCGGCGCCGCCACTACATCAGCACCCTCGTGGCCCGGCAGGTCGACGGGCTCATCATCCTCGGCGACAGAAACGACATCCGCCCCTCCCTGACCAGCGAGATCCCGGTACCGGTGGCCTACGTCTACGGCGAGTCCGACGCCCCCGACGACCTGTCGTTCCTGGCCGACGACGAAGGCGGCGCCCGTCTGGCGGGCGAGCACCTCGTCTCACTGGGCCGGCGCCGCGTCGGCCACATCACCGGGGAGCAGACCTACCGAGCCGCACGCGACCGGGCCTCGGGCCTACAGGCCATCCTGGAGGAGCAGGGGTTGCCCCTGGCCGGCGGCGCCCCGCTTTACGGCGACTGGTCACAGCGCTGGGGGCGCCAGGCGGCCAGTATCCTGCTCGGCCGCGCCCCCGATGTCGACGCGATCTTTTGCGGCAGCGACCAGATCGCGACCGGTGTCGTCGAGGGCCTGCGTGATCTGGGGCGGCGGGTGCCCGAGGATGTGGCGATCGTGGGCTACGACAACTGGGAGGTCTTCGCCGCCGAGTGCCGGCCGCCGCTGACGACGGTGGATTTGAACCTCCAGCAGCTCGGCGCCACGGCGGTGGAGCACCTCTTCGGCGTGTTAAACGGCGACCAGCTCCACGGCGTCATCCGCCAACCGGGCCGGCTCGTCATCCGCGAGTCGACTGGCCCGCCGGCCGCCACCGAGGGCCCCTCACCCCACCGGTGACCGGACGGAGCGACCGCTGCCGCCGCGGAGCCGGCCCGCCCGCACCCTACTGCTGCTCGGGGGTGAGGGCGTGCATGCTTGAGGAGGTTCCAACGAGGGCCGCGCCCCTGATGCGGGTCGGCTGGGGGTGTCCGCCGGTGCTCTCGTGGAGCGGTCCGGCCCGCGTGGCGCGGTCGGGGCTGATCTCAGGCCCCATGCGGGTCAGCAGCTCGCAAACGTTGGTGGACATTGGCCTGGTGATGCTGTTGAGCGGCCCGGGCAGCGCGTAGGCGACCGTGGAGCGCAGGATCTACTGGATCTGCTGACCTTTGGCCTGGAGCTTCAACTGTTCCCTGATCACCCTTTCCGCGTGGTCGGGTTCAACTTCGCCGAGGTGGACCTGCTGCACCGCGCGGCCGGTGGCCAACCGGGAAAACTTCAGCATCCCGAGGAAGTTGTAACGCGCCTTCCTGAACTGAAAAGAAATCTCAGAAAGCACGCCCGTCACGTACGCCCCATGGTTTCTTTCGTGGTCCAGGAGGTCGATGTGGGCGTAAGGGGTGCCTTGCTTGAAATCTTCGGCCAGGGCGTCGAGGAGCATCGTCTTCCCGCTTCCCCGCCTGCCCTGAAAGATCAGGGTCGGGAATCGCTCACCATCTTCCCAGGTCCGTCGCATGGATTCTTCGGCAAAGCCGGCCGCCTCTTTACGGCCGAACAACTGATTGGTTCCCAGTAACACTGGAACCCTCCCGCCCCGCTGGCCGTCATAGTGCGCGGATTCATGCGAGAGCAGCGACCTTAGCCACGCCCGTGCCAGCGTGCCAACTTGTCAACCATTGGCCTGCCATGGGCACGTTCAACACACATAAGACCCCACAAAAAGGACAAAAGAAACAATAATCAACAGGACCACCAACCCCCCGGACAAGAAACAAGATCCACTGAATTCACGTATGCCGCAGCGGACATCGCCATGAGACCACACCCCGCCGGGTCACCGATGGAACCACCACTTTGCCCACGGTCGTCTGATAAGTCCCGGTGACAGCCAAAGTAACCGGAACCGGTACCGCATCCTGGCAAAAAAGCACAATCCGCACCCAGTTGGCGGGTCCTAGTGACGTATCCCGTGGTGTCGACTTGTCCACGTGGTTACGGAACTTTCCTTCGGTGACCGAAACGTTGGAGGCATGTGTTGGGCAGACAGGGTTTCGGCGGCCTGCTGTCGGATGAGCAGTGGTCGCAGTTCCTCAAAAGCGGGAGCACACGAAAGTACAGCGACGGTGAAATGATCATCCACCAAGGCGACCGTGACAGGACGGTATTCCTCCTCGTGGAGGGCACCGTCAAAGTTTCCATGGTGCACCCCGACGGCGCTGAGGTGCTGCTGGCGGTGCGCGGCCCCGGGGAGTCGCTCGGAGAGTTGGCGGCCCTGTCAGGGCTGTCGCGGACAGCGACGGTGACCGCTTTGGGGGGTCCGTGCCTGACCCGCGTGCTCACCAGCGAACAGTTTCGGCTGCTGGCACGGAGCATGGGCCTGGAGGGCGTGCTGTGGCAGCACGTGGTGTCGCGGCAGAGCGAGAGCGATTCGCTGCGCGCGGAGATGATGGCGTTGCCCTCCGGGCAGCGGCTCGCCGCGACCCTGCTGCGGCTCGTCGATCTCGTGGGCGGCGATATCGATTCCGCGACCTTCCCCAGCGGGGAGAACGGCAGGCGAGGGGCCATGCTCAGGCTCGGGCTGTCCCAAGAAGAGCTGGGAAAGTCGGTGGGCCTGTCACGCACGGCGATGGCCACGGGGTTCACCAAGCTGCGGTCGCTCAACGTCGTCCGAACCGGCAGGCAGTACATCTCCATCCTCGACGTGGACCGGCTCAGGCAACTGGCCGCGGGCACGGAATGAAGGGGATCTCGGCAAAACTGCCCCGTTGTGTTCACTTTCGGCCACAGCGGACCGAAGGCCCCTGTGAGAGTCGGGGGTACGCGCTCGAACTACCCCTGTCCCCTATCAGGAGAGATCACAGTATGACCGACGTATTTCGCCCACTACGCACTAGCTCCCTCATGCCGCCGTACCGGGCTGTTATGGCGGTGGACACCGAGAAGTACACCCGAACGTCCTCACTCCACCAGCAACTCCTCAGCGGAACGATGCTCACCGTATTGGAAGAGGCGTTTCGGCGTAGTGACCTGGCGGAGCTGTGGCACGACGCGAGCTTTCCGCAGAGCACCGGCGACGGCTATGTGATCGGGGTGGCTCCGGAGTACCTGCCTTTCCTGGTCCATCCGCTGCTGGGGTACCTACAGGAAGTGCTGGAGGAGGCTCAGCCGGCGCTGGCTTCCCAGGATCGGCAGTTGCGACTGCGGTTGCGAGCAAGTATCGAACTGGGGCCGTTGCCCGACAGCGGAGGCGAGGCCACCAGCGACGGCATCGGTCGAGCGATGAACGACACCCACCGCCTGTTGGACTCCAAACCGGTGCGCGCCGGGCTGAGCCACTCCGACCCCGACATCACCCTGCTGGCCGCGATCATCTCCCGGCGGGTCTACGAGGACGCCATCCTCGGCGGGTTCGTCGGGCTCAACGAGCGCCGCTTCTCCCCCGTCGACGTGCAAATACCGGAGAAGGAGTACGCGGCCGAAGCCTACATCTACATCCCGCAACCGTCGGCTAACAGCACCCCTACCGGCGTGGAAAGCGGGAACGGCGGCCAGGAGACGGCCGTCCCCGGCAAATCCGTCGGGGAGCCCGTCGCCCACTCCCCGGTCTCCGGGGACAAGGCCCCGGTGGCACCGTCCTCCAACACCACGGACCCGCCGAGTGTGGTCAACAGGGTCGGTCACAATGCAAAGGGGGTGGTCCAAGGGGGCACGATCACCGATGGCGTGCACATCGGCGACAACGTGGAGTCCACCGAGTACACCGGTATCGGCAAGCTGGAGGGCGACGTCGGCACGGTGATCACCGATCCCAAGGCACCGGTGAACAGCGGCAGCGGCACACAGTTCAACAACAGCGGCGACGCCACTCAGGCCAACGGCGGCAGCGCCACCACGACCAGTGGCGCCGAGCCTGCCTCCGAGGAGAGCGAGTAGCAGCCGTGATGACTCACGAGACCGACACCCAACGGCGCGGGACAGGGGTGGGTTCCGTGACGGGCGGTGCCGGGACGGTCGCCACGGCCCCTGGAGGGCCAATGAACACGGGCCCCGGCACGCAGATCAACGCCACGTTCGACTTCGAGGAGCTACGCAGCTACCTGGATGGGCGGTTGCGGACTCAGGTGGGCGCCCGGCACGGTAACGGGCGGATACCGGCAGACGAGGTGGCGCAGATCAGGCGCCGCTTCGCACGCCCGGGGGGCTACGACGGGGCGCGCCAGAAGCTGGCGAAGACCGGAATCCTGTTCCTGTGCGGCGAGCCGGGCAGTGGCCGGCGCGGCACCGCGACCCAACTGCTGGGAGTGGTGGGCGACCCCACAGGTGTCGGCCGCGAGATCCGCGAGCTGCCCGATCAGGAAGAGGCCCCCTACCTCGACGAGACCAGAATTCACCCGGCCGAGTTGCTGCTGCTGGACGCAGCGACCGACGGTGGCTACCCGCTGCGGGAGTTGCAGGGGGAGCTGAGCTCCTACCGGGCGAGCGTAGCCGCCCGCGGCGCCTATCTCGTCGTGCTGGTCTCCCCCGATGAAGAAAGGGCGTTACAGGGCAGATTCGACTCGCTCGTCGCCCATATCCAGCGGCCGGAGGGCAGGGAGGTGCTGTGGCGGCACCTGGCTGACCTGGGGATCACCCCCGCCGACACGGTCATGGCAGAACAGGAGACGCAGCAGTGGCTGTGCTCGGCCGACGTGCGGGAAGCCGCCCACCTGGCCAGTCTCATCAACCACGCCCGAGAGCGGGATGGGGGGAGAGGAGAGTTCCATGACTGGCTACAGGAAGCCCGATCCGCGCTGCAAGACTGGGACGAATCAGTGGCCGGGCAGATCGACCGGTGTGGCACCAGCCGGCAGCGCGCCGTGCTGCTCGCAGCGGCCATGTTCGAGGGCTGCTCCGCCGACCGGGTGTTTTACGCCGCCGAGGAACTGCTACCTCGGGTCGCCACCCCTGAGGACGACCTCCCTGAGCTGGAACGGCAGCGGTTCTCCTGCCAGCTCCAGGAACTGGATGTGCCGTTGGAGGGACGGCGGACGAGGTTTCGGAAGCTGAACTACGGCGCGGCGATGCGCAACCGCTTCTGGGACGACTTTCCCGGGCTGCGGGGCCGCTTCGAGGAATGGATCGACGCTTGCCTGCGCCACCACGAGCTTTCCGAGGCAGAGCGAGGGCTGATTACCGACCGCCTCGCCGACCAGCACCTACGGTGCGGCTCCACCGAGGAGCTGTTCGCGATGGTGGAGCGCTGGACCCGCCAAGGCGGGCAGATGGGAGAGGCCCCCTTCGCCCCGCGGCAGGCGCTCCAGCTCCTGGGGCGCCTACTCGACGACGAGTACGCCGACCACCCCACCCGCGCCAGGATTCGGGAGTGGGCGCTGGAGCCGGGACTGTCGACGCCTCTGGCCGAGGTACTGATCGTCGTCTGCCGCGAGTTCCTCGCCGAGACCTACCCGGACCAGGCGTTCGTCCGGCTGCGCCACCTGGCGCGCCACCCGCGCGCATCGATCGCGAACGAGGCCAAGCGGGTGATCATGGAACTGGCGGGTGGCGACGCGGAGTTGCGCGGGGTACTGCTGCGCATCCTGGCCTACCGGCTGGCACGGCGGCACCGGCAGGCACGGCGCATCCACGACGCCGACACCGAGCTGCTATGGCGGGTCACCGATCCCGGGCTGCCGATAGCCGGCGTGGGGGACCGGGTGTCCTCCACACAGCCGGCGCACCACCTCCTGACCTCGGCCATGGTTGCGGTGATGGCGGCCGACCCAGCACAGGCCGGCCGCTACGCCCGGCGCTGGCTGGAATCCTCCGCCGCGAACCCCCGGTGGTCGGCCGCCATGCTCGACCCGATGGTGCAAGCCGCCGCTGAGGCCGGGTGCTGCGCTCGGCTCTACACCGCGGCACGCCGCTGGGCCCTGGAGGCCCCCAACCCGCGGGAACAGTTCCCTCGGCGCCGGGCCGCGGAGCTGCTCACCGACCGGGTCGACCACAGTCAAGGATTCACCTTCGACACGACGCATCGGACGGACACGGCGGAAGAGGCCGCGCAATGACGAAGGAAAGGCTCGCGTGGACGGGGATAGCGGTGACCGCCGCGCTGGCGCTCGCGGCTATGGCACTGCTGATCGGGTGGTGGACGCTGCTATGGGGGCCGGCCCTGGTGGTGCTCGCAGGGCTGATCTTCCACCTGGTACGGCTGGGCGGGGTGAGCGCGCCCCCAGCGAACCCCGTGGAGAGAAGAGTCGTGACGCCGGAGGTCCCCGACGAGGAGGCTGCACAGCCACCCGTGTCACTGCCGCGCCAGGGCAGGCAGCTCTCCCGGGTCGCGCTCCCCAGCGCCCATGAAGACTACGACTTCCTGTTCTCGGCGATGGTGTACTGGCGCCCGCGCGGCTCCATGGAGACCGGCGCCGAGGGGATGGCCACCAGCTTGGTCCTGGAGCGGGCGGGAACGCTGGCGCTCTCGGAGTTGCCCGAAGACTACGAAATCGCGCGCCACCAGATCGCCGCCGAGGTGGGGCAGGTGATGTGGCACGAGGAGGGCGCCCTGGAGGTCTGGGCCGAGGAGATCTGCCTGGAGCTGGACGACGAGGACACTCAACGGTTGCGCCAACTCCGTGACATGCGCAAAGACGAGGAGATCCGCAACCAGCAGCGCGAGATCGAACGCAACCGGCGCGCCTACCTGAAAAACGACGTGCTCGCCAGCCCGGGGCGGGCGGTGGTGTGGTGGCTCGCGCGGGACCCGGAGCGCATCGAAGAGACCCTCGGGCACATCGCCACATTGTCGCGATTGTCGGCCGCGGCCAACGGCACCGAGGTGCCATGGCTCTACCGTGAACTGGCCGGCGAGCTCGGACACCGCCACGAACGGTGGTCCGAGGCGGTCGTGCCCGACGTGAGCGACGGCGAGGGGAGGCTCGCTCGTGCCGGTGCCCTCTCGGTGAACGGCCATAGCGGCAACGGTGTCGCACCCGAGGGGGTGGCCCAACGGGCCGACACGGCAGAGGAAGCAGAGGAAGCGGAGCCACTGCTGCACTTGCCCGCCTTCATCGACGCGGTGGCCGGAGACGACGGCAGCGAGCGGGAGATGGCTGTTGACCGGCTCGCTCGCCTGCTGGAGAAGGGCCGGCAGCCGGAGCTGGCCCAACGGCTGCGCGAGCGCTACGGGGTCCCCGGCGTGTCGACGGCGACAGAACCGGCGCCCTCAGTCGCGCCCGCCGCTCCCCCCGCCGAGGATGCGCCGCCCGCGGCGGACGGCGAGCCCCCCGCCGCCACCGACGGTGGCGGCCCTTCCCCGTCCGACTGAGGCCCCGGCGGGGCGCGGCCCGGGTGTCCCAGAGGACGGCAAGGAACAAGCGCGGCGACCGCGCCCAGATGACGGGTGTAGCGAGAACTTCCCCGGTTGGGGGAGAGCCCACCGGTGGGCGGTTCCCGGGACTGGCCCCGGGGCCGCCCGTGGACGGTCGGTGGGAGCCGGGAAAGGCCGGCCGGGGCTTGCCCCGGCCGGCCGCCCGGCTGTTCGGGGCAGCGGTGAGCCCCCACCCCCTCAAACCGGCCACGGTAAGGCGGCGCGGGCTCTCGCCGAGCAGGGCAGCCGCTATCTGCACTCCGCGACGGCAGCGCCATCTCCCATCCTCGACACCGCCGGGGCGCGGCCCATAGTCGAAAACCGTTCTTGTGACTTCCCTCGCGGCGAAAGAACCGGCCATAGGCAGCATCCGATAACAGCTACGTCTTTTTAGTCTTAGACGACCCACCCCCACTTTCCTAGGATCTGGATTCGACGGCGACGACGCCGAACGAGCAAATCGGGTGAGACGAAGAATTCTATAGCCACTACAGGGGCTCAGCCAGAGACCCCCGAAAAGCGCCATCGAGATTCTTTCTTCACATCCAACGGATCGAATAGTGGGGAAACACGTGATCAATACGAGGCTGACCGAACTGCTAGGAATCGACCATCCCGTGGTCTGCGCTCCGATGGGCTCGGTGTCGGGCAGCGAGCTCACCTCAGCCGTGACCGCCGCGGGCGGGTTGGGGCTGGTCGGCGTCAGTTACGGCGACGAGCGTTTCATCGACGAGCACGTAGCGAAGGCGGCGGCCGGTGGCGGTGTGTGGGGCGCGGGGTGTGTCATGTTCACCTTCGACCAGCGCCCTGGCCTGTGGGAGCAGGTTCTCGGCTACGCTCCGCCGGTAATCGCCCTGTCTTTCGGCGACGAGGAACAAGTCAAACGGTACGTCAGCCAAGGGCGCGAGGCGGGCGCGGTCGTCGCGGCCACACCCGCCCGAAGCCAGGGCTTGCTTTGCCTGTAGAGAATCGTTGCCGCCTCATAGGTCCTGGGAAGGCGAGGCAGCGACAAGGTCGAGCAGGCCGGGAAAACGGGCGTTGAGGTCGTGAACCCGGACCTGGCTACGTCGTTCGAGCCCGTATTGGCGCTGCCGGATCAGGCCGGCCTCGCGCAGTGCACGGAAGTGATGGGTGAGGGAAGACTTCGGTCGATCGAATCCGAACCAGCCACAGGTGTGATCGAAAGCTTCTGACTCCAGCAAGAGCCTCCGCACGATCTCCAGCCGCAGCGGATCACTCAGCGCGGCCATGACCACCTCCAGCCGCATCTCCTCTGGTGCCGGCTCGGGCAGTGGCTCGGGGAGATCCTCCGCCGACTCCTGCTGGGGAGCCGAGGGGGATGCCGCAACGCGCTGTTGCATCGGTGTCACTCCTCGCTTGACATCCACACAGTACGACTATCATCGTACTATGTAGCAGTTCGAATTTACTCGTACAGGGTTGTCGAGAGGACTCGCAATGGCACAGACGCGATCACTGTCGAGAAACGAGACGCAGGCACCGACGGCCGCCGCGGAGGACACCGCCCCGCCGCGATGGAAGGTGTGGTTAGCGGCATGGCCGGTGACAGCGGTGTTCATCCTCTCCAACACCGCCACCCCGTTGTACGTACTCTGGCAGCGGGAGATCGGGTTCTCCGACGGAACCCTCACGGTGATCTTCACCAGTTACATCGCCGGCCTGCTCGCGGCGCTGCTCGCGGCGGGGGTGGCCTCGGACCGACTCGGGCGCAAGCCTGTGCTGTTACCGGCGCTGACGCTGGCGCTCATAGCATGTCTGATCTTCGCCACGGCCTCATCGGTCCTCGCGTTGGTGGTAGCGCGTTTCCTGAGCGGCGTCGCCGTCGGCGCTATCGTTTCGGCCGGTATGGCCGCGGTGACCGATGTGGGAGGCGCTTCGCGCACCCGGCTGGCCTCGCTGTTGGCCTCAACGGCGATGGTGCTGGGAGCGGGACTGGGGCCCTTGCTGGCGGGCGTGCTTTCAGAGACGCTTCCCGGGCCGAAGGTCACGATCTTCATGGTCGAGATCGTCCTGTTGGCGGCGGCCTTCCTCGTGGTCATGTGGCTGCCGGCGCGGCGCGGCAGCGCCGAGGCCACCCGCGGCGCGGGCTCGTGGGTGCGCGTGCCCTCGGTGCCGCCCGCTAACCGAATCCATCTCATGCTCGGCATCGTGGTCTTCGCACCGGGAATCACCGCGACCTCATTCGTGCTCTCGCTTGGCCCTTCGGTTCTGGCCGGGCAACTCGGTAGCGACAGCCGAATCGTCGCGGGCGCGACGGCCTTCGTGATGTTCGCGGCGGCTACAGGAATGCAGTTCGCGGTGCAGCGGCTAGGGGTGCGTAGCATCCTGCTCGGCGGTGCCATGAGTACGGTCGCCAGCATGGTCACGCTCATGCTGGCGATGCACACCACGTCGGTGCCACTGCTCGTCCTCGCCGCGCTGCTGGCCGGCTCCGGCCAAGGCATGGGCCAACTCGGGGGACTGTCGCTGTTGAGCGCCAACGTTCCCGCCCGGCGGCGGGCCGAGGCCAACGCCGGCCTCAACGTCGGGGGCTATGTCATGGCTGGGACGCTGCCCGTGGCCGCGGGCTACCTCAGCGACGCGGTCGGCTTGGCGACGGGCACCACCATCTTCGGGACGGTCATGTTGCTACTCGCCCTCCTGGGTGGAGCGTTCGTGCTCGCCGGCTACCGGCGGATCTCCGAACACGGCTGAGGCCCCGAACCTATCGCGGAAACGAGCCAGGTGCGGCGAACGGGGTGAAGGTGACCGCCGAGACCCTTGCGAGAAGGAAGGGACGCTATCCGATCTGGTCGCCAGGTTGGGTAGCGCGTTTCCCGGTCATACGCCGGATGGCGGGAGAGCAGCGGCCTCGAGGGGAACGTGGTCGGCGCACAGCGACCGGTTCCCCGGGACTGTTGCCCCAGCGGAGGGGAACCGGCGATCGCGTCGGGGATAGCAAGGATGCGGGACGAAGCGGTGGCCGGCGCCTGCCTGGCCTCGCACCAGAGCAGAGGCTGTTCGACAAGGTCCTCCCACGTCAGCGTCTCCAGGCCGGCGAGAGTGTGCTGGCTGCGCAGCAAGATTCCCAGAGGCTCGTCCCACACGGTGGCGGCAACCATGGCACCCTGCTCCGCCGGGAGCCTGACGACGGCAAGGTTGAGCTCTCCGTGGCGAAGCAACTCCAACTGTCTCCGTGAGGGCGTTGGGCACAGTTGCAGCCGGGGAGGCGCCTGCTCACGCCGGCCGTGCGACCAATGGGCCCGCACGCCCGTCTCGCCCCAGGTCAACGCTTCAGTTGGCGCGTCGTAGCACACGCCCACTTCCCAGGTGGCGGAAGGCGGTGTCGCTGTGGCGAGACGGCTGAACGGAGCTGGCTGGGGATGTTCTCGATGCCGTTGAGAAAGGTACGCCCCGCTTCGGTCAGTCGGACACCGCGCGTGGTGCGGACGAACAGTGCGGCCCCCACGACCCGCTCCAGCCGTAGAATCTACTGGCTCAAGCTGGGTAAGGCGTGGGTGAAGGCGGGACGCCCGATACTAGAGGAGCCCTATGCCGGCGAGATATTCGCAGAGATATTCAAGACGGGTCAGCAGAAAGGGGAGATCACCTCAGATGTGGACCCCGAGCGCGTGGGAAACCTGCTACGTGACGCCTATCTGGGAACCCTCTACCGATGGTCACGAAACCCAGCGGAAAGGTTTCCACTCCAAGCGGAGCTTCGAGAGATCGTCCGTATCATCTCAAAAGGAGTGATTCCTCAGGGCTCCGGGGAACAGCGCTCCTAGTCAGAAGGATCTCAATACCTCCTCGGTTGGGCAGAATCGGGCAAAGCGAAGGGGACGGTCAAAGGACGAGCGAGAATCGTAAATAACGCGCGACTTCCCGCCGCGCTTTCGCCGGCACGCGGCCACGGCGGGGCCACGGGAAGTCCAGCCGCGACATCCGCCAACGTCGCCAAGGTCTGCCCCGTGCTTATGACGGCCCGCCGGCCGCGTGCCAGCGGGCAAGAGTCCACATGGCGCGCAAGTGTGCGCTGTCGGTGCCCAACAGACCTGGTGGCGCGGGGAAAAATGGCGCCGAAACATCGGATGACCGTTGGCTCCCACCCCTCCCTCATGGCCTCCGCCCGCCGGACGGACATACATAGAAGCGCCGAGGAGACCTCGGTCACCGACGCCGACCGGAAGTTTTTCCCGCTCGCCGGTTCGGTGCCGGCCTCACGTCAGACCGGGGCCACGGCTGACCGTGGACTGGAGTGGGGCCCGGGGCCGCTGGAATGGGAGAGACCCAACGTATGCGACTCGCGGTCGACGGGGCGCGGCCGGCGCCCGACGCGCCGGGCGCGAGAGGGGCTGACCCCGACCGCGTCCCCGCGGATACCACGGTTAAAAATCCTTTTCCGACGGCGAAGCGGCGCGTCGGCAGGGGCGGGCAGGGTAGGTGCGACTACTGCGACAAACGGTTACGAGCCGCCCCTCACCGACCCTCCCCCGCGGAATGGTGGGGACGGCAGCGCTCCCGAGCGACGTGCGACGCGCCGACCACGGAGGTAACGGCCACTGACCCGGTCGCCGGCGGGCTCTGGGAGCGCGGAAAGGCAGGGTGTGCCATGACTACCCACCACACCACGGCGATCATTCCCGAGACGCGGGAGGCCGCGGCGACCGAGGTCCCCGCCCCGACCGTGCACCGGCTGGCGCAACTGATCCCGCAGCAGGCCCGCGCGCAGGAACCGACCCGGCCGCTGCCCCAGCCGAGCTCGCTGCCCGTAGGGCCGCGGATGTTGATCTACAAGCAGGACCCCCTGGTCCGGGAGTTGGGCATCCGCTCGATCTTCGTCCCGTCGGTGGTGCTGAACGGCCCGACTGACGTGCGTGTCACCACCCGGTTGGACGGGGTGACGCCGGTGACCCGCGACTCCAACGGCGACTTCCTCTTCCCACCCAACACGGCCAGGTTCGACTGCGCGCACACCTTCGGCGTGGTCCGCGAGACGCTGACCATGCTGGAACGGCTCAACGGCGAGCCGGTGCCCTTCGCGTGGAACACCAACGGCAACCCCGACCCCATCACGGTCTTCCCGCGGGCCGGGGAAGGTGCCAACGCCTACTACTCCCGTACCGCCCGAGCGTTGAAGTTCCTGCACTTCACACCGGAGGAGGCGACCTCGGAGGTCATGGCCTGCCGCTCGCTGGACATCGTCGCCCACGAGGCGGGGCACGCCCTCCTTGACGGTCTGAAGCCCGGGTGGCTGGCGGCCGAGAGCCCGCCGCAGACCGGTGGGCTCCACGAATCCTTCGGTGACCTGTGCGCTGTCTTCCTCGTGCTCTCCCAAGCTGACCAGGTGGAGGCGCTGGTGGCGCGCACGAAGTGCGATCTGCACGCGACCTCGTTCCTGTCGTGGGTGGGCGAGGAGTTCGGCACGGCTCTGGGAAAGCAGTTCGGGCTGCGCAACGCCGACAACGACCTACGGCTCAGCGAGGTCGGAAACGAGGTCCACGCGATCTCGCAAGTGTTCACGGGGGCGGTCTATGACGTGCTCGCCGACGTGTTCACCTTCGAGTACAAGCGGCGCCAGGAGCGCACGGGGCCGACACTGGTTCTCATGGAGGTGGCGAGCCAACTGTGCTCGCTGCTGTTGGGGGCCCTGAAACGGGCACCGGAGTTCAACGCCGACTACACCGACGTCGTCAACGAGATGCTGCGCCTCTCGCAGGAGCGGGGCGATCCGCCGATCTACCGCACCTTCATCCGTAACCGCTTCGCTGTCCGGGAGGTCGTGACCTCTCCGACACCGATGGACGACCTGCTGTCGGGCCGAATCCGCGCGCGGCTGCACGACCCCGACTACACCGGCGACAGTGCGACACCCGATGTCACCGAGGTCGCCGTCTCCGACGAGAACTCGCCGAGCCTACAGGCCGCCCAGGACCGCTCCGCGTGCTGCGGCACGATGCAACTACCGGAGTTCCAGATGCTTGGTGGGCAACAGTTAGCGGCGAACGGCTCGCTGGAGGACGCCGACATCCTCGCTGAGGAGCGCAGGCGGATCAGCCGTTCTTTCACCCAGTGACCACAGGCGGTGGGCCGTCACACCGGCCCACCATGGCCAGCGACGGTGCTTGCGCGCGACAGATGGGAGGCAGACGTGCGGGTGCGCATCGAACGGGGCGGCGGTATCACTGGCGAGGTGACCACGGTGGCCGACTACGACACGGCCGACCTGACCGTGGACGAGGCGACACGGGTGCGGGAGGCGGTGGCCGATATCGCAACGGTCGCCGAGACGGGTGGCGAGGTCGGCGCCGACCTGCCGATCTACCGGATCATCGCCGACGGGGAGGTCCACACCATCTCCGGTGAGCCGCCGGCGCTGCGTGCTCCCCTGAGTGTGCTGCTGCTGGATTAGCGGCCATCTTCGGGGGTTGCGGCGCGGTGCGGAGCGGGGTTGAGGGGCCACGTAGTGTTTCCCACCGCTCGTGCCTCGATCGCTTCGCGATCTCGGCAACCAGGGGGCGGGTTGTGTACGGGAGACATGCCCCCCAGGAACCCGCCCCTTTCCACCAAGAACAAACCACGCACGGCAGAGGCCCCACACCGCAACACCACCACCCCCTCCCCACCAACACTGCAACGACAAGTTCAGGAGCGACTTTCACGGAACCGCAGGTCAATGCAATGCGAAGCCTCTGCGGCCAGCTTTCCTACCACTACGAGACCGCAGGTCACAGAGCTGCTATCGGTGACCTGTCGTTGCAGTACTAGAAGCAAACTATGTACGGCGGGGGTGTTGCGGTCTGGCGCTGGGTTCGGGAGGGGGACCCGCTGTCGGGTCCCGGGCCATAGCCGTGTCCCCTCCCCCGATAGCCGCCTGCAACGCCTCACCCCACCCCCACCCCCGTGCCCCTCAGGCTGCCGAGATCGCGCAGCGATCGAGGCACGAGCGAACGGCGCCACCTTTCCACCCTGCTGTACGAAAACCTCGCGGCCCCGGCAGCCTTCACTCCGACCGTTCGACAGCCTGCTCCGAGCCGACCACTCTCAGGGCCGCGACGGGGCACGCGCGGGCACCGGCCTCGGCTGGACCGGCCAGTTCCGGGGGCACTTCGTCCTCGAGTTGCAGGTGCAGCTCTCCGGCGTCGTCGAGCTGGTACAGCTCGGGCGCGACCTGTTCACAGTCGGCGTGGGCCTCGCAGCGGTCGACGTCGACTTCGATGCGTAGCGTCACCCGTTCCTCCCGCTGCCTGTCGCGCTGGCGCAACTCGATCCGGGGCCGCTGCCGAAGCCGCGCGGGGGCGCGGTTCGCGCCTTCCGCGCCGGAGGCCCCTCCACCGTCAATGTGGCAGCTCCCACTGGCCGTGGGGAAACGGACGCTTGGCACGGAGGGCTCGCCGGATGCGGGTGCGGTGTTAATGCGCGTCGGTTAGCGGGGCCTCACCGTCGGCCTGCTTGCCGACCTCGGCCAAAAAGCCGCGTAGCCAGGTGTGGCCGGGGTCGTGGCGGTGGGTGGGGTGCCACCACATGGCTTCAACGAGTGGAGTGGGCTGGAAGGGGCACTCCAGGATGCGGAATCCTCCCAACGGCAGCAGCCGGCGGGCCAGCCGTTCCTGGAGGAGGGCGATGCGGTCGGTCCCGGCCACGAGCAGCGGGACCGCGAGGAAGCCCTCGACCGTGAACTCGATGTGGGGCTCGATGTCGAGTATGTCCAACTGCTCGGCGGCCGGAGCGTAGGAGGTGGGGCGCTGGTAGGTGACCACCCACGGCAGCCGGCGCACATCGTCCATGGTCAGGCGCTCCCCGATCGAGGGGTGATCCTCGGCGGCCACGCAGACCCAACGGTCGGTGTAGAGGTCCACGGCGGGCTGGTCGGTGATGAAGCCGTGGGGCAGCAGCACCCCGTCGATGGAGCGCAGCGTGGTGTCGATGTCGTGTACGGCCAGGGTGTTGATCCGGGGGAACCGCAGCCGCACGCCCGGGGCCTGCTCACGCAGGGCCGTGGTGAGCGGCCGGCTGAGCACCGCCATGGGGTAGTCGGAGGTCATGATGGTGAACTCGCGCTGGGAGGTGGCCGGGTCGAACCCGGCTTGGGCGGAGAACACCCGCTCGACCACGTGACAGGCCATATCGGTCTGCGTACTCAGCTCCCGCCCCAGGGTGCTCAACTCGAACCGGTTGCCGGACCTGACGAGCAGGTCGTCGTCGAAGTGGCGCCGCAGCCGCGCCAGGGCGGCGCTCATCGCGGGTTGGCTCAGGCCGACCCGCTCGGCGGCGCGGGTCACGTTGTGTTCTTGCAGCAGAGCGTGCAGCGCGACCAGCAGGTTGAGGTCGAGGTTCGCGAGGTTCATAAGCCACCCCTATTTACCGGGCAAATTTCTCTCATGTTACATATCTATTTCCCTTATTGTGACGCACCCTACAGAGTGGAGGGCATCCATTGATTCCGCATCACTCGGAGGCGATCCGTGGCGAGTCCATCCGCGCCCTGTCCCCAGTGGTTCGCGCTGGGGACCTTTGCCGCCGGCGCCGACACCTTCACTGGACTGGTCAGCGGCGACCAGGTGGTGGAGCTGTCCCCGGCTCTGCTGGGAGAACGCGCCGGCGACGTGGCGAAGCTGCTGCAACGCTGGGACGAGGTGCTTCCCCTCCTGGCGGACCTGGCGCGCCGCGCTGACCTGGACTGGCGCGACCGCTCCGAGCTCACGACCCTGGCGCCGCTACGGCCGGGGCAGGTGGTGCAGTCGGGCGCGAACTACCGCACCCACGTCATCGACCTGGTCGCGGCCCACCGCGAGCCCGGCGACGAGCGCAGCGAAGAGGAGGTGCGCACCGAAGCGGCGGCGATGATGGACCGCCGCGCCGCCGAAGGCGAACCCTACCTGTTCGCCGGCCTGCCCTCGGCGGTATGCGGCCCCTACGACGACGTCGTGCTCCCCGGCTACAGCGACAAGCACGACTGGGAACTGGAGCTGGCCGCGGTCATCGGCCGCCCGGCTTTCCGCGTCTCCCGGGACCGGGCGCTCGACCACGTGGCCGGCTACACCATCGCCAACGACATCACCACTCGCGACCTGGTGTTCCGCCGCGACATGCCCGAGATCGGCACCGACTGGCTGCGCTCGAAGAACGCGCCGACGTTCCTGCCGCTGGGCCCTTACCTGGTGCCGGCGGCATGCGTGACCGACCCCATGGACCTGCGTGTGCGCCTCACCCTCAACGGCCAGGTCATGCAGGACGAGTCCACCAAGGACATGATCTTCGACGTGGCCCGCCTGGTCTCGGCGGCCTCGCAGACCGTCCCCCTACAACCGGGCGATCTGGTGCTGACCGGCAGCCCCGCCGGCAACGGCATGGCCTGGGGACGGCTGCTGCACCCCGGCGACGTCATGGCGAGCACCATCACGGGCCTGGGCACCCAGACCAACCGCTGCGTCGCCGAGGAGCAGCGGTGAGCGAACTCGACCCCACCGCCCCCGAGGCGGCCATCGCCGAAGCCGCGGCGAAGTACTCCAACTGGGGCCGCTGGGGCGAGCACGACACGCTGGGCACCCTCAACTTCATCGACGCCGCCAAACGTGTCGAAGCCGCCGCTTTGGTGCGCCGCGGCGCCACGTTCTCGCTGTCGCAGCGCTTCGATGCCAACGGCCCGCAGAAAGGGTGGCGGCGCCGCACCAACCCGGTCCACACCATGCTCGACACCGGTGTGGACGCCGCCCTGGGCAACCAAGGCTTCCCCCACGGCATCGGCGGCGCCGACGACGTCATCGCCATGCCGTTGCAGTGCTCCACGCAGTGGGACGGGCTGGGCCACATCTTCGACCACGGCAAGGCGTGGAACGGCCGCGCCGCTCAGACGGTGGTCACCAGCGAGGGCGACCTGATCACCGGTATCGAGACCGCGGCGGCGGCCATCGTGAGCCGAGGCGTACTGCTCGATGTGGGCCGCGCGATCGGCCGGGACGGCGAACTGCCCGACGGGTTCGCCATCACCACCGAGCATCTGAGCGCCACCGCCCAAGCGCACGGGGTCGACGTGGAGCGTGGTGACATCGTGTGTGTGCGCACCGGCCAGCTCACCCGGGTGCGCCGCGACGGCTGGGGCGACTACGCCGGCGGAGCGGCACCGGGGTTGTCGTTCACCACGGCCGGCTGGCTACACGCGGCCGAGATCGCCGCGATCGCCACCGACACCTGGGGATTCGAGGTGCGCCCCAACGAGTTCGACGGCGCCTTCCAACCGTTGCACCAGGTCGCCATCCCCAACATGGGCCTGTTCATCGGCGAGATGTGGGATCTCGACGCCCTCGCCGCCGACTGCGCCCGCCACGGCCGCTACGACTTCCAACTCGTGGCCGCACCACTGCCGATCACCGGAGCTGTCGGCTCACCGGTCAACCCCATCGCCGTCGTGTGAAGGAGCACGGAAATGCCATCTGTTGACTCTGTTCTGGTCGTGGGCGGCGGCCCGGTGGGCTGCTCGCTGGCCACGCTGCTGGCCCGCGCCGGCGTCGGCGTGGACGTCGTGGAGATCGAAGACGTCGCCTCCGCCCGCGGCTCGGGCATCACCGTGCAGGGCAACGCGCTGCGGGTGCTGCGCGAGGTCGGCGTGTGGGACGAGGTACGCGCCTCCGGTTTCGCCTTCGACACACTCGGCATGCGCACGCCCGAGGGCGAGCTGATCGTGGAGCTGGAGGATGTGCGCACCGGCGGGCCCGACCTGCCCGCCACACTCGGTATGAGCCGGCCCCGGCTGCGGGAGATCCTCACCGGGGCCGCCACCGGCGCGGGGGCGCGGCTGCGCACCGGCACGACCGTCACCGCTCTGCGGCCCGGCGACGAGCAGGTCGGGGTGAGCTTCAACGACGGCACCGCGGGCGAGTACGACCTGGTGGTGGGTGCCGACGGCGTGCGCTCGACAGTGCGCTCGATGATCGGGGTGAGCGACCAGCCCACGCCGACCGGCATGGGGATCTGGCGGGTCCACACCCGCCGCCCCGAGAGCGTCGAGCGCACCGACCTGATCTACGGCGGTGCCTGCTACATCGCCGGCTACTGCCCCACCGGCCCCGACACCATGTACGCCTACCTCGTCGAGGACGCCACCGACCGGTCGGGGCTGTCAGCCGACCAGCGTCGCGCGACCATGCGGGAGTTGGCCGGCAACTACGGCGGGGTGTGGCGCGAGATCCGTGACCACATCGGCGCGGACGAGGCCGTCAACTACACCTGGTTCGAGTCGCTGCTGGTGGATCGCCCCTGGAACCGGGGGCGCGTGGTGCTGATCGGCGACGCCGCCCACGCCTGCCCTCCCACTCTGGCCCAGGGCGCGGCGATGGGCTTCGAGGACGCCGCCGTGCTCGCCGAACTGTTGCTGGCGCGCGACACCGTCGACGACGAGCTGTTCGGCGCCTTCATGGACCGCCGCTACGAGCGTGCCCGCACTGTTGTCGAAGCCTCCGTGCAGCTCGGCGAGTGGCTGCTGCGCCCCAGCCCCGACGCCGACCCGCCCGGGCTGATGGGGCGGACCCTGGCGATGCTGGCCGAGCCCGCCTGATGAGGAGACGTATGAGACAGCAGGCACCGACGATCGACGTCCACGCCCACGTGCTACTGCCGCAGGTGGAGGAGCTGGTGGCGGACGAGCCGGGGTTGGCGGCCCACCGGGAGCTGGAGGCGCGCCGCAATGGCGAGGCGGCGCTGCGGGTCAGTGGGGAGATGATCAGCTCCCGGTGGGAGCGGCTGACCCGGGTGGACAGCCGGCTGGCCGACATGGCCGCCACCGGGGTGGACATCCAGATCGTCAGCCCCTCGCCGTCGCACTACCACTACTGGACCCCGCCGGAGCTGGCACGACAGGTCTACCGCACCGCCAACGAGGGGGTGGCCGAGCACTGCGCGAAGGCCCCCGATCAGCTCCGCGGGCTGGGGTTGGTGCCGCTGCACCACCCCGAGCTGGCGGTGGCCGCGCTCGAACACGCCGTGCTGGAGTGCGGGCTGGCCGGCGTGGAACTCTCCTCCCACGCCCCGGCAGCGCGGGGACAGGGCACCGTCGAGCTGTCCGACCGGCGGCTGGACCCGCTGTGGAAACGCGCCACCGAACTGGAGGCGGTCGTCTTCCTCCACCCGTTCGGGTGCAGCCTGGACGAGCGGCTGGACCGGTGGTACCTGAGCAACATCGTGGGCCAGCCGGTGGAGAACGCGGTGGCGCTGTCGCACCTGATCTTCTCGGGCGTACTGGACCGCCACCCCGGCCTGCGGCTGGTGGCCGCCCACGGCGGCGGCTACCTACCGACCTACCTGGGCCGCTCCGACCACGGCTGGCGGGTGCGCCCCGACGTCCACGGCTGCGCCGCCCCGCCCAGCTCCTACCTGCGCCGCCTGTGGTTCGACTCGCTGGTGCACACGCCCGAAGCGCTGCGCGCGCTGGTGGCGGCGGTGGGCGCCGACCGTGTGGTGCTGGGCTCGGACCACCCCTTCGACATGGGAGTGGACTCTCCCGTGGCGCACCTGGAACTGGCCGAGCTCCCCGAACCCGCGACCCGCGCCATTCGGGGCGACAACGCCGCGACGCTGTTCGCTCTCAACCCGACGGACGACACGGAGGATCACCATGCCTGAGCGTCTGATCACCCACCTGCGCCACGTGGCGCTGGCGGTACCCGACTACGACAAGCAACACCAGTTCTTCACCAGCACGTGGGGGCTGACCGAGGTCGCCAACGACAGCGGCATCTCGTTCCTGGCCGCCGAAGGCTCGCCGGAACAGTACATCGTGCGGCTGCGCCGCTCCGATGAGAAGCGCATCGACCTGGTCTCGTTCGGCGCCGAGACCCCGGCCGACGTGGACGCGCTGGCCGCGCGGCTGATCGGCGCGGGCGTGGAGATCGTCAGGGAGCCCGGCCCGATCGACACCCCCGGCGGCGGCTACGGCTTCCGCTTCTTCGACATCGACGGGCGCACCGTGGAGGTCTCCAGCGACGTGGCCGTGCGCCAACACCGCAAGCTGGAGGAGCGCGAAGCCGTGCCGGTGCGGTTGTCGCACGTGGTGCTCAACTCCACCGACATCACCCGCACTCAACAGTGGTACGAGCAGCACCTGGACTTCGCGCTGTCGGACACGCTCAGCTCGCCGCACATGGGCGAGGTCATGCACTTCATGCGCTGCAACCCGCAGCACCACAGCCTGGCCATCGCCAAGGCGCCCCACCCGTCGCTGCACCACATCTCCTTCGAGATGCGCGGCATCGACGAGTACATGCGCGGCACCGGGCGGCTGCTGCGTTCGGGGGTACGCAAGATCTGGGGGCCGGGGCGCCACCTGGCCGGTGACAACACCTTCTCCTACTTCCTCGACCCCCACGGCAACACCATGGAGTACACCACCGAGCTGGAGCTGCTCGACGAGGACTCCTGGCACCCCCACGTCTACGACTTCTCCCAGCCCGAGGTCACCGACCAGTGGGGCACCGCCAACCCGATGGACGAGTTCGTCGCCAAGGAGTCCTTCAACGACCCCGACCGCGGTGTCTTCGTCGCGCCGCCGGTCTGATCGGCCCCGCCCGGCCGCCGTCGACGGGCGGCGGCCGGCCCTCCTTCTGTTCCCACCCCAACGATCAGGACCGACGCATGCGCTTCGCGACTTTCCGGCACGACGGTGAGCGCCACAGCGGGGTCGTCTCCGGCGACGCCCTGCACCCGCTGTCGGCCGACCCGCTCACTCTGCTGCGTGCGGGTGAACTGTACACCGACGGCTGGAACTCCCTGGACGGCCCGGCCGGGCCGTCTCTGGCCGAGGTGGAGCTGCTCGCCCCGCTGCAACCGCCCACCGTGCGCGACTTCGTCGCCTTCGAGGAGCACGTCGAAGGCGTGCGCAAGAGCGTCGACGGCACCTCCGGGGTCCCCGACGCCTGGTACGCCGCGCCGGCCTTCTACTTCACCAACCCCTACGCCGTCACCGGCCCCGGCGCCGACATCGCGGTCCCGCCCGGCTGCCACGTGCTGGACTTCGAACTGGAGGTGGCCGCCGTCATCGGCGCCACCGGCGGTGACCTCACGCCCGAGCAGGCCCGCACGCACATCGTGGGCTACACCATCCTCAACGACTGGTCTGCCCGCGACCTGCAAAGCGCCGAGATGAAGGTCAGCCTCGGGCCGGCCAAGGGCAAGGACTTCGCCACCACGCTGGGCCCCTGGCTGGTCACCGCCGACGAACTGGAGCCCTACCGCGACGGCGACGGGTTCCTACGCCTGGGCATGACCGTGGCCGTCAACGGCGAGGAGATCGGCCGCGACCTGCTGTCCAACATGGGCTGGCCCTTCGAGGAGCTGGTGGCCTACGCCTCCCGCGGCACCCAGGTGCGCCCCGGCGACGTACTGGGGTCTGGCACGTGCGGCAACGGCGGTTGCCTGGCCGAGCTGTGGGGCGTGCGCGGCCGGCAGGACCCGCCCCCGCTGCGCCCTGGCGACACCGTGACCATGACCGTGGAGGGTATCGGCACGATCTCCAACACGATCGTCGAAGGCGCCGACCCGGTCCCCCTCCCGCCGGCGCGGCGCCGCCCTCGCGACCGACCGTCCGCGGCCTGACCACCGCGCCCTTGCCGGGCGGACACGACGGCGGCAGGCCAGGGTCGGCAAGGGCCGGTGGTGGCTGGGGACAGCTCGGGGTGTTTTGATCGCGACGAGAATCGCCGCGCGGATACCCCTCGCCTCGATCATGCCGACCAAACCGGACGCCGGCCCCGCCGAGAGCTCCGCTGCCCGCGCCGCTCCCGTTACCAGCAATAGCTTCAACGCACAGCGTCGACACGAAACTCCCCGCTACCGGCCGGGCGCTCCGCTGTGGCCGGAACCGGCGAGATGGGCACACAACAGGTAAAAGCGCTGCGCGCCTCGTTCCCGTCGCTAGCTACCTGCGGTAACACTGGCCCGGTAGCCGGCCTGACAGCGCTGGGGCCACTCGGTACCGCCGCGGGAGGGAGACCCCAATGACCTGGCTAAACCTGCCGCCCGACTCGCCATTCGGGGTCGCGAACCTGCCCTACGGGGTGTTCTCGGTCGACGGGAACAATCCCCGCGCGGGGGTGCGCATCGGGGACGCGGTCCTGGACCTGGCCGCCACGCTGGATGATCCCGTCTTCGCCCAGCCGTCGTTGAACGTGTTCATGGCGCAGGGACCGACCCGGTGGCGGGAGGTACGAGCGCGGCTGAGCGACCTCCTCACCGACGAGCGGCACCGCGCCACGGTAGAGCCGGCACTGTTCGAGCTGTCGCGGGTGCGCCTGCGCCTGCCGTTCACGGTGGCCGACTACGTCAACTTCGACGCCAGCGAACACCACGCCCGCACCATGGGGCGCATGCTGCTTCCCGACGCCGAGCCGCTACCGGCGAACTGGCGGCATCTGCCCATGGGCTACTACAGCCGCTCCGGCACCGTGGTGGTCTCTGGGACGCCGGTGACCCGACCGCAGGGGCAGCGCAAGGCGCCCGACGAGACCGAGCCCAGTTTCGGGCCGTCGCGCCGGCTCGACTTCGAGGCCGAAGTGGGCTTCGTGGTGGGAACCGGCTCCCACCCGGGTCGCCGGGTGCCGATCGAGGATTTCCGCGAGCACGTATTCGGCGTGTGTCTAGTCAACGACTGGGCGGCGCGAGACATCCAGGAGTGGGAGCGCGTGCCGCTCGGGCCATTCTTGGGCACGTCGTTCGCCACGTCGGTGTCGCCGTGGGTCGTCCCCTTGGAGGCGCTGGAGCAGGCCCGGGTGGCCGCGCCACCACGCGACCCGCACCCCCTGGACTACCTGCGCGATACCGAGGAATGGGGCCTGGACCTGGAGTTGGAGATACGGCTCAACGGGCACGTGCTCTCGCGGCCACCGTTCGCTGCTATGTACTGGACACCATCGCAACTGCTGGCGCACCTGACCGGCAACGGCGCCTCGATTGGCACCGGTGACCTGTACGCTTCGGGCGCCGTCAGCGGACCCGATCGCGACCAGCGCGGTTCGCTGGCCGAACTGAGCTGGAACGGCGCCGAACCCGTCGAACTGCCCGATGGCACCACGCGCGGTTTCCTCGCCGACGGCGACGAGGTCACCATCACCGCAACCGCTCCCGGTCCCGCGGGCTCCCGCATCGGCTTCGGCGCGGTCACTGGCCAGATCATGCCGGCCGCCAGCCCCGCCGGATGGCCCGCCCCTCGATCCTGAACTCCCCTACGGGTCGCGCGCGGACTATGTCACACCACATCCTCAGCGCGGGAAAAGCGCCGCTCGTGGAGATGCCAACTTTTCGCTGACCGCATCCGGCAAGGAGTATCGGGCCGCACCCGATGGCGACGGGGAATTCCAGCGTCATGACGACCCCACCCTTCTCCGCCAAATACAGCCTTGACGTGCAACAACAAAGGAAAACCCTCATCGACAACTGAACGTCATTCTATAACACATTTCTTGCGCTATTTGCACCTCGAACGAGGCAACCGAAACCTTGACAGCCTTTTATGAAATCGAACTTAGCTCATACCTGCCCCTATTTCAGTGCTCTTTGTGGCAACGTGGATTCACCAGTCCCCTGGCATTATCGGGAGGGGCGACACGTGAACAACAATCAATTCAAGAAATCCGAGTGGGCGCTGGCTGCCGCGCTGCTCAACCTGACCGGCTTGGGCCGCGGGGACACCTCCCGTGGGCGCCTCCGGTGACCCCGTTATCGGGACAGGAGCCGGAATATCCCCGCACGCGCGGGGAGCATCATTCGGTCGGTCCCACCACGTGGGGTGTGGTGGGGCCATCCCTGCGGGCGGGGGAGCGTTTCGGCGAGCTGGCCGCGTTGGTGTGACAGTGGGGAGCAGCCTTACTCCAGTGGGGTCTTCGGCGCTGTGTGGGTTTGGGTTGGGGGAGACGTATGGTGTTTCCCGTCGCTCGTGCCTCGATCGCTTCGCGATCTCAGCAGCCAGGGGTGGGCTGTGCTTGGGGTGGGTGTCCTAGCGCCGCGGCCCCACAGGAATCCGCCCGGCTGCTAAGGGCAAGCTGCGCCTAGGGTGGGTGTCCTAGCGCCACGTCTCCATAGGAATCCGCCCGGCTGCTGAGGGTGGGGTGTGCTTGGGGCGGGTGCCCTAGCGCCACGTCTCCATAGGAATCCGCCCGGCTGCTAAGGGTGGGGTGTGCTTGGGGCGGGTGCCCTAGCGCCACGTCTCCATAGGAATCCGCCCGGCTGCTAAGGGCAAGCTGCGCCTAGGGCGGGTGCCCTAGCGCCACGTCCCCACAGGAATCCGCCCCCCTGCTGAGGGCAAGCTGCGCCTAGGGCGGGTGCCCTAGCGCCACGTCCCCACAGGAATCCGCCCCCCTGCTGAGGGCAAGCTGCGCCTAGGGCGGGTGCCCTAGCGCCACGTCCCCACAGGAATCCGCCCCCCTGCTAAGGGCAAGCTGCGCCTAGGGCGGGTGCCCTAGCGCCACGTCCCCACAGGAATCCGCCCCCC